>JAKOZI010000306.1 GCA_029780075.1 Pseudomonadota bacterium
ACTGCTCGCACGCGCCAACAAACTCGTCAAAATACGTGTCGCTTGGGTATGCTTCCATATGAAGGGGTCTCCTGTGGCGGTACGTAATCGCCTCGTAACCGGTTACATACCACCCGAGAGACCTCTTCACCAGGCCCTTTATGCCCCCACGCTTTGATCTGCCTACGATCTTTCGTGGCCAAAAAGATCCACACCCGAACGCTTTCCAGTTCGAACGGGCTGATGCGGTAGTCAGACGCCTTGAACACGTCGTCGGCACGGCCGACGTAGGTGATGTAACCGTCGGCATCGATCGCGGCCGTGTCGCCGGTGTGATAGAAACCATCCCGCATCACCTCGGCCGTTTTCTCGGGGTCGTCGTCGTAGGAGATCATCAGTCCGAGCGGGCGCGGCGACAAGGTCAGACAGATTTCACCTTCGTCACTCACATGGCCGTCCATATCGACCAGGCGCACCTGGTAGCCGGGCATCGGCCGTCCCATCGAGCCGAGCTTGACCGCCTGTCCGGGCGAGTTGCCGACCTGTGCGGTCGTTTCGGTCTGGCCGAAGCCGTCGCGCAGGGTAATGCCCCACGCCTCCTTGACCTGATCGATGACTTCGGGGTTCAGCGGCTCGCCGGCGCCGATCAGTTCGCGAACCTTGACCGGATACTTGCTCAGGTCCTCCTGGATCAGCATCCGCCAGACCGTCGGTGGCGCACACAGGGTGGTCACCGAACATCTGACCAGGGTTTCCAGGATCGATGCTGCGGCGAAGCGGGCGTAGTTGTAGATGAACACCGTGGCGCCGGCATTCCAGGGCGCAAAGAAGCAGCTCCAGGCATGCTTGGCCCAGCCGGCCGAACTGATGTTCCAGTGCACGTCGCCGGGTTGCAGCCCGAGCCAGTACATCGTCGACAGGTGCCCGACCGGATAACTTTGCTGGCTGTGCAGTACCAGCTTGGGTTTCGAGGTGGTACCGGAGGTAAAGTACAGAAGCTGCGGATCAGTCGCCTGTGTCGGCCCATCGGGCTGGAAGTCGCTGGATCCCGCGTAGGCCTGTTCAAGTTGCTGCCAGCCGGCCACCGCGCCGCCGACGGTGACGCGCGTGTAGTCTCCGGGCAGGTCGCTGAACTTTTCGGCGTGCGTGTGGCCGATGATCACGTGTCGCACCTGGCCACGGTCGAGGCGGTCACGCAAGTCGTCGGGAGCCAGCAGCGTGGTGGCCGGCGACAACACGGCGCCAAGTTTGATCGATGCCAGCATCGTATCCCACAGCGGCACCTCGTTGCCAAGCATCATCAGGATGCGATCGCCGCGCTTGACGCCTTGCGTGCGCAGCCAGTTCGCGACCTGGTTCGAACGCCGGGACATCTCGGAAAACGACATCTTCTGTTCCGAGCCGTCTTCATTGACCACCCACAGCGCTGGGCGATCGTTGCCCGCTGCCATCACATCGAAATAATCGAGGGCCCAGTTGAATTCGCCAAGTTGCGGCCACTGGAAATCGCGATAAGCGGTTTCGTAGTCGGTGCGGTGAGTCAGAAGGAAATCGCGTGCCTGTACGAAGGCCGAATAAGACATGTTTGCTCCTTTCTTGTTGATGAAACCGCTGGACCGCCGATCAACCCGAATGTGGCGCGACAAGTCGGCTTGCGCGGCAATCGGCGTCCTCTCTCCCCATTTGAGCGCAGGTTCTGATCTGGCGCGTCGACGCTCATGTCACCGCAGGAGTACCTTGCCGTGCCCATTCTGCCGCGTCGCCAACCAACCCCCGCCCAGCATGCAGACCATTATTGTAAGGGACTTGCGGCGGGGCGGGGCGACCGCGTGTGCCTGCTGGAGCCCCATGCCGCAGCTCTATTTCTGCCGTTTCATCATCTCCTGGACCGTCGGATCCTTCATCATTTCCTTGAGGTTGCTCCCCGCCATGTTCGGCATGATCACATCGCCGGGTTTCTGACCGGCCTTGCACGGTCCAACCCAGCGCGCCTCCAGCGAGACCTTCGACTCCTTGGTGCCATGCAGCGGTGGGTTGAAGCGGGTCAACATGTCGCCCTTGTAGGCGGCGTCGAACGAGCCCACGAATACGCCGTCGGTGGTGGCGGTACTGCCCTGCACCTTGCAGACCGAGTGTACGCTCACCTTGTTGCCCTGGTTATTGACGTCGATGACGCTGCAGTTGGGTTGCTCCTTCCGGGCCTGCTGTTGCATCAGGTCGTCGGTCTTCTGGTCGACGCATTGCTGGATCGCGCCCATTGCCGGCATGCCGTCCATGCGCGTGTTGATCTCCCACAGGCCGGCCTTGCGTTTGGGCATCTCGGCGGCCTGCAGGCTTCCTGCCAGGTGACCGGCGGCGAGAGCGCAGAACAGCAGGGCAGGGGTGCAAAGGGCCTTGACCCGGGATGGCAGTTTCATGGGCGTTCCTCAGTAGGGAAAATACGCGGACAAGCGACCATGGCATATTAAACCCGAACGGCGTTGACGTGCGCAGGGAGCCCTGCAGGGCTTCGGATCCGCACCCGCGGGAGTGCGACGGAAGTTCGGAACCGGGCAGTCGGCTGCTAGAATGGCGGCCATGTTAATCAATGGCACGCCGACGAGAACGATCCAGCCAGTGGTGGACGCTCGTGCTGTCGACATCATCGACCAGACGGTGCTGCCGCAGGTGTACCGCATCCTGCGGTTGCGTACGCTTGCCGAGGTGGCGCACGCGATCCGCAGCATGCAGGTGCGCGGTGCGCCGTTGATCGGGGTGGCGGCCGCTTATGGCGTCGCCCTGGCGCTGACGCAGCGGGCGGACGATGCCACACTCGCCGTCGCCATTGAAACGCTGGCCGCGACACGGCCAACGGCGGTCAACCTGCGCTGGGCACTGGCGCGCCTGCAAGCAGTGCTGCAGACGCTGCCACCATCGGCGCGCGCCGACGCGGCGTGGCGCGAGGCCGCCACCCTTGCCGAAGAAGACGTGCAGCAGTGCCGACGCATCGCAGCGCATGGCCTGCAGTTGCTGCGTGCCGGCAGCGCGCAGAAGGGAAGGCTCGAAATCATGACCCATTGCAACGCCGGTTGGCTGGCGACGGTCGACTACGGCACGGCGCTGGCGCCGGTCTATGCCGCATTCGACGCGGGAATTGACGTGCATGTCTGGGTTTCCGAGACCCGCCCGCGCAACCAGGGCCTGCTGACCGCCTGGGAACTCGGGCGGCACGGCGTACCCCGCACGCTGATTGCCGACAACGCCGCTGGTCTGCTGTTGCAGAGCGGCCGCATCGACGCGGTGATGGTCGGCGCCGATCGCGTCGCCGCCAACGGCGACATCGCCAACAAGATCGGTACCTACCTCAAGGCGCTGGCCGCGCGTGCGGCCGCGGTGCCGTTTTATGTCGCGGCGCCGCGTTCGACGATCGACTTTGCCTGCCCGAACGGCGCCGCCATCCCGATCGAGGAGCGCGACGCCGAAGAATTGCGCATCGTATGGGGTTGTGACAGCGCCGGTCGCAGCGGCTGCTTGCGGCAAGTCACGAGCGACGTAGTGGTGGCCAACCCGGCCTTCGACGTCACGCCGGCCAGCCTGGTCAGCGCGCTGATCAGCGAACGCGGCGTTTGTGCTGCCAGCAGCGACGCGCTGCTGGATCTCTACCCGGAGGCTCGGCATGCCTGATCCGCGGCAGGCGTTGATCGACGCTGCGCGCCGCATGCAGGCATCCGGCCTCAATCGCGGCACCGCCGGCAACCTCAGCTTGCGCGCCGGCGACAGTACCGGCGCGGGTTTCCTGATCACTCCCACGGGCATGCCCTACGATGCCCTTGTAGATGAGGATATTGTCTGCGTACGCCTGGACGGCAGTTGCGAAGGTCGCCGCCAGCCGTCCTCGGAGTGGCGCTTTCATCGTGATCTTTACGCCGGGCGCCCGGACGCCGGTGCGATATTGCATGCGCATTCGCCGTTTGCCACCAGTCTCGCCTGCCTGCGCCACGACATCCCGCCCTTCCACTACATGATCGCGCGCTTTGGCGGCGACAGCGTGCGCTGCGCCGCCTACGCGACTTTCGGCACACAGGCCCTGTCCGACGCCGTGCTGCTGGCCATCGCGGATCGACGCGCCTGCCTGCTGGCCAACCACGGCATGCTGGTGGTCGGCGACGACCTGCAGCAGGCGCTCGATCTCGGCGTCGAATTCGAAGCCCTGTGCGAGCAGTACTGGCGTGCGTGCCAACTTGGCCAACCGGTGCTCCTCGATGCCACCGAGATGTCCATCGTACTCGCTCGCTTCGCCGCCTATGGGCAGCAGCCCTGAGCGTTGGCGACGCGCTCTCTGACGAAACGGAATCGGTCATGTTGCGCATCAGTGAAATTCGCCTCCCGCTCGAACACCCGCCGGCGGCGCTGTCCGAGGAGGTGGCCAATCGCCTCGGTGTGGCGCTGCCGGAGATCAATGAACTGCGCGTTTTTCGCCGCAGTTGCGACGCGCGCAAGGCCGCTGCGCCGACCTTCATCTACAGCGTCGACGTTGCGCTGCCCGACGAGGCCGCGGTGCTCGAACGACACGCCGGTGACCGGCACGTGCAGCCGGCGCCGGAGATGCACTACCACTTCGTCGGGCGGGCGCCGTTGCCACTCACGACGCGGCCGATTGTCGTCGGTTTCGGTCCGGCCGGCATCTTTGCGGCGCTGGTTCTGGCGCAGAGCGGTTTTCGGCCGATCGTCGTCGAACGCGGCAAGGCGGTGCGCGAGCGCACGCAGGATACCTGGGGCTTGTGGCGGAAAAGGATCCTCGATCCGGAGTCGAACGTCCAGTTCGGCGAGGGCGGCGCCGGTACCTTCTCCGACGGCAAGCTCTACAGCCAGATCAAGGATCCCCGGCATTACGGGCGCAAGGTGCTCAGCGAATTCGTCAGGGCCGGTGCTCCCGAGGAGATTCTCTACGTCAGCAAACCGCACATCGGCACCTTCCGGCTGGTCGGCATGGTCGAGCAGATGCGCCGCGAGATCGAGCTACTCGGTGGCGAGGTCCGTTTCCGACAACGCGTCACCGGTCTGCAGATCGAGCAGGGGCGCGTACTTGGCGTGACGCTTGCCTCGGGTGAGAGCTTGCCGGGTGAGCATGTGGTCCTGGCGCTCGGCCACAGCGCCCGTGACACGTTCGCCATGCTGCATGCCGCCGGCGTGTTCATGGAGGCCAAACCCTTCTCGATCGGCTTTCGTATCGAACACCCGCAAGCGCTGATCGACAAGGCGCGTTTCGGAGCCCAGGCCGGCAACCCGCTGCTCGGCGCCGCCGATTACAAACTGGTGCACCATTGCCGCAACGGTCGCTCGGTCTATAGCTTCTGCATGTGTCCCGGCGGTACGGTCGTCGCCGCCACCTCGGAGGAGAATCGGGTGGTGACCAACGGCATGAGCCAGTACTCACGCAACGAACGCAACGCCAACGCCGGTATCGTCGTCGGCATCACCCCGCTCGACTATCCGGGCGGACCCCTGGCCGGCATCGAACTGCAGCGCGAACTCGAAGCGCGCGCTTTTCAACTCGGCGGCGGCGGCTACGCGGCACCTGCGCAACTGGTCGGCGACTTCCTTGCCGGCCGCGCATCGACCTCGCTCGGATCGGTGCTTCCCTCGTATCAACCCGGCGTCCATCTGACCGACCTGGTGACCGCCCTGCCGGGCTACGCCATCGCTGCGATCCGCGAAGCGCTGCCGGCCTTCGAGCGCCAGATCAGGGGTTTTGCGATGCCCGACGCAGTGCTTACCGGCGTCGAGACGCGCACCTCTTCGCCTTTGCGCATCACGCGTGGCGACGACTGTCAGAGCCTGAACGTCAGGGGGCTATATCCCGCCGGCGAAGGTGCCGGTTACGCCGGTGGCATCCTGTCGGCCGGCGTCGACGGCATCAAGGTGGCCGAGGCGGTGACGCGGGAAATGCTCAAGGCAGCGCCCGCTCGGGCATGCGGCTGACTTCTCCTGCCAGCACGGGGCGTCAGACCGTGGCTGGCGGGGTCAAGCGCGTCCGGTCCTCAAGGTCCTTCCGGCGCTGCGCGACGCGCCGCTCGTAGCTCGCCTGGTTTTTGGCGCAGACCAGGGCATAGGGGCGGCTACGGCGATCGGTTTGCTGATCGACATCGCAAGCATGGCGCCGAATCGATTGCTCGACGTGCCGGCGGTGCGTCTCTGCGGCCTTGAAGGCCCACACGCTGCGCGTCGGGTCGGCGAGGAAAGTCGCAAGGTCGAGGCAATGGCCACACTTGCAGGCGATGTTGCCTGGCCGGGCGAAATCCGGGGGTGGGGCGAGCGGCTCGGCGATGCGCCTCTCCAGATGCGCCAGACAGGCGCCGACGAGACGCCTGGTCGGTGCCCAGTGGCCGGGTGCCGTATCCTGTTCAGCAAGCCGCAAGGCAGCGGGAACCAGCAGGGCATCAGCAGCAAAGGTGTCGGGGCAGGCCAGCAGGTGGTCTACGACCTCATCGCCCAGCACGAGAGCGTCCAGATGGCACAGCGCGGTCAGCAGATCGACGATCAATTCCGGCGTCGGGGGCAGGGGCGCACGCCAGCCGTCGGGCCTGGATACCGGCGCCGGTTTGCCCGGCAGCACGGCCACCAGCGCCGATACTGCCGGTTGCAGCAGCGCGCCGGAGTCGTCGGCGGCGAAACGGGCCGCGATGCGGTGCACGAGATCGGCGCAGGCGGCGGCCTGCCGTGGCGCGTTGGCGACGACGATAGCTTCCAGCAGAGCCGCCGCCTGCCGTGGCGGCAGCAGCGTGAGCGCCTGGCTCAAGGCCTCGTTGTCGCCGCTGTCGTAGTAACCGCTGGCGGAAATCTCGGCCAGAAAGGCCGCCAGGTTTTCGCGATCCTGGAGCCGATTCAGGCTGTTGAGCATTGCGGCGGCTTTTCCCTCGCCGGAGGGCGTTAGCCAGGCGGGTACCTGCCAATCGTCGCGTTTGTCGATTTGCAGGCGGGCGAGTCGGTGGGCCTGGGTCCACAAGGGTGAGTCGATGTCGCCGCCGCTGGCGACCCAACTCTCGGAAAGTGCCGACAGGTAGGGCAGCGAGACTTCCCTGCCGCTGGCGGCAATGACGTTCATTTTCCTGGCCTGCGGCCAGAGCACGAACGCCGCACGGCGATAGCGACGTTCGAAAGTCGCCCCTTCGTTACCCGTGGCTTCGAAGAAAAGCTGTTCATCGGGTTCATCGTCGTCAAAAGCACCCGGTGGGCAGAGTTCCTGGTCTTCGAAAGGCAGGTTGGCGAGTGCGGGCCGGCTGCCGTCGGGCGCCCGCCAGTCCGAGAGAGTCAGCGAGCGCTCGAAGACCTCGCCGACCTCGAAATCCTCGTCTACCGGGTTAGCATAACGTCCGCGCCGCGACCACGAGCCGGCATACTCGGCACTGCCGCTTTCCTCGATGGCGACGAAAGCCAGGTGCAGGTCGCAATCCGCCCGCCGGGTTGCGGCGACGAGTACCGCGGCCGCCGCGGCATCAGCATTCTTCAGCGCAGCGAAGCCGATCTCTGCCGGAGTGTAGACGTGCTCCAGCGGATAGATCAGCTTCTCGGGGCAGTCCTTGTCGGGTGCGGCCAGGTCGGCGGTCCAGCGGCGCAGCAGCTCGGTCAGCCGCTGCTCTTCGGCGTCGTGAGCCGGCGGCAAGGGCGGCCGCCCCGGCGCCTGCCGGAGCAGGTTGTAGATCAGGACCAGGCGGCAGCCGGAACTGATCGGACGGACTTCGTGCCAGCAGTCGGCATAGAAAGCGGCGAAGGCAACTTCCGAGGCTTCCTGGCAGGAGAGGTCGAGGCAGACCTCGCGCTCGCGGTGGCGGATGAGCAGCTCCCCACCACTGTAAATCGACGGCAGGACGACGACCAGGGTGGCGAACATCCCCGGAGCCTTCTCCGTGTCGCGATGCCCGACGAAGAAGCTGCCCGTGTCGTAGACCAGCATCTTGTACAGCTCCGCCGAGATTCCCTCCATCACCCCCAGGCCGGCGGCTGCGCGGGCGACGATATCCGCCAGGTGGCTGTCCCAATGGCGTCCACCCAGCCGAATGCGATCGGCGGCGATTTGCCAGGTCCGTCGGACCGCGGTATCGACCAGAGTCTCCTCGCCACGACCGTAGGGCGCCTGTTCGGCGACGTCGATCAGTTGCTCGGCCTGCGTCGCCAATAGCGGCAGTGAAACGGCTCCGACGCCCGCGACTTCGATCTTGGGTGCGAAGATCTCGATCCTGCCGGTGGCAAAGAAATCACCGGGGCGGCGGACGGCCTGCAGGACATGGGCGAGTTCCAGGGGGAGGGCTGGCATGGGATTCAGGTTCTTTCGAAGGGCAGTTGGTCGCCACGGCAAAGGGCGAAGGCGGCTCGACGGCGGGGTGGTAAGTGGCCGCGGCTGACGGCGGATTTTAGCCGATTCGGACCAGCCAGCGACCTTCGGCGTATTCGATCTGGCTTCGCAGCGGCAGGAAGCGCTCGATCACGGCCAGATTGGTCGTCAGATGGCTGGACGGTTGACCGGTCGTGAAGCTGCCCCCGCCGGCCAGCGCCATCGGCAGGGCAAGCTGGTCGGCGAGGTGTTCGCCGACGGCGAAACGGTAGTCGCCACCGCGGATTGCCGACGATACGAATAACAACGTCCGCAAGCCGAGCGCGGCACCTTCGATACGCGCGCCGCAGATTTCGGCGGTGGCCAGGACCGCGGTCAGGTGCTGGCGCAGGAGGCCGGGCCTCGCCCACTCGGCGCGCAGGTTTTCCAGACGAAACGGCTGGCCGGTGATCATCGACAGCGTCAGTGCGCTGCGCAGGATCTGCCCGCCGCCTTCGCCCTGGGCGCCGTCAAGGAAGATGGTTGGCATGTTGTTTCCTCCAGAATCTCTGCTGGCGTCTCAACCTTTGACACAGACCACTTGCCGCAGGGTATGCACGATCTCGACCAGTGAACGCTGGGCGTGCATCACGGCGTCGATGTCCTTGTACGCCATCGGTATCTCGTCGATGACGCTCTTGTCCTTGCGGCACTCGACATGTGCGGTGGCGCGTTCCTGGTCGGCGACGGTGAAGCGGCGCCGCGCTTCGTTGCGGCTCATCGTCCGCCCGGCGCCGTGGCTGCACGAGCAGAACGCTTCCACATTGCCGAGGCCGCGCACGATGTAGCTCCTGGCGCCCATCGAGCCGGGGATGATGCCGAGTTCACCCTGGCGAGCGGAGACGGCGCCCTTGCGGGTGACGTAGACCTCGGCACCGAAATGAGTTTCCTTCTGGACATAGTTGTGGTGGCAGTTGACCGCCTCGACGTCCACGCTGAACGGCTTGGCGATCGCCTTGCGCGTCGCCGCGATGAGGTTGGCCATCATCGCCGTACGGTTGCAGCGCGCGTAATCCTGCGCCCAGCCGACCGCTTCGAGGTAGTCGTCGAAATGCGTGCTGCCTTCCTCGATATAGGCCAGATCACGGTCGGGCAGGTTGGCCAGGTGCTGGCGCATGTCGGCCTGCGCCAGCGTGATGAAGGTGTTGCCGATGGCGTTGCCGACACCGCGCGAGCCCGAGTGCAGCATCAACCAGACTCGCTGTGCCTCGTCGAGACAGACCTCAATGAAGTGGTTGCCGGTCCCCAGCGTACCCAGGTGCTTGTGGTTGTTGGTTGCCTTGAGGCGCGGAGACTTCTCGACGATGCGCTTGAAGCGCGGCAGGAGCTCTGACCACAGGGTATTGACCAGTTCCGGCGGATTCTCCCAGCTTCCCTCGTCACGCCTGCCGTGACTCAGCGTGCGGCCATGCGGTACCGCCTGCTCGATCACGACGCGCAGCGGGTGCAGGTTGTCCGGCAGGTCGGAGGCGTTCAGCGTGGTGCGCGTGGCGATCATGCCGCAGCCGATGTCCACGCCGACGGCGGCCGGGATGATCGCACCGCGCGTAGGGATCACGCTGCCGATCGTCGAGCCCTTGCCGAGGTGTACGTCGGGCATGACCGCCAGGTGGTGGAAGATGAACGGCATGCGCGCGGTGTTGACCAACTGGCGGCGCGCGTCTTCCTCGACCGGGACGCCTTCGGTCCACATCTTGATTGGGCGCCCGTCGGGTACCCTGATCACTTCGATTGCTTCGTTGTCGATGTCCATGCTGGTTCCTGGTTCCTGTTCCGATCTTCGCCGGTTCGCCGGAAGCGCGCTGGAGCGGCAATTTCCGCGAACTGTCGGCTTCGGTGACGCGCCGGGCGACGCTCAGCGACGGTGGGTGGATCAACGAAGAGAACGTTGCCGAGGAAATCGTCCGCCTCCGCAAGTGCCTCGCGCGATTCGGGCTCGACTGGAGCAGCGTCATGGGCTGATCGGCCGGGCCTGGCGTCGGCGCTAGGGCCCAGCCGATGCCGGAGGGCGTCCGGGATGCACCTTGTGCCAGGGAAGCGCATTTCCTTTGGCTGCGGCAAATGGCGCCGGCTGTTCTCGGTGCCGTCCACTCGCCGCTCGACTTCGAGACGCTGAAGGGTGACCCCGACAATACCGTGCCGCACCTCGTGTTCTACATCAAAGGTTTTTCGAAGAACGTCCGAGATATCTTCGACTTCTTCGAATCACGGAGGGCTTTGGGGTTAGTCGAAGTAGGTCCGTGCTGCATCGAAGCGCTGCGCGAAGTAGCGGGCATCGAGTTGATCAATCCGCACCCGGCCGCTGCTCGACGGGGCGTGAACGAATCGATCGTCACCAATAAAGACGCCGACGTGCGAATAAGCCGCGTTGCGGGTATTGAAGAACACCAGGTCGCCAGGACGCAGCCCCGTACGTTCGACCGGGCGGCCACGCCGGGCAATGTCGACCGCGCTGCCGCTTATCCGGATGCCCACCGCGCGGTTGTAGATATAGGAAACCATGCCACTGCAGTCGAGACCTGCTTCGGGGTTCTTGCCGCCGAAGCGGTAACCCGTATCGATCAGGCTGAGAGCAAACATCACCACGTCGTGGCCCTTGTAGCTGCTCGTCGGATGCTGTGCCGGCGGCTCGGGCAGTCTTGCCGGCAGGGGCGTCTTGCCGGCACAGGAGACCAGCAGCAGGGAAACGACTCCGACGAGGAGAATATGGACACGCATGGTGCACAGTATAAACTGCAGATTTTCAGATTTCGGGGAATTGCCATGCACCTCACCGATCCGCGCCTGCTGCGCTCGAACTGTTACATGGACGGTCGTTGGGAGGCTGCCGATGACGGCCGCACCCTGCCGGTCAGCGACCCGGCCGACGGCGGGATTCTCGGCGAGGTCCCCATGATGGCGGCAGTCGAGACTCGGCGTGCGATCGCGGCCGCGGCTGCGGCGCTATCGGCCTGGCAGGCGAAGACGGCCAAGGAACGCGCTGCCGTCCTGCGACAGTGGCATGGGTTGATTCTTGCCAATGGCGAGGACCTGGCGCGGCTGATTACGGCTGAATGTGGCAAACCGATTGGCGAAGCCCGCGGCGAGGTGGCCTACGGCGCATCCTTCGTCGAGTGGTTTGCCGAGGAGGGCAAGCGCGCCTACGGCGAAAGCATTCCGAGCCCGACCCCCGATCGGCGTCTGCTGACCATCCGACAGCCGGTGGGGGTGTGCGCGGCGATCACGCCATGGAATTTCCCGCTGGCGATGATCACCCGCAAGGTGGCACCGGCGCTTGCGGCTGGCTGCACGGTGGTGGTCAAGCCGGCCGAGCAGACGCCATTGACGGCTCTGGCGTTGGCGCGCCTGGCGCACGATGCCGGTCTGGAAGCGGGGGTTCTCAACGTGCTGACCGGTGATCCGGTGGCTATCGGGGGCGCGCTGACCGCCAGCCCGGTGGTCCGCAAGCTGTCGTTCACCGGGTCTACCGAGATTGGTCGTCTGCTCATGGCGCAGTGCGCACCGACGATCAAGAAGCTTTCGCTTGAGCTTGGTGGGAACGCGCCGTTCATCGTCTTCGACGATGCGGATATTGCGGCCGCAGTCGAAGGCGCCATCATCGCCAAGTATCGCAACACCGGACAGACCTGCGTCTGTGCCAACCGGCTGCTGGTTCAGGACCGGGTCTACGATCGCTTCGTCGAGCAATTGGCCAGTCGCGTGGCGTCGCTGAAGGTGGGGCCAGGGAACGACGAAGGCGTCGCTCAGGGGCCGCTGATCGACGCGGCAGCGCTGGCCAAGGTCGAAGCGCATATCGCCGACGCTGTTGCCGGGGGGGCACGCGTGGTCACCGGTGGCCACCGGCACGAGCGCGGCGGCACGTTCTTCACGCCAACGGTTCTCGCTGACGTCAAGCCGGAGATGTTGCTGGCGCACGAAGAGACTTTCGGGCCGGTGGCGCCGGTTTTCCGGTTTTCGAGCGAGGCAGAGGCAGTCGGGATGGCCAACGACACCGAGTTCGGTCTGGCAGCCTATTTTTACAGCCGCGATATCGCGCGCTGCCTGCGCGTTGGTGAAGCACTCGAGTATGGCATGATCGGCGTGAACACCGGCCTGATCTCGAATGAAGTGGCTCCCTTCGGGGGGGTCAAGCAGTCGGGAATCGGCCGCGAGGGCTCCAGGCACGGGCTAGACGAGTATCTGGAGATCAAGTACCTGTGTTTCAGTACACTTTGACGGCGCGGGCACTCTAGATGAAGCTGATGGTCGTGTTGTTGTTCGTCGCCCTGGTCGCCGCAGCGATCTACTGGTGGCGCTCGTTGCTCAGGC
This sequence comes from Pseudomonadota bacterium, assembly GCA_029780075.1. Taxonomy (GTDB): domain Bacteria; phylum Pseudomonadota; class Gammaproteobacteria; order Burkholderiales; family Rhodocyclaceae; genus Accumulibacter. The sequence goes on from JAKOZI010000306.1 coordinate 12,638, forward strand.
AGCGCGCCGCGTTCATTGACGCTTATCCCTACGCGAAGTTTCTCGATCGACGCCTGGCGGCGCGGCGGCCTGAACTGGACGAAGCGCAGCGGGCGTTGGTATTTGACGGTTTGCGCGAATACTTCCAGCTGTGCCGGGAGGCCCGGAATCGGCTGGTGGCCATGCCATCACAGGTGGTCGATGACGCCTGGCACGAGTTCATTCTGTTTACCCGCCAGTATCAGCAATTCTGCGAGCGTGGGCTGGGGCGCTTTCTGCACCACACGCCGGCTGAAGCGATGCGCGCGCCGACCAACGCGCAGGATGGAATCAAGCGCGCCTGGCGGCTGGCGTGCAGACGCGATGGGATCGATCCAAAAGCGCCGCAGTCGCTGCCGATGCTCTTTGCGCTTGATGGCCTGCTCGGGATCACCGGGGGGTTTGTCTATCAGCTCGATTGCCTGGCCGCAACCCGCGACGGCACGGGTTACTGCGCCGGCCATATCGGTTGCGGGGGCGGCTGTGGCGGGAGCAGCGGCTGTGGCGGCGACAGCGACGGCGGCGGGTCAGGCGGCGACGGTTGTGGCGGGGGAGGATGCGGCGGCGGTGGTGGTGACTGAAGCTGCGGCGAGCAGACCGAGTCTGCGAGCCGCAATGTCTGTTCCTTCAAGGGCATCAAGGTATCCGCGAGTGACCGACAACTAAGAGAACGCCAGTGACGCACGCGACGCCGTCAAGAAAGCCATGAACCCATAGGACAACGCGATCTCGACTTCAAGCGCTGGCTGCCGAGGGTTTGCCTGCAGTTTGGCACACTGCCGAGTTGCCGGCAAAAGTTATCAGGGCTACGGCACCCATCATCTGTGAGATGACAAGGAACAGTCTGCTGATGTAATGTGCGCTATTGGTTCCGACCGAGAGGTTTCCCCACCATGAGTGCCCTGGACCAGATCATCGCGGAAGTCGGACGTGGTGAGATCGCCTTCCCCACTCACGCCGACGTCGCTTTCCGGGTGCGTCTTGCCCTTGACAATCCGGATTTGCATCTCGGCCAGGTCGCGCAGCTTGTCCTAGCGGAACCTCTTTTGGCCGCACGTGTGGTGGCGTTGGCCAATTCGGTGGCGTTCAACCGCTGGGGGCAGCATGTCGCCGACGTACAGAGTGCCGTCACCCGGCTGGGGATTCGCTTCGTGCGCACCCTGGCCACGGCGGTCGTGATGCGTCAGATGACCGGCGGATTGCACGCGCCGGACAGCCGCGCACTCTCTGAGCGGCTCTGGGAGCACACCGCGCATGTGGCCGCTCTGGCCCATGTGCTGGCGCGGCGCTTTGTACGCCCGTTGGCTGATGTGGCGCTGTTTGCCGGGATGGTCCATGAGGTGGGGGGATTTTTTCTGATCTCACGTACCGAACTGCATCCCGATCTGTTCGCGGCTGACAGCATACTGTCGCCGGAAGACGACAGGTTGATCGGCCAGGCTGTGCTGAAAGCGCTTGCTGTACCGCAAGAAGTTGTCGAAGCGGTGGAAATGCTCTGGGAGCCGGGGTCAGGCAGTTTTCCGCCCGTTGACCTGAGTGATGTCCTTTCCTTGGCGCACCGCCTGACGCCGATCCTTTCGCCGCTGCACAGTCCGGATGCTGAGGACGTGGCGGGAGACGTCCAGGCGGCACCCCTTCTGGCCGAGATTCTCGAAAAATCTGGCGAGGAGATGGAGTCGCTGATAAGCGCCTTGCACTATTGAGACTATTGGTGTAGCTTATATGCAGCTAGTCTTACTGAAAAAGGCAAACCCGTCGAAAGGCGGGGACGCAAAGTCACCGGTCTACAGAAAACGGAGTTGTCGCCGCTTTCTAGGACGGCGGGACCGCCAGGCGAACAGATGCAGCATCCGGATAATGAATAGCGCTGCATTTTTGACCAGAACCCGTCGGTGCCCTGAGGGGCCAAATTTGCCGCTCCGAGACAGTGACCTTGCGCCAACCCGCCATATTTAGTTAGCGGTTTGGCAGTGCGTGTTTTTTCAGCGCCAGCGGCAAGGAGAATCGGTGATGGCGGTCCCAGTTCCAGCAAATAACGTGATCAGGTTCCCTGAAGGGGTTCGTGGCGCGCTCGTTGATGTCGATCATCCCGGAGTCCTCGCAGAGGCACGGGATCTCATGGGGTGCAAGCTCCGTGATGCCTTCAGGTCGGTGCTGCCCCGAGTCGAGGAGGAACTGCTCAGCAAAGGTGACGTCGCGTGCGGACGCGCGCAAAGGGTCCTGTTCTACCACACGGGAGAGGCGATTCACGCCAAAGCGCCGCAACTCGAAGGCGCTTTGGTTGCCAAGTGGTCAGCACTCTTCGCGCAGGCATGCCGTGCTTCGAGCAAGGGCAGGCGAGGTGCTGCCAGCAGCCCTCCGCAAGAACTGCAATTGGTCGATTTTGGCGCCATGGACGAGGAACTGGTCGTCAAGGCCATCGCTGGCAGCCTTCGTAGTCAGTGTGACGAGGGGTTGTTCGCCATTGGGCGCCGGCTGGCGTTCTTGTCTGGAGAAACGGAAGGCAGCCTGCCCATCGAACATCTCATTGCCGAATCACTGGGCGGTGCACTCGAGGATTCCGGGTTGGTCGGCAAGGCGAAGCTGGAAATCCTGCAACTCATGGAGCGCCACGCCGTCGATGTCTTTGGCCCGACCATTGACGATCTGAATGCCTTCTTGATTGGCCGTGGTGTGCTGACGCAGCTCTCCCGAACCTGCTCCTCGTCACCAAACCACCCGCGCAACGCGACTGACCCCGGCAATCCTGCCGAATCTGCCGATCTCTTTGCCTTGCTGCAGGAACTCGTGCGCCCGCCGCAAGTGTCCGCAGGGACGGGCGGCGCCGGCTGCGGCCCTTCCACCGGCGTGTCCATGGGTGGTGCGTCGCCCGCCGGCATGGCCGTTGCCATGGAGCAGGTCATGGCCTCTCTGGATACCCTGCAGAGGGCGGTGCCGGTGCAAACGGCCGCGGCATTGATGGACAACGTCTTGCGGCAGTTCCATAGCAGTGACGCGGGCCAGAATCTCGACTATCTGCATTCCGTCACCGTGGATATCGTTGCCACCCTGTTTGACTTCATCTTTGACGACGCTTCTGTCGCCGATCCGATCAAGGCCCTAGTTGCGCGCATGCAGATTCCGGTGCTGAAGGTCGCCATGTTGGACAAGACTTTCTTTTCGAGCAAATCGCATCCGGCGCGGCGCCTGCTGGACGGGATTTCGCGAGCGGCGGTGCGTTGCGGCCCGCAAGCGGGTCACGATAACCCCCTGTACGCGCGGGTCGCGGAAATCGTCGAACGGCTGCAGAACGAGTTCAGTCAGGATACCGAACTGTTCGATACGCTGTGCATCGAGCTCGAGGCTTTCCTTGAAAGCCAGGAGGCTGCAGCCGATGCCCACGCCGTCAACGCGGCGCCACTGGTTGCCGAACAGGAGCGCTACGAACTCGCGGCAGCGGCAGCCGATCACGCCCTCGTTGGCTGGCTGGCGATGCCATTGCCATTGGCGGTGACCGATCTGCTGCACAACGAATGGCGCAAACTCCTCGTCCGACACTATATGGACGGTGACAACGTCGCCTGGGAGGCAGCCATGGACACGGTCAGCGAACTGGTGGCGAGCGTCGACATTCCGTTGGATGTACCAAGCCGGAAGCGCCTGGCGGCCCGCTTGCCGACCCTGGTTCGCCGTATTTGCAACGGGCTTGGTCGCCTGGAGATGGCAGATGATCGCCGCCTGGCCCTGATCGATGCGCTCTTCAGTGTGCATGCCGCAGTCCTGCGGGGTACGGCACCGCCGATCGTCACGCCACGGCCGGTGTTGCCGGCGGCGGAGCCCGTGCCGGTCAGTCTTGCCCGCGAGCAGGTCGTGCGCGGCGAAACGCAGATCGAACGAATTTCGTTGGCGGGAGAGAATGAACTGCCCCCTTCGCGAGACAGGGCAGACGCCCTGTCGCTGGTGGGAAGCCTGCAGCGTGGCGATTGGGTAGAGTTTGCGAATCCAGAATCAGGACCCTTGCGTTATCGCTTATCGTGGATTAGTCCGCAGCGAGGCATTCTGCTATTCACTACCTCGCAGTCGCCGCGCGCGATATCGGTGAGCCCGAATGCCCTGGCGCTCCAGATCGAGCGCGGTGAAGCGACCCTCATGCCGCCGGAGCCGATGTTCGATCGCGCCGTTAACCGCGCACTGCAAAAACTGAAGGCTGCGTAACTCTGCTGGTTCCGGGAGTTCATAAGGTGACTTGAGCCAGATGCCGCCATGAGGAATACGACGCAACGATGTCGCCATCCGAATTGGCGCGCCTGATTCTTCACCATGCGCTCCGGTTCGAAATTGAAACTACCAGCGACGACGATCGCCCTGGGGCAGTCGCCTGGCAGAGCGACCAGACAGGACGTCTACAGTTCGGCATTGCCTGCGAGCAACCCGTGCCGTACGTCCGCGGCAGCCTGCGCAACTGGACGGCCACCGGCTGCTGCAACTGATATACACTGTCTGACTACCGGCGCGCCCAGCGCTCGGAGCCTACGATGTGCTCGCCGGCCGTCTCGACGGTGGCGTTTGGCGGGTCACCCTGGCCGAGAACGGAACCCCTGATCTACGACACCATCCATTCCTGCGGTTGCTTCCACCTGTTCATTCCCACCGAACAGGTGCGCGCGCGGCCGCAACCCGAGACCATCGAGGATGGGCTCTTCATTCCACAAACCTTGCGTGCGCCGACTCCACACCAGCGTGTGGTGCTCAAACTGGTGGCGGTCACGCACTATTTCGAGCGTTAGCCGTGAGCCGCAATCAGGCCGGTGCGTGTCGGGTGCGGCGATGAGGCTCCGGGTCGCGACTTATAACATTCACAAGGGCGTCACCGGTATCCGGGGGCGGCCGCGTATTCACGATGTCCGCCTGGCGCTGGATGCGATCGACGCCGACATCGTCTTCCTGCAGGAGGTGCAGGACCGCAACGAGCGGCTGGCATCGCAGCCCGGTTACCCGATATCCGGTACGCAACTGGACTTCCTTGCCACGGGTGCCTACGCGCACCGGGCCTACGGCATGAACGCCGTTTATCCGCATGGCCACCACGGCAATGCGATTCTGTCGCGCCACCGCATTGTAGACTTCTCGAATCACGACATCTCCGACCATCTGCTGGAAAAGCGGGGCCTGCTGCACGCGGTGACGCGCTTCGGCCGCGGCAAGAGCCGGGACGTGCACCTGATTTGCGTGCATCTCGGCCTGATCAAGCGCAGTCGCCTTCGTCAGGCCATTTTTCTTGCCGACTTCGTACAGCGCGAAGTGCCGGCCAGATCTCCACTGATCATTGCCGGCGACTTCAACGACTGGCAGCAGCGAGTCGACGGTCTGTTGCGCGACCGGCTCGGCGTCGATGAAGTCGCCGTGGCCGCCACGTCGGCAACGCCTGACCGCGGGGTCCTCGACTGGCTGCTGCCCTGGCGCACCGTCAGCGATACGCAGGCCGGGGTGGCGCGTACCTTCCCGAGTTTTGCCCCGTGGCTGACGCTCGACCGCATCTATGTGCGCGGTTTCCGGGTGCTCGACATGCACGTTCCGAAAGGTCTTGCCTGGGCCCGCTGTTCGGACCACGCACCGCTGATTGCCGAGCTTGAACTGTGACTCGTGTCCTGCTCGTGAGGCCTGAATTGACGACAGAAGTACTTTGACAAGGGGGCACATGCCTAGCAAGTTCGAGCATCAACCCATTGGCCGCCAACTCACCCTGCTGATGGTGGGGGCGCTGGTCGTGACAGAGCGGCACCAGCCAGGAGATCGCGCGCCTGGTCGAGCGCATTGCCCGGATGGCAGACGGCAGCAGCGGGCGCGCGACCCAGAACAGCGAACGGGCGAGCAGGCTGCAGCGTCTGGCGGCGGAGCTGCAGGCGCAACTCGCACGCTTCACCACCTGAAGTCGAGTGATCACGGTGTTGGCCGACCGGATTGCCCGGGTAATGGCCCCTTGTCCTGCGAAAAGTTAGGGCGTAGCATGGTTTCGTGCCGTCGCGGTAGATCTGGGCGGTGTTCGAAACCGTATGGCAATAATGGGAGCGTGTGATGACAATTTTGAAGGAAGGGATGTCCGGCCCTGAAGTGGAGCGCCTTCAGGATGCACTCAAGCGGCACGGTTTCGATCCAGGGCGTGTCGATGGTCAATTCGGCCCGGGGACCGAAGCCGCCATACTTGCATTTCAGAAAAGCGAGGGCTTGCGGGCGGATGGCGTCGCCGGGCCGAAGACACAGCAGGCCTTGGGTCTGGAGGTTGCCGCGGGTGAAACCGATGCGCCCTTCGATCTGGCAGAAATCACGGTCGGCAAAGTCTCGAAGATGTTCCCGTCGACGCCTCTGGATCATATCAAGGACAACTTGCCGCATGTCCTGAAGGCGCTTGACGAGGTCGGTCTGGCCGACAAGGACATGGTCTTGATGGCGCTGGCGACCATTCGCGCCGAGACCGCCAGTTTTCAACCGATCAGTGAATTCAGATCGAAATTCAACACCTCGCCAGGCGGGCATCCCTTCAATCTCTACGATTCCCGCAAGGATCTGGGTAACCGGGGCGCACCGGACGGTGACAGCTACAAGGGTCGAGGCTTCATCCAACTGACCGGGCGGGCAAACTATCAGACGCACGGCGCAGCGATAGGAATTGGCGATCAGCTGGTCAGCCATCCGGAATTGGCCAATGACCCGGCGATTGCCGCGAGACTCCTCGCGAGCTTCCTGAAGAGCAAGGAAAGCCGCATCAGGGCAGCCCTGCATGAAGGCGATCTGGCACAAGCCCGGAGGCTGGTCAATGGCGGGAGTCATGGCTTGGCGGAATTCAGCGCTGCGTTCAAGATTGGCGATGCGCTTTTCTAGGCGCCGTTGCCCATGCCATGACGACAGCTAGAGCCATTCTCCACGCCGCAACGTGTTGGCCGGCAATCGCGCTGGGGGTGGGCAGCCACTGTTCATCGCACGAGGCCAGGATCTTTTCCTGTGACACCGGGAAAGGCGTGGTTTCGGTCTGCGCTTCGCAAGACCTTTCGGCCCGTAACGGCTACCTGCAATATCGCTTTGGGCCGCTCGGCCAACCCAGCCTGATGTTTCCGGAGATCACAGCCCGCCCTGAAAAGGATGTCCGGGTGATGACGCTGACGTTTGCCGGTGGGGGCGGGGCGTATATTCGGTTCCGGCGTAGCCAGTATGCCTATGTGGTGTACGATGCCTTGATCAAGGGTAGTGGCGTGAGGGCCGGTGTTGCCGTGATACACGCTGGCAAGACCATCGCCAACCTGTCCTGCAAGAATCCCGCCTCCTCCTCCCTTGGTCCCGACTTCTTTGCAGCAGCCGGATTGGTAACCGATGACGACGATTTCGAGATCCCGTAACCGTTTGGCGTCGCCGCGGGCGTTCGAGTAGACGCGGAGTTGCAGGTTTGCCATCGCTCCGGAAAGGCGAAGCGTTGACCGGTGTTCAGATCAGCCCGTCTCTGGGAGCAGCCAGCGGTCAACTACGGCAAGCAGCACGTCGATCGTAAACGGCTTGGCAATGAAGTCGTTCATGCCGGCGGCCAGGCAGAGGCTTCTGACGTCGGTGCTGACGTTGCCGGTCAGCGCCAGGATCGGCACCTGCGCGTTGATCGGCAAACTGCGGATCCTGCGCGTCGCTTCCAGCCCGTCCATTCTCGGCATCTGCAGATCCATCAGGATCAGGTCGTAAGACAAGCTGCCGGCCAGTTCGACCGCTTCCTCGCCATTGGCCGCGCAGTCGGCCTGCAGACCGATGGTTTCGAGGATCGCCAGAATGACCTCCCGGTTGATACGCTCGTCGTCGACGAGCAGGATGCGTTTCTCTTGGCGCATGCGCTCCTCCACAGCCTCTACCGTCACGGCTGGCACTGTATCGCTGTTCCCGGCCAGATCGGCACTGGTTTTGATCAGCCGGCGCAGGCGTGCCGTAAACCAGAAGGTGCTGCCTGCGCCCTCGCAGCTCTCGACACCGGCGCGGCCGTCCATCATCTGCGCGATCTGCTTGACGATGGCCAGCCCCAGGCCGGTGCCGCCGTATTCTCTGGTCATCGAGTTGTCGGCCTGCTCGAAGCTCTTGAACAGCCGCCCAATGGTATCGGCGGCAATGCCGATGCCAGTGTCTTGGACCTCGAAACGCAGCAGGAGGTGCTCGCCGCTGGATTCCTGGCAACGGACGCGGACGGTGACGCTGCCCCGCTCCGTAAACCGGATGGCGTTGCTGACGTAGTTGAGCAAGGCCTGTCGGATACGTATCGGGTCGCCGCGTAGCTGGCCCGGGATGCTCTCGCAGTCCGTGCGCAGGGTGATCCGCTTCTGTCGGGCGCGATCTGAGGTGATTTCGACGACGCTGTCGACGATGCTCGCCACATCGCAATCCGCTTCTTCGAGAATCAGCTTGCCGGCTTCGATTTTGGACAGGTCAAGCACGTTGTCGATGATGCTCAGCAGATGCCTGGCGGCGTGGTTCATTTTCTTCAGGCGCTCGGCCTGCCTGGTCGTGACGCTGTCCAGGTTCAGCAGTTCGGCGAGGCCAAGGATGGCGGTCATCGGTGTGCGGATTTCGTGACTCATGTTGGCCAGAAAGAAACTCTTCGCCCGGTTGGCCGATTCGGCGATCTGCGTGGCGATGACCAATTGCCGTGTCCGTTCGTCTACACGTGCCTCCAGGGTTTCGTTCATTTCCCGCAGCGCTTCTGCAGCACGTTTGGTTTCGGTAATGTCGCGTACGGTGGCAATGACGCCAATGATCTGCCCATGGGTGTCGAGCAGCGGTGCTGCGCATCCGGACGCCCAGCCGGTGCGCCCCGTCTGGCTGACCGCAAACGGGAACTCGCTGCTACCCGGCAGTTTGCCCGTGAGCGCTTTTTCGAGGCGAGCGATCGAGCCGGTTTCGCGCAGGAACGGGAAGAGTTCGAGGGGATGCGAACCAATCACCTGTTGTGCCGGTAAGCCCGTGAGGTTTTCCAGATAGGGATTCCAGACCTGGCAGTGAAGGCGGAGGTCATACACCACGATGCCTTCCTGAGCCCCGGCAATGATCTGCTTGTTGAACTCGATCGCTTCGAGCAAGGCCTGCTCGGCAAGCTTCTCGCTGGTAACATCGAGGTGGGTACCGAACATGTGCAGCGGCTTTCCTTCGGCGGTCCAGTCCATGACCTTGCCGCGATCGCGGACCCACACCCAGTGGCCGTGTTTGTGACGCATTCGGCATTCGCTGTCGTAGTGAGTCAGTGCGCCGGCAAAATGCCGTTCGGCGAGGTCGTTGGATCTTTCCAGATCGTCCGGATGGGCGAAGCGTCTCCAAGTGGCAATGCTGACCGGCGAGATTTCGGCCAGCGTATAGCCGATGATTCCCGCCCAACGTTCGTTGACGGTGGCTTCACCGGTTTGCACGTTCCATTCCCAGGTGCCAACGTTGGTGCCTTCGATGATGTTGGCGAGGCGCTGGCTCTCCGAACGCAGCGAGTTGGCCAGGCGCCGGCTGCGGGTGACGTCTTCATGGGTGACCACGACGCCACCGCAATCTCCCTGCAGAGGCTGGACTTTCATCCGGAACCAGATCTCCTCGTCGGGCGAATGGCAGGTGTACTCCATCTCGAAAAGCGGCAAGTGTCCCGCGAGCACCGCTTCGATGCCCTGCCACGCCGCCAGTGCTTCCACCGCGCTTGGCCCGGTGGCGGACAGACAGGCTTGGCGGTAATCGATACCGGTTGGGTGCGCGGCCAAGGTGGTGCCGCCGTTGTCTGCCGCGAACTGCCTCCACGCCCGGTTGACCGCGGTGATTTTCCCCTCACGGTCGAGAACCGCAACGTGTGCGCTTAGCGAATCGATCACCGCGACATTGAATGCCTGGCCTTTCTGCAAGGCCTCCTGGGCTTGCTGACGCTCGGTGATGTCGCGCAGCGCGACCGTGAATAGCCGCTGCCCGCGCACTTGCACCTGGGAAATCGACGCTTCGATCGGGAACTCCTCTCCCCCGGCTCGCACCCCGCAAACCTGGCGGGTCTTCCCCATCGGGCGTGATACAACAGGTGTCGATGCGAAGTCCACAACCTGTCGCCGATGTATTGTGCGGAAGCGCTCCGGAATGAATCGGTCCAGAGATTTTCCGAGAGTTTCCGCGGCCGCACACTGGAACATCTTTTCGGCGGCGGCGTTGAACAACACGATCCGGTACGCTTCGTCTACCGTCACAATCGCATCGAGGGCGGCGTCGACGATGCCGCTCAGGCGCTCCTGGCTTTCCCGGATCTGGCAGTCGGCTTGCTTGGCGGCGGCGATGTCCCAGGCGAGATCGGCAAGCTGGCTGACGGTCGTCAGGTCCTCGTCGCCGTAGGGTTCGGCCTTGTTGCCGACACCCAGG
>JAKOZI010000312.1 GCA_029780075.1 Pseudomonadota bacterium
AGCAGCAGGACGGCGAAGACGAAGCCGAGCACGGCGGTGGAAACGGCCGCGGGCGTGAAGCCGCCGTTGGCCTGGAAGGCGGCGACCTGATCGGCGGAAGGCGTCATGGCGATGGCGCCTCCTTGTCGTCCGCGGTGCGGCTGCGGGTGTAGTCGCCCGTGAGAGGCACGGGATCGCGCGGCTGAGCGCGCTGCGGAACGAGGTAGTCCTGCACGCCGGCGCGGATGCGCTGCAGATCGGCGCGCAGCCGGGCGTAGTCGAAGTGGTAGCGGGCGTGTTCCTGTGGCGCAGCGTTGGCGGTTTGCTCGGTCAGGCGGTCGGTCAGCTCGATCTGGCGAATCAGCGCGGAGAGTTCCTCACGCTCCAGCGCCCCATCCGAGGCGATGGCCGGACGCACGGCCGAAACCATGAACGTCAGCACCAGCGGCAGCACAGCCGTTGCGCGCGGCCATGTGCCAATACGTCGGCGGGTTTGTTCCATCGCCATTCCCCTGAAGTGAATGACGTTGATGCTCCGGCGCACCTCACTCAGACGCAGCAGAGAAAGAGAACTCCTGTGCGACCGGATTGATGGCGCAACGCCGTCCCAGTCATTGGCCCGAAGCGCATGGCGCGACCTAGAACCGCAGCCATAGGGTTCTCGACAGAACCCTAGGATGCGTTAAATGTTCCATTGAGAGCACTTATTGCCACAATCCGGCGCCGATCGATATAATCGTCCCGACAGAACCCTGTACCAGACATTAGGCGTCCCTTGGGAACGATTAGCATGGACTCCCCGATCCCCCTGCCTGTCGAGCGCGCCATCCGCAAGCTCGGCAACGACATTTCGCTGGCGCGCCGGCGCCGCCATATCTCGCAGGCTTCGCTGGCCGAGCGCATGGGCGCATCCCTTTCCACCGTGCGCCGCATGGAGAAAGGTGACGTGCGCGTGCCGATCCACTTCTTCGCCCGTGCGCTGCATGTCTTCGGCGAAATCCAGGTACTGGAGCATTTGCTGGACACTTCTCGCGACGAGATCGGCCTGACACTGATGGACGAGCGCTTGCCCAAGCGCGTGCGCAGCAAACCGGGCGGCACCTCGGGAGCGCTCTGATGGCCGCCGTCGCCCCGATCCGTCAGCAGGTCCAGTTGTGCATCGGCAAGGCGGGCCTGCCGGTCGGTTCGCTCATCTATGTCCGGCAGGGCAGGCGCGAGAACAGCGCCTTCGCCTATGACGAGGCCTGGCTGGCCAATCCGGCGTGCTTCAACGTGTCGGCCGACCTGCAGCTCATGCCGGGCCACCAGCCGCATAAGGCCGCATCGCCACACGATTCCGTGTTCCATGGGGCGATCGCAGATACCGCGCCGGATGCCTGGGGCCGGCGCATCATCGCTCGCGACCATGCCAAGCGCCGCAGGGCCGATCCGGAACTGCCGGCCCTCACCGAGCTGGACTACCTGCTGGCGGTCGACGACTTCAGCCGGGTCGGCGCACTGCGCCTGCGCGATGCAGATGGGACGTGGC
>JAKOZI010000325.1 GCA_029780075.1 Pseudomonadota bacterium
CAGACCAACTTCCTCCTGGCGCTGCGCCGCGGCAACTGCTTCGCGCACCAGCGTATCGGCGAGCCCCGGCTCGATACCGGCGCTATCGCCACCGCCAGCAACGGCCTGGAGCAGGAGACGCTCCAGTTGCGGATCCAGCGACATCACCTGCATTTCGGCACCTCCGGGATAGAGTTCCTGAACGATCGAACGACCCAATGCGGTCCGAACCTGCGCCGTCAGAACTTCAGGATCCTGTGAGCGGGGAGCGACATCGGCCAGTGTTTCGATGACCGTCCGCATGTCACGCAGATGAACCCCCTCTTCCAGGAGGTTGCGCAGCACTTTCTGTACCACACCAAGCGACAGGAGCTTGGGTACCACATCCTCGACCAGCTTGGGCATTTCCTTCGCCAGATGATCGAGCAACGCCTGCGTTTCTTGCCGCCCAAGAAGTTCGGCTGCGTGCGAGAGAATCAGGTGGTTGAGGTGCGTCGCCGCCACGGTGCTGGCATCGACGACGGTGTAACCGTAGGCCTGCGCCTGCTCACGGAGTGCTGGATCGATCCACACCGCAGGTAGCCCGAAGGCCGGGTCCTTGGTAACCGTCCCTGGGACCTGCCCGGCTACCCGACCTGGATTGATCGCCAGCAGGTTTCCTGGAAAGGCCTCGCCGTCGCCGATTTCAACGCCTTTGAGCAGAATCTTGTAGGCGTTGGGTTTCAACTCCAGATTGTCGCGAATGTGAACCGGGGACACCAGGAAGCCCACTTCCTGCGCAAATTTTTTCCGTATTCCTCTGATTCGGCGTAACAACTCGCCATCCTGAGACTTGTCGACAAGAGGAATCAGCCGATACCCAACCTCCAGCGCCAGCACGTCCAGCGGCGAGACGTCGGCCCAGCTGGCTTCCTGAGTTTCCCGTGGCGCGACGGGTGCCGCGGTCACCGGCACTGGCACGGCGAGCTGCGAACGCTTTTCCAGTCGCCATGCCATGGCCCCCAAAGCGCTTGCCAGGAGCAGGAAGACGAAATTTGGCATGCCTGGAATGAGCCCCAGCATACCGATGATTGCCGCGGTCAGAAACAGCAGCTTGGGATTGCTGAACAGTTGCGAGATGAACTGCTGCGAAACATCTTCATCGTCGCCAACCCGCGTCACGACCATGCCCGCGGCAATCGAGATGATCAGCGCCGGAATCTGGGCCACCAGCCCGTCACCGATAGTCAGCAGCGTGTAGGTCTTGGCCGCCGTCCCGATGTCCAGGTTGTGCTGCAGAACACCGACAAAAAGTCCGCCCACGACATTGATCAGCATGATCAGAATGCCGGCGACCGCGTCACCACGTACGAACTTCGACGCACCGTCCATGGAACCAAAGAAATCCGCTTCCTGAGCGATTGTCGCCCGCCGCTTGCGTGCCTCATCCTCACCGATCAGGCCGGCATTGAGGTCGGCGTCAATGGCCATCTGTTTGCCCGGCATGGCGTCGAGGGTAAAGCGTGCGGCCACCTCGGCAACCCGTCCGGCACCCTTGGTGATCACCACGAAGTTGATCACTACCAGAATGGTGAACACCACCAAACCAACCGCATAGTTGCCGCCGACCAGGAAATGACCGAAGGCTTCAATGACCTGCCCTGCAGCCCCCGGCCCCGTGTGTCCTTCGAGCAGGACGACCCGCGTCGAGGCCACGTTCAACGACAATCGCAGCAGCGTGGTCACCAGCAGCACGGTTGGGAAAACGGAAAAGTCCAGCGGTTTCATCACGCTCATGGCGACCAGCATGACGATCACCGAGATGGCGATGTTGAAGGTGAAAAAAAGGTCCAGCACAAAAGGCGGCAGCGGCAGGACCATCATCGCCAGGATCAGCAGAATCAATACCGGACCAGCCAGTTGCCGCTGTCCAAAGCGCACGAAGAAATTCTGCAATGCGACGCTCGCGTCAGCCATTCAGGGCCTCCGCGAGAAGATGCTCCGGCACCGGAATGGCTTGCGGTGGCTGCGGAAAGCTGCCACCAGTCTGCCGCCAGTTGGCCAACTGATAAACGTAAGCCAGCACCTCGGCGACGGCCGCATACAGCGCCGACGGTATCTCCTGGTCGAGATCGACATGCCGGTGGAGCGCTCGCGCCAAAGGTGCCGCCTCGATCATCGGAACCCCCGCGTCGGCGGCGACCTGACGAATCTTGAGGGCCACTTCGCCCATTCCCTTGGCCAGAAGCTTCGGCGCGCCCATGCCGCTCTTGTAGGCCAGCGCGACCGCATAGTGGGTCGGGTTGGTGACGATCACGTCCGCCGCCGGCACGGCGGCCATCATCCGTTTGCGCGCGGCCTCGCGCTGCAACTGGCGGATGCGCCCCTTCACCTCGGGGTTGCCTTCGAGTTCCTTGCCTTCCTGTTTGACTTCCTGGTGGCTCATCTTGAGTTTGTCGTGATACTGCCAGAGCTGAAAAGGCACATCCACAGCGACGATCAGCAGCATGACCGCAACCATCGCGAAAAAACTGAAACTGAGCATGTGGCCGGCACTCGACAGGCCGACCTGGATCGATTGCGCAAACATGGCCAACAGTTCACCGCGCTCGCTCCACAGGACCCATACCGCAACGCCACCCACCAGAGACGCTTTGGCCACGGCCTTGACCAGTTCCACGAGCCCACTCCAGGAGACGAGGCGGGCCAGACCCTTGAGTGGATCCAGGCGACTCAGGTCAGGCTGCAACGCCTGCGCGGAGAAATTCCAACTGCCAAGAAAAAACGGGGACAGGAGCGCAGCGACCACCAACGCGGCGAACAAGGGTGCAAAGGAAAACAGGGCGTCAAGGGCGATATCGGCCAACCGAACCAACATCAACGAAGGATCTCGCGCCTGTTGATGGTCGAAAACCAGACCGCGCCGGACAATTCCGGAGACTCGCTGCACCATCCAGGGCCCCATCATCCAGAAAGCAGTGGCCGCCACGACAAGAATCAGGAACGCACCGACCTCTCGCGAACGAGGGACCTGCCCCTCCTCACGCGCCTGTTCCAGACGTCTTGCCGACGCCGCTTCGGTTCTTTCGAGGTCGCTTTCCTCAGCCATTTCGAACTTCCATCTCTCCCAAAGGTATTATAAAAAAACAGAAGTGAAAATAAAGGCGTATGGGTTGTTATTTAGACGGATTCTCGGATAGTTGCGAAAGAGCAACAGTTGTCGTAGAGCTACAAAAACAAACGGGGGCCGCAGCCCCCGTGCCAGGTGGTCCTTCCCGTCTAGGCGGAAAATTCCAGGGCTCGCGCCGGAGCAACGCCGCGCACGTCACGTTCCACGTTCGCTGTCAGATCCCCCAGCAGTTCCTTCATGTCCAGGATCAGGACGATCTGGCCATTCGACAGCGTCGTCACCCCGGCAACCCCACGTGGACGGAAATCATCGAGAGCCTTGATCACGGCATCATCACGGCCGGCAAACATATCGACCGCGAGAATGAAGCTGCGTTCGGCGGCCTGCATCAGCACGCCGTATTCAGGGCGCTGCAGCTGCGGCCAGCCCAGCAGACGCGCGAGGGCAATCACCGGCAGGATCTCGCCACGCACAACCAAGGTTTCCTTGCCCCCCACTTCCTGCATTCTGTCGTGGTCGATCGGCAGAATCTCGCGAACCATCGACAGCGGCAGAGCAAAGGGTTGCTCACCAAGCAGGACCAGCAGAACGGGGAGGATCGCCAGGGTCAGTGGCAAGGAAATGATGAATACCGAGCCCTTCCCAGGCTCGGAGCGGATCTCGATGGCGCCGTTGAGCTTCTGGATGTTGGTCTTGACAACGTCCATCCCGACGCCGCGGCCGGACACGGCCGAGGCCCGCGCCATCGTTGAAAAGCCCGGCAGGAAAATCAGGTTCAGGCTCTGACGATCGTCGAGTGTGTTCGCCTCCTCTTCGCTGATGATGTTCTTCTCGACAGCCTTGGCCCGGATGCGCTCGGGGCTCATCCCGTGGCCATCATCGGCAATGATCAGGACGATATGGTCGCCCTCCTGACGTGCCTCCAGGCGGATGACGCTCTTGGCCGGTTTGCCGGCCGCCCGACGTTCCTCGGGTGACTCGACGCCATGGTCGACCGCGTTGCGGATCAGGTGAATGAGCGGATCGGCCAAATCCTCGATCATCGTCTTGTCGACTTCGGTCTCTTCGCCAACCAGCGCCAGTTCGACATCCTTGCCCAATTGTCGAGCCAGATCGCGGGCAATGCGCGGGTATTTCTGGAACAATCGACCGATCGGCTGCATCCGCGTCTTCATCACCGAATTCTGCAGATCCGAAACCAGCAGGTCGAGCTGGCTGACCGCCTGGTCAAGTGCCTGCAGTGTTTCCGAATCGGTCTTGCCGGCGAGAATGTCGGCCCGCAGACTGGTCAGGCGATTCTTGGTCAAGCCGATCTCGCCGGACAAGTTGAGCACCTGATCCAGGCGGGCGGTATCCACCCGAATCGTCACTTCGCGTGCAGCAGCCTTTTCGTCGACGCGGCGACCGGAAGGAGCTGCGCTTACCGCAGCGCCCGGCTTGTCGGTTGCGCGACGCCCTTCAGGCGGGAAATGCGGCTGCACCTGCGCAAGGTCGAGCGTTTTATTCGCCGCGTCAACAGCCGGCAACGGCGCGCTGCTGCGCGCGACGACTGGCGAGGACTCGATCTTCTGACCGGTCACCGCCGCATGCAGGGCCTGCCAGTCCGGGCCTTCGCCGACAGCGGCTGCGGCTGCGGCTGCGGCTGACGGAGTATCTTCACGCTTCGCATTTGCCGCCACGCTCGGGGGATCTGCCTTCGCGACGACGTTGCCGGCAAGCGCGGCTCGCAGACCGTCCAGCACTTCAGCGGCTGCCGGCACGGGCTGCCGCTCCTGTGCAATCTCGCCAAACATGTTGCGCACACTCTGAGTCGCCGCCATGATGATATCCAGCAAACCCGGCGTCAGCGTCATCTCGGCGTTTCTGAGCTTGTCGAACAGGTTCTCGGTCAAGTGGCAGAGCGCAACCAATTCGCCGGCATTGAGAAAGCCGGCACCGCCTTTGATGGTGTGAAAGCCGCGGAAGATATCGTTGAGCAGACGATGGTCATCCGGGTTCCTCTCCAGATCAACGAGCTTGTTGTCGACGTCCGACAGCAGATCACCCGCTTCCTGGAGGAAATCCTGCAACAGGTCTTCCATCCCGGCAAAATCACTCATCCTGAACCTCCTAGAAACCGAGACTGCCGAGCAGTTCGTCAACCTGCTGCTGGGTGGCAACGATGTCGCTACGTCCTTCGGTGTTGATCACCGGCCCGTTGAGCAGATTCATCACCGAGTCCGTACGCCGTGCGCCGGGCATCGTTTCGATCAGTACCCCCATCAGTTGCGCTTCCAGTTCCTGGGCGACGGCGATGATCTTCTTGATCACCTGCCCGGTCAGATCCTGAAAGTCCTGCGCCATCATGATCTCCAGCAACTGCGCCTTGGTGGCTCGGGTTCTGCGCGGCAGGCCCTGTTTGAGGAAGGTATGCGTTTCCTCGGCAAGACGCTTGAACTCGTCTACGCCGACCTGATTGGCGAACAGTGCATCCCATTTCACCGCCAGCACGGCCGAGCCGGCTTCCAGTTCCTCCTGCAGAGGATTGGCAACATCCGTCGCGTTCAAGACCCGACAAGCGGCCTGTTCGGTGAGGTTGGCGACATAGTTGAGCCGGTCCTTGGCATCCGGTATGGCGGCAACGGTACTGGCAAGCAGTTCGTGGTAGCCCAGTTCACCAAGAGTGTCATGCAACTGCCTGGCCATTTGGCCGACGCGTTGAAATACCCGGTCCTGCCCCTGCCACGCTTCACCCGCAGCACCCTCCTGTACTGACACCCGACCAGTGACTGCTGCGCTCGCCTGCTGCGCGGCAACGACCGAATCGAACAACGTCTGCAATTCGTCGCTATCGTTGCCTTCGCTGCTTCCCTCAACCAGTTGCTGCAGCAGCGACACCCCAGGAGAGGACGCAGGAGAGGGAGTCGACTGGGCGGCGATTGTCGAAGCAATGCTGTCGAACAGCGCTTCCAATTCCCGCGAGTCCCCAGACAGATCGTCAGTGCTCATCTCAACCACCCATCTTGTCGAAGATCTTCTGTAGCTTCTCTGCCAGTGTCGCCGCGGTGAAGGGCTTGACAATATAGCCGCTGGCTCCCGCTTGCGCGGCGGCAATGATGTTTTCCTTCTTTGCCTCGGCGGTGATCATCATCACCGGCAGGTGCTTGAGGGCCGGCGTGCCACGAATCGTCTTCAAGAGCTGCAGGCCATCCATGTTCGGCATGTTCCAGTCGGTGACGACAAACTCGAACGTGCCATTTTTCAGCTTCTGGAGTGCGATCGCCCCATCCTCAGCCTCATCTACATTAGAGAACCCCAGTTCCTTCAGGAGATTCCTGACAATGCGTCGCATTGTCGAAAAATCGTCCACTACCAGAATTCTCATCTTCGGATCAGCCATTCTCTACTCCTGTGGGTTCTCTCAGCGCTCGAGCAAGGGGCGCAGCGTGTCGGCAAGAATCTCGGCGTCGAACTTGGCAACATACGCATCCACGCCCACCACCTTGCCCATGGCGTGGTTGGCCTGTGACGACAGCGAGGAATGCATGACCACCGGGATTCCCGAGAAACGCTGGTCGCTCTTGATGTTCTTGGTCAGCACATAGCCGTCCATTTCAGGCATTTCGGCATCGACCAGGATCAGGCGCAACTCGTCGCGAACACCCCTGCCAGTCTGCGCTGCGTGCGAAGCGATTCCCTGCAGGCGGGTCCAGGCCTCTGCTCCGTTCGTAGCGTGCTTGTGTTTGACGCCGAGTTTGTCGAGTACCTCGGTAATCTTCCGCCGGGCAACAATCGAATCATCGGCAAAAAATATGCCCACATCCTCGTCAATTTTGGCCGGGGGAATATCGACGATGATCGCCTCGCCAAAGGCATTGGCGAGAATCTGCTCGACGTCGAGAATCGACACCAGTTTGCCGTCATCGAGTTCGGTGATTGCCGTAATCAGTCCCTGATTGCTGGACAACACACTTTCGGGAGCCTTCACCTTCTCCCAGTCGACACGTATGATCCGATCCACCTCATGTACCAGAAATCCCAGTGTCCGCTTGGAGTACTCGGCGACCATCATGGTCTTGCCGTGCTCGTGGTGTTGATCCTTGTGTTCAAGAAAGGAGATCAGAGACAACACCGGTATGACGTTGCCGCGCAGTGAAATCAGGCCTTCGACGCCGCGTGGCATGTTCGGCGTCTTGGTGATGTGCGGGGTCCGACCGACTTCGCGCACCTTGAAGACGTTGATTCCAAAAATCTCGCGCGTGCCAAGAGAGAACAGCAAAATCTCCATCTTGTTCGAACCGGCGAGCCGGGTTCGCGCGTCAACGCCCTCGAGCAGGTTTTTCCTTTCAGCCAACTCCATCGTATCGCTCCAGAAAAATCGCGAAATCAGGTTAACTGCACTGCCGGAAGAGCCCGCTGCAACCGTCGTGTCAGCGTTTCCGAGAGGCGCTGTGGTTCGAATTTGGGAACATACTCATCGACGCCGACCGACTTGCCCAACTGCTGGTTCGACATCCCCGACAGTGAGGAATGCATGATCACCGGCACGCCGGCGAAGCGCGGGTCAGACTTGATCTTCTTGGTCAGGATATAACCATCCATCTCGGGCATTTCGATGTCGGTCAATACGAGACTGATCAGGCTGGTCACTTCCTGGCCGGAAGCCTGCGCGTAGGCGGCCATTTTCTCCAGTTCATCCCAGGCTTCCAGGCCATTGATCGCGGCCACGTAGCGCACGCCCATCGCCTCGAGGGTTCGTTGGATCTGCCTGCGCGCCACCGTCGAGTCGTCTGCAAAAAATACGGTCAGGCCGGGGTTGTCTAGCGGCTTGATATTCCGGTAGACGATCTCGTCGTCGTAGTTCGTCGTTTCCGAGAGAATCTTCTCGACGTCCATCATCATCACCAGACGGCCGTCCGGCAACTCGGTCACCGCCGTTACCAGACCGCCCATCTCGGCCAGCAGCATGGCGGGGGGAACCCGCATCTGACTCCAGTCCAGACGGAGAATGGTATCCACCCCCTCGACAAGAAAACCCTGTGTATGACCGGCGTACTCGGTAACGATCATGATCGAGCGCGGAGTCTCTGTATCTACGCGTGCATAGCGGGCCAGATCAACGACCGGCACCAGTGCCCCCCGCAAACTGACCATTCCCTCGACCGAAGCGGGCATTTCCGGCGCCGAGGTAATCGACGGCGTCCGCATCACCTCGCGCACCTTGAAGACATTGATGCCGAAAGTCTCGCGTCGCCCCGTGCGCGAATCGGTCCCCAGCGAGAACAGGAGGATCTCCAGCTTGTTGGTTCCGGCCAGCTTGGTGCGGGCATCAATGTTTTTCAGCAACTCTGACATTTTTCTCTTCCTCGCGCAAAGAACAGCCCACGCCTTATCCCCGACATCTTAATCCAATACGTGGCGCCGCGTCATGATCGTCCACTACAACACGAGCATCAGCAGGCCAGCTCAGAACTCGGTCGCGTAGCCGATGCGAAAGCCACCCCAGCGCCGACCCTTGACGAAAATCGGCGCCGAGATGTCGTGCAGGACTTCACCGGTATCGCGGCGATAGGTCTGCAGCAGGAACGGCTGTTGGTGACTGCCACAACGCTTGCCCACCGGGTCGTCGAAGATTCGCTTCCCACGGTTGTTCACGAAATCGGTCTTTTCGTCTCCGGTCAGCGATTGCGAGAATTTCCGGTTGTGGGTGGGCACGTAACCGTTGCGGTCGATGCATATGGCGTAGATCAGACACTTGTTCTGATGCAGCAGATTCTCCTGCAGTTCGACCACGTTCTGGTCGGTAAAGGCGTCGAAACGGGTTTTGAACTTCTGCGGCCGCGTGTTCGGAATCGGCTGGTAGTGGTCATCGAACAGGTCCTCCACGCTGATCTTGCCCGAATCGACTGCCTTGTCGAAAAGTTCGCCGGCAGCACGCGCTGCCTGCTGGACGGTTGCCGGCATTCTGGCGTGTGTGGCGGCCGCCTGCTCACCTGCCGGGCCGAGTTTGAAAACATTGCCGACCTCACCGAGGTTCTCGGCCAGACACTCCACATGCTCGACCGCCAGCAGTGTCTCCGCAGTGACCGCGCTGTTGGCTTCGGCCATTTCCCTGATCGTTCGTACGTGCTCGGCAATACTCTCCCCGGTACGGCTCTGCTGGACCACCGCGGCAGCGATCGCTTCCACCTTCTCCATCGTCTCACGCGCGCCGCTGTTGATCCGCTCCAGCGACTCGGCCGCCTGCCGGGCGAGGTCCGCCCCCCTGCGCGCCTGCCCACTGCCGGCCTCGATGCTGGCAATCGCGGTCTGCGTCTCGCCCTGGATCGCCGTGATCATCCTGCTGATCTCGCCGGTCGCCTGCGAGGTCCGTTCGGCAAGCTTGCGCACCTCATCGGCGACCACCGCAAAACCCCGTCCCTGGTCACCGGCACGCGCCGCCTCGATCGCCGCATTGAGGGCCAGCAGATTGGTCTGGTCGGCAATCTCGTGGATCGTCTGGACGATCCCGCTGATCGCCCTGGAACGTTCGCCGAGCATACACACCACCCGCGCGGACTCGGTCACCGAAGCGGCGATCTGTTCCATCTCTGCCGAAGCATTACGCACGATCGCCATTCCTTCGGTCGACAAGCTGTTCGAGGCCTCTGAAATGCTCGCGGTTTCGCTGGCGTTCTGACTGACCTCGTGCATGTTGGTGGTCAACTCACCCATGGCACTGGCTGTCGCCAACGCAGCGTCACGCTGCTGATTCGACCCCGATGCCACCCGGCTGGCGTCACCGATCAGTTGCCGGGAGGCCTTGCCGACCTCGACCGAATTGAAGAGGACCTTACCGACAATGGTCGCGAATCCGCCAATCAAGCGATTGAAATCGGCCGCCACGGCGGCAATTTCATCCTGCCCCGCAACGGTTGCGCGCCTGGTCAGATCACCATCGGCGTAGGTCTTGGCGAGCACCTCGCGCAGCACCTCAAGACGACCCAACAGACGCCGCTCGACCACCAGACCGATCAGCAGGGCAAGCACCACCAGCCCCCCCAAGGCGCCAAGCCAGCCGTAGACTCCCCCACCGAACAGCCCAAGGCCCAACCAGCCGGCCAATGCTGCGGCAAGCACCTGCAGCAGCATCGCGACGCGTATCGTCCACGCAACTCCCCTCATCCTCGTCTCCTTGTCGTTTTATGCATCCATTTTATTCACTACGTTACGGCATCTTTTGCCGCGCCTTGAGCTTCCGCCTGGCGCAACTCGACCACTGGCCTCGCCAGTTCAATCATAGCGGCTCATAGATCGCCACCGGCGTGGTACGCCCGCGCACCGTTACGCGGTCGAGCTGCCGGCAGCGCCACTCGCCGAGTGCCTGGTACGTCGCCTCGCCGATGATAACGCCCGCACCGTATTGCGCCGACAAGCCTTCGAGGCGGGAAGCCAGGTTCACCGCATCGCCGAGCACGGTGTAGGAGCGACGATGGCGCGAACCCATGTCGCCCACAACCATCGTACCCGTGTTGATGCCGATGCCAATCCGCAGCGACGGCCAGGCGCGGCTCGCAAAGCGCTGATTGACGCCGATCAGCGCGACCTGCATGGCCAGGCCGGCCTCTACCGCATGCCGGGCGTGTTGTGCGTCGGCCAGCGGCGCACCCCAGAAAGCCACCAGCGCGTCGCCGACATACTTGTCCAGAGTCCCGCGGTGCGCGCGGATGACATCGGTCATCGCCGAGAAGTAATCGTTCATCAGCCGCGCCAGTTCGTCGGGCGGCATCCCCTCGGCCAGGGTCGTGAAACCACGTACGTCGGCGAACAGCACCGTCATCTCGGAACTGCGTCCCTCCATGCTGTAATGGGTGGGATCACGGTTCATCTCCTCGACCAGTTCGGGCGGGACGTACTGGCCAAACAACTCTGCCAGACGTCGCTTGGCACGATGTTCCACGAAATAGCCGAAGAACAGATGCAGGGCCAGCAGCATCGCAACCAACAGAAGACTGGCCGCCATCGGCAGCGCCAGGTGTGCGAAGGCCCAGGCGGCCAGATTGCTGGCCACCACCACCAACAACAACGACATCGCCAGCAGCACCGCCCCCGCAGGTGAAAACCTCGGCAGGCCGAACAGCAGCGCGGTGCCGACAAACAGCAAGCCCAGGACCTCGACGCCCGGCGAATAGGCGGGCGACTGTGGCAGGTCTCCTGCCAGCAGGCCGGACAACAGGTTCGCGTGCGCTTCAACACCCGGATAGGCCTCGCCGACCGGTGTGACGCGCTGGTCGAGCAGGCCCGGCGCGGTCGTTCCGAGGAGCACCACCCGGCCACGCAGGCTGTCGGCCGGCACGCGGCCGGCCAGCACATCGGCCGCCGAATGGTAGGCAAAACTCCCCACCGGTCCTCGAAAGGGCAGCAGCACGCCCGCCTGCGCATCCACCGCGATGCGCAGCACTCCGCGCGCCGTCAATAATTCAATCGCCTCCAGTGTGCCGTTCCCGGTCGACCCCGGAGTTGGTTCGGCAAAGCGCAGTTGCAGAGGTGGGTTGCCTAGCAGGATCTGCGCCATCACCAACGACAGGGCTGCGTACATCTTGCCGTCATGCCGTGCCAGCAACAGCGCACGCCGCGTGACGCCGTCGGGGTCGATTGGCGCATTGAGAAAACCGGCAACACCGGCAGCCTGCTGTAGCCGTGGCAGGTTGGCTCCATAACCTGTCCACTGCGTCAGTTGCCCAGTCTGCTCGCCAGCACTCGGTGACAGCGGGGGCGGCAGTTCCCCGCTGCTGGCCGCACCCGCGCCACTCGACAGATGAAACCCGAGCACGACCGGATAGCGGCGGAACACCGCGGCGAGACGGCCGTCGTAATCCAGCTGAGATCGCAAGTCTGCCAGGGCGGCCTGGAAAGCGTCGTTGTGGCGTAGCGGGCCGCGCCCAAGGGTATCCAGCGAAGCCAGCCCCGAACTCTCGTCCGGTTCGGCCAGGATCACGTCCAGACCGAGCAGCAACGCACCGTGTTGCCGAAAAATGCTGTCGACCAGATCAGCCAGGCGCGCCCGATTCCACGGCCAACGTCCCAGTTCGGCAAGCGAACGCTCGTCGATGTCGACGATGGCGATGCGGGGGTCGGGTTCCGCACGCGCCAACAAACGCACGCGGGCGTCGTAAAGCAGTGCGTCGACTCGATTCAGGGGACCGAGCTCGATATGGCCAGTAGCGTGAGCAAGCAGCACGCCAAGCAAGGCAACACCCAGCCACTGCCACAGGTCGAGCGGCGCCAGCCGGTGCAAGAGCGTGCGCGCCAGATCAACGGAGCTTGATGTCGACACGGCGGTTACGCGGCTCGGCCACCTCGTCGGCGGTGACAACCACCGGTTCGCGTTCACCTCGCCCGGCCACGGAGATGGCATCGCGCGGCACCCCTGCCCCAACCAGACGTTCCCGCACCAGCTCTGCGCGCTGCAAAGACAAGCGGTCGTTGAATTCGCGAGCCCCCATCCGATCCGTATGGCCGATGACCACCGCTTCACCGGCGGGCAGGGCCGCCAGCTCGGCGCCAATGTTCGCCAGCAGGCCCCGTGACGCTGGCGTCAGTACGTCCTTGCCGGCCTCGAAATGCACCACGAAGAAGCGTGGCCGCGCTGGCTGCATGTCGAGCAACGGGCCAAAGGCCTCGCGCACCATCGCGGCGCTGGTGCTCAGCCGGGTCACCTTGCCGCCAGCCACGTCGACGCCGGTATAGGGTTCGGAAAGTACCATTTCTCCAGAGGCCGCAGTCACCGACAGGGCGCCCGTGCGGCCATCCGGTCCGGGCAGCAGGACCACATGGTCGGTCAGGCGCGCACAGGCCGCGAGCCCCAGGACGACCACAGACAGCAGGCTGGTCGCTGGTCTCACTCGCCGTCTCCCCGCGCTTCGATGATGAACTCGGTGCCCCGGATGCCCAGCACGACAGTCGGTGTCTTGAAGCTGACATTCTGCGGCGCCTGCTTGCCGATCAGGCCGGTCACCACGCTCAACGTCCCCTTGAGCAGCGTAGCCAGCAGGTTGCCGTCGTTGGTCGTGGTATTGAAGCGGAACTTGTTGATCAACAGGGTACTGCCCGGTCCGGCGGTAAGCAGGGTGTCATCGGACAGGGTGATTCCCACCGCACCATCAGCCGCTGTACGCACCCTGTCCCCGACGTAAACCAGGGTACCCACCTCAACTGCCCGGGTTTGCCCGGCTCGCTCGACAGTGACACCGCCTTGACTGCGCTTGACCCGGCCGGCAGGTTGTTCCGTCTCGGCAGCACCGACGGCAGAAACCAGGCAGAGCGCGAGCAGCGATCTTGCGCAAAAGCCCCGCATCGCTCTCCATCCGGGACTTGAGGTGGCGAGAACAGGTCCGAAAACCATGCGTCCAAGCACACTGCCTTCCCGAAAGCACCGGCCAATCACGAACAAGACAGCCGAAAACCAGAAACCCTGTACCTTGAAGCTCAACGCGCGCGGTACAGCAGTGTCGGATGCACCTCCTGCAACACTTTCTGCATCGCCCGACGATTGCTCAGGTTCAGGATGATCGGCGAACGGGTATTGGCCGCTATCTTCCCACCCTCGGCCGCGTCGCGGTAAACGATGACCACTACCGCGGCATCTTCGGCCTTCTCCAGCCCGAGCAGCGCACAGTCAGCGTCGGAAAGCTCGATCTGGTATTCGACATCGAGCATCTCGGGCGCCACAATCGGAAACATGACCTCGGCGTCGTCCAGCGACTGTAGCCAGAACACCCTGGGATTGCTGCCTTCCTCGTGGAAAATCGTGAACTGCGTGCAGTGCGTAAAACCCGCAACCCCCTCGGCGAAAGTGAATACGGTATCCGGATCAACCGGCACGTCTCTCAGACCAAAGTGTTCAATATCGATTTTCATGATGCCTCCCTGAGCCACAGCGGGATGTCGCTGCCCAAAATTGGCAATTTAACCCTTTTCTCGGTGCGGCAGCAATGCAATCGGCCTGGCGACCGTCGGTGTTCTTGAGTTTTGCCTGCCGATTCTGCATAGTTCGGCCTTTTTCAGACCTTCCGACCTGTCCTCGCTCATGCCGCCATCGATCGAAACCCGTGTTGCCCAGCAGATTGCCGAAAGGATTGCCGCAGAAGTGGCCTGCCGCCCCCAACAGGTGCTGGCCACCGCCGCCCTGCTCGACGAAGGCGCCACAGTGCCGTTCATCGCCCGCTATCGCAAGGAGGTCACCGGGGGACTCGACGACATCCAGTTGCGCCTGCTCGACGAACGTCTGACCTACCTGCGCGAACTCGAAGACCGTCGCAGATCTGTCCTCGCCTCGATTGACGAGCAGGGCAAGCTGAGCCCGGAGCTGGCAGCGGCAATCAACGCCGCGGACACCAAGCAACGCCTCGAAGATCTTTACCTGCCGTACAAGCCGAAGCGGCGCAGCAAGGCGCAAGCCGCCCGGGAAGCCGGTCTTGCACCACTCGCCGAAGCCCTGCTCGCCAACCCGCTGCTGGCCCCTGAAGTCGAGGCCGAACGCTTCCTCAACGCCGACGCCGGCTTCGGCGATGTCAGGAGCGCGCTCGACGGCGCCCGCCAGATTCTGATGGAACAGTTTTCGGAAGACGCCGCCCTGCTCGGCGAGTTGCGCAGCTACCTTGAGGCGCATGGCTTCGTGAAATCGACGCTCGTCGCCGGCAAGGAAATCGAGGCCGCCAAGTTCCAGGACTATTTTGCCTACGCCGAACCCCTTCTGGCGGTTCCCTCGCATCGCGCCCTGGCGCTGTTCCGCGGCCGTAACGAGGGCCTGCTGCAACTGGCGCTGGTTCTCGACAATGAACTCGACGACCAGGCAAATGGCCCCAACCCGTGTGAATCGCGCATCGCGCGGCGCTTCGGCATCGTCGACCAGGGTCGACCGGCCGACCGGTGGCTTGCCGATACGGTGCGCTGGACCTGGCGCATCAAGGCTTCGCTGCACCTCGAACTGGAATTGATGAATGCGCTGCGCGAGCGTGCCGAAGCCGAGGCGATCCGGGTGTTTGGCGCCAACCTGCACGATCTGCTGCTCGCCGCACCCGCCGGCAAGCACGCCACCATGGGCCTTGACCCCGGCCTGCGCACCGGCGTCAAGGTCGCCGTCGTTGACCCCACCGGCAAACTTCTCGACACCGCCACGATCTACCCACACGAGCCGCGCCGTGACTGGGACGGCGCGCTGCACACCCTGGCGCAGCTCGCACGCAGGTACCAGGTCGCCCTGATCAGCATCGGCAACGGCACCGCCTCGCGCGAGACCGATCGCCTGGTTGGTGACCTGATCCGCCAGCACGCGGACCTGCACCTTGGCAAGATCGTCGTCTCGGAGGCTGGCGCTTCGGTCTATTCGGCTTCCGAATACGCCTCGCGCGAATTCCCGGACCTCGACGTCAGCCTGCGCGGCGCCGTATCGATTGCCCGTCGCCTGCAGGACCCGCTGGCCGAACTGGTGAAGATCGACCCCAAGTCCATCGGGGTCGGCCAGTACCAGCATGACGTCAGCCAGAGCAAGCTGGCCAAAGCGCTGAACGGCGTGGTCGAGGACTGTGTGAACGCGGTCGGGGTAGACGTCAACACCGCTTCGGTAGCGCTCCTGACCCGCGTTTCCGGCCTCAGCCCGACGCTTGCGGCGAATATCGTGACCCATCGCGACAAGCATGGCGCCTTCCCCAACCGGCAAGCGCTCCGGGGAGTCCCGCGTCTCGGCGACAAGACTTTCGAGCTGGCCGCCGGTTTCCTGCGCGTGCATGAGAGCGACAACCCGCTTGATCGTTCGGCGGTACACCCCGAAGCCTACCCACTCGTCGAGCGAATTCTCGCCGACATCCGGAAAGGCATCGGCGAGGTCATCGGTGACTCACGACTGCTCAGGACGCTGCTTCCGGAAAAATTCATCGACGACAGGTTCGGCCTGCCGACCGTTCGCGATATCCTCAAGGAACTCGAAAAACCGGGCCGCGACCCGCGCCCGGAATTCCGGGCCGCCGCTTTCCGGGAGGGCGTCGAGTCCGCCAAGGATCTGCAGCCGGGGATGATCCTCGAAGGCGTGGTCACCAACGTCGCCAACTTCGGCGCCTTTGTCGACATCGGCGTGCACCAGGACGGACTGGTGCATATCTCGGCGATCGCCGACAGATTCGTCAAGGATCCACGTACGGTCGTCAAGGCCGGCGATGTGGTCAAGGTCAAGGTGCTCGAAGTGGATCTGGCGCGCCAGCGTATTGCGCTGAGCATGCGTCTCGTCGACGCGCTGCCGAACACACCGAAAGCCGCGCCCGCACCGGCCTCGGCCAGGGCACGGCAGCGCCAGCAAGACCAGCCACAACCGGGCAGCGCCATGGCCAGCGCCTTTGCCCGCCTGAAACGCTGACCGTGGCAGCCGCCGATAGCCTTCCACGCGAACCTGATCAACAACATCCGACGACGCCATGAGCAAGATACCCGGAACCACCTCCAGCAAGAACAACAAGGCTCCCACCCGCAGCGCTGCCGAACCGCGCCTCTCGCGCCAGCGCAAACCCGCCGATCTGGCGGCCGATGAATGGCAAAGGGCGTTGCGCCGGCAATTCGGCCGCGAGCAGAAGTTCGGCCTGGAGAACCTCGGCGACGATCCGGTGTTCTCCGAATTCCAGGTGTTCAACCCGGAAAGTCGCAGCCGCTACCGGGTGGCGATTCGCGGTGCACTCCCCGGCGACAACTACTGCGCGTGTCCCGACTTTGCCACCAACAATCTCGGCACCTGCAAGCACATCGAATTCACGCTGGCGCAGATCGGTGCCCGACCGGGGGGCAAGACCGCGCTCGCACGCGGCTTCCCGGGATCGTTCAGCGAACTCTTTCTTGACTATAGCGGACAGCGGCGTATCCGCCTCCGTCTGGGCCGCGATTTCCCGTCCGATCTGCAGCCGGCGGCGCGGCGTCTGTTTGATCCTGTCAATGACTGGCAGTTGCCGCCACAGCACTTTGCCGATCTGCCTGTGTTCGTGGACCACGTTCGCGCCGCCGGCCATGAGTTACGCTGCGCTGAAGACGCTTTGTCCTTCATCGCCGAAGTCCGCGACGGCGAACTACGCCGGCACGCGCTCGCCAAGGCCTACCCGCTGGGCGCCGACAGCCCTGACCTGCAAACCCTGCTCAAGGTCGCGCTTTATCCCTACCAACGCGAAGGCGCACTCTTCGCTGCACGTGCCGGCCGCGCTCTGATCGGCGATGAAATGGGCCTGGGCAAAACCGTACAGGCCATCGCTGCAGTGGAAATCTTCGCCCGCCACTTCGCCGCAGAACGGGTGCTGATCGTCTGCCCGACCTCGCTCAAGCATCAGTGGGAGCGCGAGTTCGCCCGCTTCACCGAACGCCGCGCAACGGTCATCGGTGGCTTGCGCGGCGTGCGCCAGGCGCGTTATGCACAGAACGACTTCTGCAAGATCACCAACTACGAAACGCTGAGCCGCGACCTCGACCTGATCCAGGCCTGGGCGCCGGACGTGGTGATCGTCGACGAAGCACAGCGGATCAAGAACTGGAACACCATTGCCGCACGTGCGCTGAAGCGTATCGACAGTTCCTACGCCATCGTGCTGACCGGCACCCCACTCGAAAACCGGCTCGAGGAACTGATCTCGATCGTCCAGTTCGTCGATCAGTACCGCCTGGGACCCACCTGGCGCCTGCTCGACGAACATCAGGAGCGCGATGAGCGCGGACGCGTCATCGGCTACCGCGATCTGCACCGGATCGGCGAGACACTGGCGCCGATCCTCTTGCGCCGGCGCAAGGCCGAAGTACTGGACCAACTGCCCGAGCGCGTTGACAACACCCTGTTCATGCCGATGAGTCAGCTGCAGGCAGACCATCACGAAGAGAACCGGCTGGTCGTCGCGCGCATTGTCCAGCGCTGGCGCCACACCGGTTTCCTCTCCGACAAGGACCAGTTGCGTCTGCACTGTGCGTTGCAGAACATGCGTATGGCGTGCAACAGCAGCTTCCTGATCGACCACGAGACCGACGACGGCTACAAGGCCGACGAACTGCTGGCCCTGCTCGACGACATCCTGAGCGACTCACAGGCCAAGGTCGTCGTCTTCAGCCAGTGGCTGCGGACGCACGAATTGATCGTCCGCCGCCTTCGCCAGCGTGGCTGGGAGCATGTGCTGTTCCACGGCGGCGTGCCGGGCGAAAAGCGTGGAGCGCTCGTCGATCGCTTCAACAATGACCCCGCCTGCAGACTTTTTCTCAGCACCGACGCCGGCGGCGTCGGTCTCAACCTGCAACACGCAGCAGCGGTGGTGATCAACATGGATCTACCGTGGAATCCGGCAGTGCTCGAACAACGCATCGGTCGTGTGCACCGATTGGGCCAGACGCGCGGCGTGCAGGTGATCAACTTCGTCGCCAGGGGAACGATCGAGGAAGGCATGCTCTCGGTGCTCGCGTTCAAGCAGTCCTTGTTTGCCGGCATCCTCGACGGCGGCGAAAGCGAGATCGTCCTGCAGGGCACGCGTTTGTCGAAATTCATGGAAACCGTCGAACAGGTCTCCAGTGCCGCGCAAAGCGAGACCCCGGTATACGCGGAAGGTCAGGACAGCTCGCCACTCGATGCCACGACGGAAAGCGGGACGGCACCTGACAGTGGGGAAGAATACCGGCAATCCGAACCTTCCAGCGGGGCCGTGGAGACCGCCGCTGGCGAACCCCGCCCGACTCCCACTACCACTCCCACTCCCACTGCCACTGCCGAAACACTGTCACCCGCCGCCGCGACACTACCGGTAGCCGCCGATCCCTGGGCACCACTGCTGACGGCCGGCATGCAATTGCTTGGCGAACTGGCAAGGGCGTCCAGCGACGAAAGCGAGTCGCCGTGGGTACAAACCGATTCTGCGACCGGGCAACGCTACCTCAAGCTGCCCGTTCCCGACCCGCATACCGTGCAGCGCCTCGCCGAAGGCCTCCTCGGACTGCTCGGTGGGCGCAGGTAGCGCAGCAGGCCCCTCAATCCGTGGTGAGCCGCCGAACCCGGCGCCGCCGCAATGCGGCGATTTGCTTGAGCAGCGGCAAGCGATACATCGTGAAGTGATGCAAGGTACGCTTGTTTTCTGTCCACTTCGTATGCCAGTCCATCATTCGGCCGTAGTATTCGACTCGACTGACAATTTTTCCCTGGAACAGGTATGCAAGCTGCTCCTGACTCAGCAGAAAGGCCGGTGAGCAGGCCTTGATCGATTCGTCGTAAGTTGTTTTCAGGATAGTCAGAATTCCCCGGCGTTGCAGGCAAAGATTGGAAGCCACGACGCGGTCATCAAACAGGTATTCGAAGACCACCGCTTCGCCCCGCGTGGCCGCGCTTTCGAGCAATCTCCGGTAAAAGTGCCCCTGGGCATTGTCACAATGGATCGCTGTACCCTGCCCCGCCTTCCAGCCGGCACTCTCCAGCGCGCCATAGCGCTCGACGGCGGCAGCCATCTCTGAACCGTCCGTCAAGACGCGCATGTGCACGCTGACGCCCTGGGCCGCCAGTTTGCTCCTCTGCTTGCGCAGATTCTGGCGCAGGTTCTTGCCGCGCTCGTTCCAGTAGTCTTCAAAAGTTCCTGTCAGCTCGATCCAGCCGGTTTCGATGTAGTCGCAACTCTGGCTGTCGGTGGTGTCTTCACTGCGCGAGCAGAGGCCAGGGTCCATCTGCGTAAACGAGAGCGACAGGCACAGGCCAAGCGGCCCCCGAACCAGACTACGTGCCAGATCCGCGAGATCCAGAGCAGGGTCAGCCACCCAGGCTCCAAGCGGGATCTGGGAGGGTTGAAAGGTGCACCAGAGAAAGTTTGGCAGCGGCACGAGGAGGAACATGGCGACCACCCGCGGTCCTCGCTTGCCGACCAGCAGTTTCTCGTTCCCTTCACCAAAGATCTCGAGCGCAGCGATCATCGCATCTGACGAGAGAAAAGGCAGGTCACCACGTCTGGCGTTCAGTCGGTCCCACGCCGTTGACAGCTCCAGCGTTTGCTTCAGCGCCGAGGCTGCCAGCTTGGTCCAGGCAATAGCCGGCAAAGTGCCTTCGGCTGGGCTCGCCTTGCTGCCAAACTCTGTGCGACGTACGTGCAACTCGCCGGACGTTCCGCCTGCAGGGCTGGTGTCGACAAAGCACGCTCCCAGCCCCTGTCGTTCAAGCAGTGACGGTCGCTCGA
Organism: Pseudomonadota bacterium; assembly: GCA_029780075.1. Taxonomy (GTDB): domain Bacteria; phylum Pseudomonadota; class Gammaproteobacteria; order Burkholderiales; family Rhodocyclaceae; genus Accumulibacter. The sequence goes on from JAKOZI010000325.1 coordinate 20,266, forward strand.
AAGCGGTGGTGATGGTTTTTGCCAGAGATTCCCCTGAGCTGGGAACCCAACCGGGATGCGCCAGTCGAGTCATTTCTAACCTTTCAAAGGCATGGCGTCGGAAACAGGACGCGAAATTATAAGGCTGCAGTACGTTTTTCAGGAATGGCCGGTGAGGTGACCTGCTTCCCGGTGTTGCTGGCCCCCGATCGTTCTGCCCGTTGAATGAGCAGCGCGATGACCAGAATCCAGACACGGATAAACGATAAACGCGATCCCACTCGGATGCTGTGCGAATAGTCACGCGGACAGGAGCGAGATTGCGCGCAGCGTTCCTGATGTGGCCCAGCACGCGCCAGGTCCAGACACCCGTCCGGAAAGCGATCGGCGGGACCGTGACTTCGCAGCGCCTGCTCGATACCTCTCCGGCGCTTCGGGCCCGGTTTGCGCGCCCGATTCCAAGGCACTACAATCGACGCCATGGTTCAGTTGCACGATACAGGCTACGACCATCTGGTGCGCAGCAAGGCCATCGACCTGGCAAACGGCCTGCCACCGGTCCTGCCGATGGTGATCTACAATGGCGATGCGCGCTGGAACGGCAGTACCCAGATCTTCGACCTGATTCAACCCCACCCGCCGGAACTGACGGCGTTTCAGCCCAAGCTGAAATTCTGGTTGCTCGACGAGGGGCGGTTCAGTGCGGAATATCTCGACGGGCTGCAACGGGTGATGGCGGCAATCTTCCGGATGGAACATGCCCACGACACGGAAGACACCAAACGGGCGATCCGCTACTTGGGTCGGGCCGTCGCCCAATCGCCCTTCAAGCCGACCATAGACCGCGCGGTGATGCAGTGGATGCGCTACCGATTGAGCCGAAAGATGCCCGGCCTGCCACTGCCAACACTGGATGAACTTCTGAGAGGAACCGACATGCTGGAAACGAACATGGATCAATGGAAAGCCAAAGCGGTGGCGGAGGGTGTCCTGATCGGCGAGCAAAGAGGTTTACAGTTAGGCAAGCTCGAAGGTAAGCAAGAGGGAAAGCTCGAGGGGAAGCTCGAGGGGAAGCTCGAAGGCGAGTCTCTGGCCCTCCAACGCCTGCTTGTCAGACGGTTTGGCCCGATCCCGCCGGACATGCTCGAGCAGATCGCGGCGGCTAACCTCGAGCAGATCGAAACCTGGTTCGACGCCGCCATCAACGCGCCGCACATTGCCACCGTGTTCACCCCGAAGTCCAACTGACGCGAGAATGGTGGAACTGACGGCGTTTCAACCCAAGCTGAAATTCTGGTTGCTCGATGAGGGGCGGTTCAGTGCGGAATATCTCGACGGGT
>JAKOZI010000077.1 GCA_029780075.1 Pseudomonadota bacterium
CAGCTTTGGCGCCTGCGCCAGTTCGGCCTCATCAAGAAGGTCGTTCATGGCTATCGCTACTACCTCACCCGCCTGGGTCGCTCGACCATCGCCGCCGCTTGTCGAATCACTGAACAAGCCATCGTTCCGGCTCTCGCCCACGCTACCCCGTGACCCGATCTGCTCAGGAAATGTAAAGATCTGAGTCATAAGTGACTAAACGTGTCCGGCTTCGCCGAGCATGTCGGCCGAGAGCAGGATCAGCTCGATTTCCTCGGTGATTTCCTCCTGGCGCTGGCTGTTGTAGCGGAGTCTGAGCCGTGCGCTGTCGTCATCGAGCCGCTGCAGGGCGCGGTCCATATGCGCCTGACGCTGCCGGTTCTCGGCCATCAGCGAGCTGAACAGCACTTCGTTCAGTACCGCATGCAGATAATGCCCGGTCAGCCCACGCAGGAACTCGATGGGAGGCAGATTCAGTTCCGCCGGGAAAGGGTACGCCCGATCGGGAGCGGGCAGATCGCGCAAGGGCAGCAAGTGACGCATGCGGATATCGCCGGTGGCATCGCCATGATACAGGGCCGAGAGCCCGTAACCGGCGTACTCCTCGCGGGCAAGCAAGCCGCTCAGCTCGCGCGTCAAGCGCAGCAGGACGGCCGGGACTTCGTCGGCGACAATGGCCCCCGGCTGTGCCAAATCGACGCAGTCGCGTTCGCCGATTCGAGCCGCCAGACGGCTGCCGACGACAAGCCAACGAACCGGCGCCTCCTTGTCCTGACACAGTGCCTGCATGCGCGCCAGCAGCGCTTCGTTGAAATCGCCGCAGAAGCCCTGTTCCGAACCCACCAGCACGCAGAGTTCCCGCCCTGGCAGTGGTTCGTCGACAAACTCGGCGTGTCCGGCCAGGAAATCGGCAGCGGCCGCTTCGATCCCTGCCACCATGTGCTGCTGGCTGACGAGGAAATCGCCCAGGATGCGGGTCTCCATCAGCGCCAGGCCTTTCATCGCCGACAGGATGCCGCCGATATCGGACAGCGCGTCCAGCCGCCTGGCGATCTCACGCCGGCGGCTCATCGCCTGCCTCCCGCAACCCTGCACATGTAAAGGCCATCTGCCTTGCCCACTCGCTGTAAAGCTTGCGAAAAGACCGGCTGCGTGCGAATGCCTGCTGCAGGTCCATGCGCGCCGAAAAGGCCGGCTGGTCGGTCGTTTCTCCGTAACTGCCGCCGCACATGCGCGCCGTGATCCACCCCTTGGCGTTGCGCGGACCTTCGGCATCAATCGCTTCAGCAGGCTTGAATGCGAAACCGCGTTGGCCATCGAGCGATTCAGCTGCGGCGATGAACCAGGCCTCGTATTCCCTGTTGGCCAGCACGACCGACACCCGACGGTGTGGAACGTATGCTGTTGTTCGCTCGAGAATCTGTTTCCCCAACTCAGCCGGACAGGCATCATCGGCATCGAGCAGGACGAGAATCCAGCCGTTTTCGCCACACTTTGCGGCTGCCAGCAGCAAGTGCCGGCGGAATTCATCGTCCCGATTCAGGAATCGATCGCGATGAACGCGAATCGGCGGCAGCGCCTGCAACTGGACATCTGGCGTGCGGCAGGCGTTGATCCGTCGCAGCAGAATCGGCAGCGCGGCCACCTCGCCGGAACCCTCGACGATCGCCGCAACCGCAATCACGGATCGACCTCGCCAAACAGATCAGCCTGTTCCTGTTCCTGGGCGGCAAGCACCGCCCGATCAGGCGCCAGTTGATTCAGCCGGAGGAGTTCTCCAGCCGAAAAAAGCTGGTCGCGCATGGCCATGCGCGCGGCCTCGTCCAGCGGTGCGATGCGCGTTTCCCCACCCTCGGAAACCACCGCCAGCAAGGCGTCGGCACTCAAGGACAGATCGTCGAGCAGATCCGGGCTGTGACTGGTAACGATGACCTGGGTGTCTTGCGAGGCGCGCGCCAGCGCTTCGCGCAAGGCCGCGCTGGCGGCCGGATGCAGCGCCGTTTCGGGTTCCTCGATACCGACCAGCGAGGGCGCGTAATCCCGGTTTCCCTGGAACAGCGCAGTCAACACGCCGAGCGCTCGCAGCGTGCCGTCGGACATGTTCTGTGCCGGGAATCGCCAGGGATGTTTTGCTCCAGCCATGTCCTGGCGGAACTCCAGGGTTTCCATCGGTCCGATCGGCTTGCGCTCGACGCCGTGAACCATCGGCGCAACCGTCTGAAGATACTCCTGGATAATCTCCAGCCTGTCGGCGGCGCCCCGTTCCAGATGTCCGATCACGCTCGCGATGTTTTCCCCCGCGGGCTTGAGCAAGCGTCCTTCCTGTGGCTTCTGCAACTCGCGCATCAACTTCGGATTCAGGTTGTAGAAACCCATCGCCGTCAGGGCATCGAACACCGGGCGAAAGACCGCCATGCCCGAAGCCGCCACCAGCGCCAGACGATCGGCGGTTACCGCTGGAAAGGTTACCTCGCTGCTGGCTTTGAGGTTGCCACGCTCGATACGGAAAAACGGACCCTTGCCGACACCGCCAAGCACGCACTCCTCGCTTTGTACCTCGTAGCCGCGGCCCGCCAGCGCGCCGATGTTGAAAGCGTAGTGGCCGGCTTGCCCGTTGCTCAGCGCGAACTCCAGCCGGATGCCGAAGTTCGTCGGATGACCACTGGAGCGCCGCCGGACCTCGTTCAATCCGCCCCGTTCGTTCAGCGCATTGTCGAGAGAACCGGCCAGGGCATCCCGTACCAGGTGCAGGGCGTCGAGAAAATTGCTCTTGCCCGATCCGTTGGCACCCACCAGATAGGTGAGCGGGTTGAGGCGGACGTCGCAGTAACCAATGCTCTTGTAGTTGCGCAGGACCACACGCGTGAGAAAAACCGGGTCAATCATTGTCTTGCCCCTTCAAGTTCAGTGCGGGTTGACGCTTCGCTGCGCTCGGCTGATGCCACTCCTAGCTCCCCCGGTTCCGCACATTGCGGCTGATAATGTATCGGACAGGGCTTCCAGCCTTCTGGTTATCCCAAGCCGGTGGCTCATCGCCCGCCTCTTGCAGCCAGGCTGCGCGCGACCAATGTCTGCTCACCGATCCCGTGCGCGCCATCTTCCAGAAACCAAGAGGTAAACAACGTTCCAAGCATCGCATTGAATTATTGAGAAAATAACAAATCCGGCTCCTTGACGGATTTCTCCTACGCCATGTCGCGCTTGGCCATGGGTTCTAGCGGTACGGGCGGGAAGGCGCTCCGTGGCGGTTTGGATGATCGCTCTATGCCAACTTCAACAAGACTGCGTCAATGATCGACCAAGCCTCTTGAAGGCCCTGAGCTTGCCCAGCATGCCGAAATTGGCGGGCACCTGCTTGATGATGGCAAGCGCATCGGTCTTTGGCGTATAGCTACGTCCGTGCTGTCCAAAGATCCTTTCCAGTCGCTTCTTCGGATTGGTGTTGTGCTCGACATTTCTTGTGTGCCCGATGATCACTGGGTGAGTCGGTCGCGAGAGCGTGGCGGACAGTGCTGAGCCATCCGCCAGCAGCCACGCTTCGAGTTCGGCCTGGATCGCCACCAGAAACAGGCAGGGATGGTCTGCCAACCCTGCTTGCGCCAAAATGGCCCGAATATCGGCGATATCCTGTTCTTCGCCGTCCGGGCGGCTCCAACGGGGAAATACGTCCCAGACGACCAATACCCGTTCACATCCGGAATCGAACAGGGCCTGGGCCACTTGGCCGCACTGCACGATCAGGTCCGGTTTCCTTCCCAAAGGCCGAATCATCGGCGTCGCGTCGGGGCGAATACGCCCCGCGAGATGGCGAAGAACCTGCTCATCCTCCGAACCCAACCCCGCCTCGCAGATGATGCCGATCGTGCTCACTCGTCTTCTCCCCAACCGCCTTCCGGCGCCTCAGCTTCTTGCTCAACGGCAGGGTGGGTTACGAGCCGCTGCAAGGCATTCATGGTGTAGAGTCGGCCGGGCAGGAAACGGGTACGCCAGGGTTCCATGTCATTTCGACTCGCAGGCCAGGTAAACTCCGGGCCGCCGGGGCCACGCTCGCAAAGCAGTACATCATCGAGGTCAAGCATGTCCAGCAGATAGGGTGAATGGGTGGTGGCGATGACTTGGGTGCGCGCGCTGCGCGTGGCATCACGCATCAGGTCGATGACCAGACCCACGGTGCGCGGGTCGAGGCCGTTTTCCAATTCCTCGATGAACACCACCGTCGGCGGGTCCGGGTCCAGCAGGGTCGCTACCAGGGGCAATACGCGCAGGGAGCCGGAAGACATCAACCAACCGGGGATCTCGTAGCGGTCTTCCAGCAATTGCACATAACCCCTGCGCAGCAGGCCGGCATCCATGATCTTCGGCTCCACATCGAGAGCGTAGGGCAACACGAAGCGCATCGCCTGGGCGACCGTGTCGAACGCGCTCGGCGAACGTTCGCGCAGGTCGATGAGATATTCCGCCACGTTGGCGCCGTCGCCGGACAAGCGCATACGCCCACCAGTTCGCCTGAGCGGCTGCAGTTTGCCTATGGCATCCGGGTTCAGGCGAAGAAATAAAGTCTCACGGAGGGCTTCGGCGGTTTCTGCCAGAGCCGGCACCCCGAACATGGCCGACCGGTCTTCAGCCAAGGCTTGCGGATGAATGACTCGCTCGCGGGTCAATTCCGGCCCCTTTCCTGTTCGGAAGCGCTCCTCCTGGATGTAGAGTCGATTTCCTGCCTCCCGCACATTCACCTTGAGGCTCAGGTCAACCGGCCCAAAAGGCATGGCCAACTTCAACCTGAAACTCATGGCCCCATGCTGCCGCGTGGGGTCAACGCGAGCAGCCGTGGTCAAGCGAGATACCGCTCCCTTGTGGCGGATATGCTCGAAGCCTTGCCAATGTTCCATCGCCGCATCGACGCCCTCCAGCACGACCTGGCGATAGGTTTCCACCGCCTCCAGCAGACTGGATTTGCCGCTACCGTTATTGCCGATCAGTACCGTGAGGGGCTTCATGCGGACGACGCCGCTGTCCTTCAATGATTTGAAGTTCTCGATGGCGATGGACTTGATCTGCATGGTATGTTCCCTTTGCATCAGGTAATCAGACCTTGCGCCACACGGCGGTAGGCATTGTGGGCGTCGACCTTCACCGGCTCCGGCACCAGCGGGAAGGTGGCGAGGATGTGGGCGAATTCGGCTTCGCTGAGGCCATAGAGGTGGGCCACCAGGCCGTCGATCTCGGCGCGCAGGCATGCACGTTCGACGGGGTTTAGGGGCTGGTGTCGTTCGAGGCCAACTTCTTTGGCCAGTTCATCGAATTCGAGCGTGGTACAAGTGAGGCGGGCGGCGCGGTTAACCAGGGCTAGAGCTTGCTTCGAGTCTGCCGCAAGGCGCGGCGCCGGCGTGTTATAAACGAAGAAGAAAGACACATGCGCCGTGACGCTCTGGCGGATGAACCAGTCGAAAACAATGCTATTGAATATGGCGAGCACGAACAGGCGCTCGGCAGAGTTCAGACGGCGGATGCTCTGGTGGCCCTTGGGCGTGACTTCATCGAAAAATACCTGTTCCAGACTGACCGTGTGCGGGCAGAAGCGATCAGGCGGCAGGAGGCAGGCAATGACAGTGCGCTCATCGGTGTTACGGCCCACGTCGCGGAACGCCAGGCGGTAGCTGCGGTAGTCGAGGCTTACCCGTTCCGGATCAGGCACTCCCGGCACGGCCCGAGCGACGAGCTGGCGCTGGAGCGCGCGCAGCCGGGGCGCCAACAAAGCCGCTCTGGCCTCTTCTTCATCGAGCCAATAGTGGGGTAGCGCGAAATCAGCCTGGAACTGGTGGAACTGTTTGCCTTCCCACAACGGCAGAAGCCCTGGCCCTGGCGCTGACCTGAAGAGATTGCTGTCGTCTGTCATGTGAAATTCGCGATGCAGGCTGAGGTTCCAGGAATTCTGGATTCGTTCACCCAGCAGCGGAAACTTGAGCATCTTCTCGGCGATATGCACGTCGAGTTCGCTCTTGAATTCCATCACTGAGTGCGAATCCGGCGACAAGCGGCGGATCAGTTTCACGTCCAGCCACAAGGCCCCTTCCGCCGGAAAGCGATCGAGTTCCGCTACATCCCAACGCATGAAGGCTGCGGGGAAACGGGTCGTGCCGAGTTCGCCGATGCGCACCGGCGATAGCAGATCGTCCGGAGGCGCGCTAGCGTTCTTCTCACCGGGCTGCTGCACGCGCAACGAGGCGGTTCTTTCGAAAGTGAGCACGACGAATTTGAAGCTGCGATGTACTCCTTCGAAGATCTCCTTACGATTTTCGAAGCAGAACAAGCCTTCAATGCGGGTTCTGTCGAACAGCAGGTCGCGCAGCCCCTTGGCGCCCAGGTCGGTGTAGATACCGCTGGGAATGACGATGCCGCAGTGCCCGCCCGGGCGCAGCAACAAGAAGCAACGTTCGAGGAACAGCTTGTAGAGGTTGAGATCGGAACCGACCTTGCGACCATCGACCGTTGCGAACTGGCTGGAGTATTCTGGTGCCCGGCGGAAATACTGATTGACATGCGGAAAGCGGCTCTCATACGCCAGCCACGTTTCGCGAATCGCCTTGTCCTTGAGCAGCTTGCCCTGCTCCTTCTCGAACTCCTTGATCGTCATCTTGTTCTTCGTCACCAATTCGGAGTGGTCGGCGAAGAACTCCTTGGCCTGCGGCTTGAACACCTCCCACGGTGGGTTGGTGAGCACGATGTCAAAGCCGCCGCCGGTTTTGTCAACTGAGTGCATCACCTGGTCGAAGACATAGCCCCAGTGCAGCGGTGTTTCGGCGTCGATGTGGGCACGTTCGATACGGCTTTTCTTCGCTTTTCCCAAGCCCTGCTTGTCAGCATCCCAGGTCGCTTGTTCGTACTTCACGCCTAAATCTTCGAACTGGTCACGCAACAGCTCGTTGAGGATGCCGACCGCGCAGGTCATTTCGGCGTCGATGTCGTCGCGCAGGACGCGCAGGTCCGTGCTCTTGCCCAAGTCGGCGGCGGTATGGCGATAGACGTCGAGCTTGCGATTTTTCTCTTCGAGCAGCCGGCGAAAGGGGGGCTTGAAGAGGTCATCCTGTTTGCGGTCGAATTCATGTTCGTCGACCCGCATCAGGCCGACCAGGGAGTTGCCGGGCAGGATGTTGAAGTCGATGTTGGGCAGCGGTTCCAGGTCTTCGACCCTATTCACCGACGCCACCATGGCCAGGAACAGCCGCAGCTTCGCTATCTCGCAAGCCTCTTCCATGATGTCCACACCGTACAGGTTGTCGCTGACGACACGGCGCTTGATGTAGTAGCCGACGCTGGGATGGCTTTTCTGGATGCCGCGCAACCAGGTTTCCAGTTCGCGGCTGGCGCCCATGCCGGCACGTCCGACGACGGCGTAATAAATGTTGATCAGCGCCTTGAGCGCGGCCACCAGAAAGGCGCCGGAACCGACCGCCGGGTCAAGGATGGTGATCGAGGGGAGCACTTCACCTACCAGCTTCAGCGCGGTGCGGGCGTCCATGCGTGCCAGGAGTTCGGCGACCGAGTCGAACTGGATGGCGGGAAGATTGAATTCCGGCAGCGCCGGGACATTGATGCGCTCAAGCACCAGCTTGTGAATGCTGCGCTCGGCGAGATAGCTGGTGATCTCAGGCCGCGTGTAATAGGCGCCGAAGGCTTTCTGGTTGATGTATTTCTCGAAGATGTAGCCCAGCACGTCCGGGTTGATTTCTTCCGGGTTACCGGCGGGGGTGTCGTCCAGATGCCAGGTGAAGGCGCCGAAGACCTCGAACACCCCTGCAAAGGCGGCATCCGGAATGCGCAAGCGGGTACCGACACGTGGCTGGCGGTTGGCGTCGAGTTCCAGCTTGTGATGCAGGAACAGGCCGCCGTTGAGGAACGGGATGCAGCCGGTCAAGGTTCTTGCCTGCGCGCTACGCTGATCTTCGGGCAGGGCGAAGGCATCGAAGAAGAGAGCGTTGAGGAATTCGCCGAAGAAGCGGTTTGCCCCGCGTGCGCGTGATTCCTGAAGTTTGTTTGGCAGGTAATCGTAATCACCGCCATTCAAAAAGCCCTTCTTTTGCAGGAACCAGACGAACATCAGCCGGTTGAGGACGACCGAGGCATACCAGCGTCGGTCCCGCTCGTCGGCGATGCCTTCGATCGCTCCCAGCAGAGCGGCGTGTTGTTCCTGGTAGCGGGTAAAAAAACGCTTGGTGGTTTTCTCCACGTCCAGGGCGGCGGCCAGGCGGCGCGCTACTTCCAGCACCGGCAACCGGCCGCCGGCATCGAGTTCGGACAATTCCACCACCAGCGCGTGCAGCTTCGAGGCGAACAGGTCCACTGGCTGGCCGCGAAAGTATTCGTGGCGGCGGGCGGTAGTTTTAGGCTTGCCAGTACTCGTGTCCTTGCCACGTTTGACCCAGAACCAGAGGCTTTGGCCGGGGTCTTCCCGCCGGTCGGTGAAGATGATCAGATTTTCATGGTGCCGCTGGCTGACGTGACGCCAGATGGCCATGCGTTGGCTCTCATCGGGCCAGGTGCTGTCTGCCACCACTTGCAGCACCGCCACCCCGGCCAGTTCGGCGACCATGCGGCGGGAATAGGTGGAATGTGTGGAAGGGGTGCCTGCCTTCAGCTGATCGATTTGCCAGTCGCGCTCGCTGGCGGCGGGGTGATTCCAGCCGAGGACTTCGACGAACAGGGGGGTAAAGGCGAAAGCGGAAAGGTATTTCTGAAAGGCGGGTAGGTCGAGTTTTGACATGCTTATTGGCCCGGTATAAGCCCCAGCGAGCACACCACGCGCGGCTCACGAAATTGTGCGTCTTCTTCCGTGTAGGTCAGGCGGCCCTCCTCGCGCAAGGTCTTCACTGCCCCGGCAAGCTCCTCGTCGTTGACGCCACCGCGCATGAGTCGATTGAGAAGGTCGGCTGCCGTTTCCAGCAGGGGGCGGGCGTAGAGGTCATCGAGCGCACGTTCCAGTTCTTCGTCGCGAAACAGGGTGTGCCTCTGGGCTTCCGCGTAGCGCTTGAGGCGCTCGTAGGCGCGGCGGCGGGGGCTGGAGGGCCGACCCAGGCCGCCGCCGATCGCCTTGTCCTGGTGCACCGCCAGCTTCAACCCTTCAGCGACCAGTTCGTGGTGGTTTTCGGCACGGGGCACGGCGGGGGTGTCTGGTGCACATTCAGCCACGCGCAGGATGGTGAACTGGGATTCGGTGACTGTCTTGCCGTCAGGGCTGATCCAGGCGAGGTGGTCATTGTCTTCGGGTGACTTCACATACACCAGTGTGCCACCGCGCGCGGCATCGTCACCGAGTGAGGGCAACGTAGTCCCGTCGAACGCGAAGGCGCGCGCCGAGTAAACCACCGGCGGCATGGATTCGACGGCGTGCGCGAGTTCAGGTTTGTCTTGCGTGGCTTGTTTCCAGATTTGCCAGGCGTAGGAAGCAAGATCGACGTCGTCGTCACTATCGTCAAGGACACCGGACTTCTCTGTGTAGAGGTCGCGGATGGTGTTGGCGTCGTCGTCCTCGAAAAAGGCTTCGTCGGTACCGACGACTTCGGCGTTTTCCAGCAGGCGCTGCTGGATGCGGGCGCGCAAGTTGATGAGACGCTCGACACCTTCGGCGGGCAAGAAAGAATAACAGTGGATTTCCTCGGCGCGCTGGCCGATGCGGTCCACTCGGCCGGCACGCTGAATCAGCCGGATGATCGCCCACGGCAGGTCGAAGTTGACGACCACGTTGCTGTCTTGCAGGTTCTGGCCTTCTGAAAGCACGTCGGTACAGATGAGAACTCGCACCTCGTCGGACTTGCTGACGCTCTTGTTATTCGACCTGGGCGAGAAGCGACACGCCAGCGCATAGGGGTCGGCGCTGGCGCCGGTAGCGACTTCCACTTGAGTGATACCGGTGCGGCGTACTTCCCGCGCCAGGTAGCGCGCCGTGTCCGCGAATTGGGTAAAGATCAGCACCTTGTCCTTGGCGTGTGTGCGTTCGACAAGACGCTGCAGCGCGATCAACTTCTGGTCACGTTGTGGATCCCATCGTCCGTGCGCGCGCAGCAGATCAAGGAGGGCTTGCGTGTCCGCAGCCAGATGTTCGGAAAGCGACCGTTTGAACAGGGTGGGGCGTATCCACTTGAAGCGCTTCTTGTATTCGCAAGCATATTGCTGATAGACGATCCTGGCGCGCGCCAGGCCGTCGGGTGCGGCGTCCGCCTCGGCCACAGGTTCAACCAGGCCGTCGAGCAGATCTTCGGGGTCGCCTTCCAGGCCTTCAGCGTCTTCGTCCACCCTTCCCAGGTCGAGCAAGCCGGCGTCGAGCACACCTACCGGGAGGTCCAGCCCGTTTTCGATGGCATAGAGGTAAATCTGGTTGCGCAGAACGTGCCGGTCGATCGACTGCAGGAATGAAAAGCCGTTGGATTCCAGGCGCTTGAAGAGGTTGGTGCGGCAGAACCCCATCAGCCGCTTGCCAGCGCGGCCCAGGTTGTCGATCAGCTTGCGCTCCGCGGCCGTGGCGGTCTTTTCCGCCAGCGGGTCGACATACAAACCCATGCCGTAGCGGGGCACATGCAGGGCATTGATCTGATCGACCATTTCGGCCGAGTAGAGCCTCGCATAGCGGTCATCCGGGTCGGCCTCGTCGACGGCGAATTTCAGCGAAATGGGCATGCGTTTCGGGAAGTAACGTTTCTCGCCATCGTTGTCGGCGATGTAACGACGGCCGTTGTCATCTTCCGCCGTGTAGTGCTCGATGATAAAGCTGCGCGTGCGTCGAACCATGTACAGGCGGATCAGCTCGCGCCAGTCGTCAAACTCTTCGCTCTTTTCGATGGCGAGAATCGAATTGGCTTTGCACTGGTGCCGGCGCTCGAACTCAGGTTCGCTGATGCCATGTTTGCGCATGTGCCGCTCGGGTCGAATGCCGATGTTGGCCTTTTCGTCGATAAACAGCCGTAGCTGGCTCGACAGGTCGGTCTTGGTTTTGTTGTAGGGAGTGGCGGTGAGCAGGATTGCTTTCGCATCGCAACTGCGGATGTAATCGGCAATCGCTTTGTAGCGTCGCCCCTCTCGGTTGCGCAGATTATGGCTTTCGTCGATGAGCACCAGACGATAGCGCTTGAGGCTGTGCAGTCGTTTGGACACTTGGCTGATCGGCACGACCATGCCGCGCAGGCCGTATTCAGTGCGGTAGCGCTCCCACATCGGTTCCAGGTTTTTCGGGCAAATGATGAGGGTCTCGTAGCCGAGATCGTCTTCGAACATACGCGCCAACGCGGTTGCCATCATGGTCTTGCCCAGACCGACGACGTCACCGATCATCACCCCGCCGCGCCGATGCAGATGGCGTGCGGCAATCTTCACCGCGCTTTTCTGAAAATCGAATAGTTCCTGCTCGAAGCGTGCCGGCAAACGGAACTGGCTGAGACCGGCGCGCGCCTCGGTGCTGAGGTGATAGGCGATGTTGAGGTAGATCTGATACGGGGGAATGCTTGCTTCGCGCGCCCAACTCGATTCGATGATGGCTGCGAGGTCTTGCGAGACGTCGATGGCCCAGCGGTCTTTCCATCGCTCTTCGAACCATTCCGACAAGCGCTGGGCGGCATGATGTTCCAGCACATCGACGTTCAGTTCGCCCTGCTTGGAGAGCCCTTGCAGCGTGAGATTGCTGCTGCCGACGAAGCCGGTGATGGGGTTGTTCACGTCGTCGCGAAATAGCAGATAGAGCTTGGCGTGCAGTGGATACGGCAGAAATAGTCTGACGATGGCCTGGCCTGCTCGCAATTGCCGGGCGAGTCGGCGAAGGCCCGCCTCATCCTTGCCAGAGGGGATGCCCAAGGTGATCTGTTCGCGCAAGTGGGCCCCGAACTGGGTCTTGAGCCGGGCCGCCGTGCCTTGGTCAATCAGGTTGTTACCTGCGACTGCGCGGTAAAGCTCGCGAACTTCCTCGTGAGGCGGGCGTTGCATGCCAACCAATACACGGCAAACCTGGCCGTTAGCCGGTTGCCAGGGCTGTATCAGGTCATCGATGGCCTGCCAGCCGCGCAGATTGAAGTAGCCCACACAAAAATCTGCCCGGTTCGAAACTTGCAGAGTGGCTCGCAAGGCTTCGAGCAGTTCTTGTTGGATGTTGTCGAAGATGCGAGGCATGGACGTGAAATTCCTACTTTGATTCGCCGACGGAAGGTAGCACGAAAAATGTCACCGCCGACCAAAGATGCGCCGTTACAGAGCGTATTCCCTCTCACACCGGCGGCTCATCGCCCACCTCCCGCAACCAGCCGGCGACGGCCTCCCGCCATGCCTCCCGACCAGCCGCCAGTCCCGGCCCCCCAGCCGCCGCCTTGTGCAGCAGTCTCGCCAGCCGTGCCTGGACCACTACACCCGCCAGGGCGTCGAAGGCTCCCTCGTTATAGGCGACCAGCCAGGCCAACTGCTGTTCCGGCGACAGCGGTGCGAGGCGTTCCTGCTTGAGCAGCTCCCGCAGCAAGCGGCCGCGCCGGATCTTGGCATCGACGCCGGCCTCCAGACGCGAGCCAAAGCGGGTGAATACTTCCAGCTCGAGAAACTGCAGGAAATCGAGCTTCATCCGCCCGGCCTCGGTCTTGATAGCCGGCAACTGGGCCTTGCCGCCAATCCGCGAGACCGAGCGGGTGATGTCGATGGCGGGCAGGAAACCGCGTGCGTAGAGCGCCGGATCGAGATAGATCTGGCCGTCGGTGATCGAGATCAGATTGGTGGGAATGTAGGCGGCGATCTCGCCCTGCTCGGTTTCGACGATCGGCAGGGCGGTCATGCTGCCGCTCCCGTAGCGCGCTGCCAGGCAGGTCGAGCGTTCGAGCAGGCGCGCGTGCAGGTAAAAGATATCGCCGGGATAGGCTTCCCGCCCTGGCGGGCGGCGCAGTAGCAGCGAAAGCTCGCGATAGGCTCGCGCATGCGTGGTGAGGTCGTCGTACACCACCAGCACGTCGCGGCCGCTCCACATCCATTCTTCCGCCAGGGCGCAGCCGGCGAACGGCGCGAGGAACTTGAGCCCGGGCGTGGTGGTGGCCTCGGCGACGACGACGCAGCTGATATCGAGAACGCGGGCCTGGCGCAGGGTTTCGATGGTCGCGACCACTGCCGAGCGCTTCTGGCTGATCAGCACGTAGACGCAGAGGACATCGCTCCCCTTCTGGGCGATGATCGTGTCCGTGGCCAGCGAACTTTTGCCGGTACCCGCGTCGCCGATGATCAGTTGCCGCTGGCCCTTGCCGATCGGGATCATGGTATCGACCATCTTGCTGCCACTCAGCAATGGGCGCCTGACGAAATCACGCGCGGTGATCGGTGGCGAGGAGACTTCGAGGGGGCGCCGGCGGTTGAATTGCGGTTGCGCACCGCCATCGAGGGGATTCCCCAGCGGGTCCACCACGCGGCCGAGAAAGCCGTCACCGACGCCGATATCCAGTCGCCGTCCGGTCAGGTGGGCCGCCGCGCCGGCGGCGAGGCCATCCTCCTGACCGAGCAGGATGGCGCCGATGCGCCTGCTGCCGAGGTGGAAAACCAGTGCCTCGCTGCCATTCTCGAAGCGCAGGATCTGGTCCATTGCCGCCGAGGGCAGCCCCTCGATCCAGGCGATGCCGTCACCGACCGCTGCCAGCTTGCCGATTTCGCTGATCCGCAATCGCGGCTGGTAGTCGGCCAGCCACTGGCTGCGCCGGCCACCAGGGTTTGGGGCAGAATGCTCAGTGATCAAGCCTGCCTGCCTCCGCGAAAACACCCAGTTCGCCGGCCAGACTGAGATCCAGTTGCCAGGCCCCGAGCGATAGCCGGACGCCGGCCAGCAACTCGCTATCCTCGACGAAAACGAGGTTGACGAGCTTTCCCAGCCGGGCATCGACGGCACCGGAGATCTGCCGGCGTTGTTCCTCCGAGAGCGGATGGGCGCTGCTCAACACCCCTTGCCCATGACCATTCTGGCCCGCCCGCAAAGGCTCCAGACGTTCTTCGGGCAGAGCCGAGAGTTCCTCGACGAAAATTTCTACCAGCCGCGCTTCGATCTCCGGTCCTGCCAATCTGGCCAGCAGTGCGCTGGCGAACTGGCGGGCGAGTGCGCCGGACTGGCTGGCGAGTTCGCGCTGCAGGGTCTCCTGCCGGTGTGCTTCGCGAGCGGCGCTACGTTGCCGCTCGGCAGCCAGATCCCGGTCCAGCGCCTCCATCTGTCGCGCGTGCTCTGCCGCCATCTGGGCATCGAACTGGCTGCGGGCTGCCGCCTTTTCTCGCTCCCAGTCCGCCAGACGGCTTTCAAACTGGCGCTGCAGGGCCGCGGCCCGTGCTTCCGTCGCGCGTGCTTCGTTGAGGGCGCCCTCGATGCCAGCGCGACGCTCAGCCAGGGTCGCCAGCACCGGGCGGTAGAGAAAGCGCTTGAGGATCCAGATCAGCGCCAGGAAATTGATGATTTCGAGGGCAAAGGTGGTCCAGTCCAGATCCATCGCCGCCTCCTACTTCAAGAGGTATTCGAGCAGCGGGTTGCGGAAGAGGATGATCAGCACGATCACCAGGACGTAGATGGCCAGCGACTCGATCATCGCCAGGCCGATGAACAGGGTGCGGGTGATCGACTTCTCCGCCTCCGGCTGCCGCGACAGCGCTTCGAGCGCCTGCGTAATCGCCCGGCCCATGGCAATGGCCGGGAAGATGATGCCGATCGCGATGGCCAGCGCTGCTACGACGGTGGAGACCAGGACAAACCAGTGCATGTCGCTCATGGGGAGCTTCCTTTCGTGTCGTTCGATGAGGGCGCTTCGGAGTGCTCCGCAGCGGCGTGGGATTGCATGCCGCCGGCGATGTAGATCAGGGCCAGCGTGCCGAAGATGTAGGCCTGGACCAGGGCTTCGACGATGTGCAGCATAAGCACCGGGACCGGCACCAGCAGCCCGGCAACCAGGAGGACCAGCAGCGCGGCCATTTCGAGGCTCATGATGTTGCCGAACAGGCGCATCGCCAGCGCGATGGTGCGGGAAAACTCGCCGAGCAGATGAAACGGCAGGAGGATCGGGCTGGGGACCAGGTAGTGGCGCAGATAATTCTTCAGGCCTTCGCTGCGGATGCCGAACCAGTGCACCGAGACAAAGACCAGACAGGCCAGCGCGGCGGTGGTCGACAGGTTGCCGGTCGGCGCATGCAGACCGGGCACGATTCCCGTCAGATTGGCGACAGCGACGAACAGCCAGAGGGTGCCGACGAAAGGCAGCAGCAGGCCGGCCCGACCCGGTAGCACACCTTCGATGGCCGCCTCGATCGACTGGACGACACCTTCCAGCGCGGTTTGCACAAGACCGGGGTGGTCGACCGAGAGTCGTCTGGTCGCCAGTCGGCAGGACAGTCCGAAGGCCAGCAGGATGCCCCAGGTGGTGACCACTGTCGAGGTGATCCGCAAGCCCCCCAGACTGAAAACAACGCTTGCCGCTTCCATTACCAGTATTTTCTGATGAAGAGATAGACGTTGAAGACGCCGATCGCGAGGCCGATGAGGATCAGATTCACCGTCCACCGCACCGTGTACCCCTCACCCAGGCTATCAAGCCAGCGCCCGAGATAAGCGCCCGCCAGCAAGGGCGCCAGGAACAGCACCGACAGACTGCCGAGGAAGACCGTTTGTGCGAGCAGTGAGCGCCGACTCCGTTCGGCCTCCTTGAGTCTTTCGCTGTCGCGGGAAACCTCGCGACGCCACTTGTCGTCGTTCATTATGACCTGTGATGATGGTCGTTCATGACGGCCACCGATCCAGGGTGCGCAAGCGCCGGAAAAGCTCCTGCTCCAGCTTCTGCAGATTGTCCTTGACGCTCCGGAGTGTTTCTTCTTCCTGTGCCAGTTGCCCCGCCAGCAGATCCGAGATCCGCTCGTAGTCCTCGTCATAAAGGTAGCGCCGGGTGTTGACGGTCAGTTGATCGTCGGCAAAGCGCAATACGGCGCCGGGGCAGGCGAGATACTGCCACGCACCCTGCGTGCTGCGAAAACGCGACAGTCCATAGTCGAGGATCGTCATGAAGCGGGCGCGTCCCGGCTGAATGCCGAAGCTGCCGCTGGCATCGCTGCCGACAAAGCTCTGCACCTTGTCGATGCGCTCGCAGCGCAGCGCGCTCTGCAGATGCAGGGTGATCCCGCCGCTCACCGCACGCCCTCCATGCCGGCGCGCATGTAGCAGCGATCCTCGGGCAGGTCGTCGTAGGTTCCCTGGATGAAATCCTCGCAATCGGTGAGGGTCGTTGCCAGAGGGACCGAGGCCCCGGCGATGCCGGTATGGTCGGCAACGACAAAGAACGGCTGCGTGAGATAGCGTTCGAGCAGGCGCGCCCGCAGCACGGTGCGCCGGTCGGCTTCCGACAAGGCCTCGATGCCCAGCATGGCGATGATATCTTCCAGTTCGCGGTAGCGCGCGAGATGCTCGCGCACCGTTTGCGCGACCCGATAGTGACGGTCACCGAGGGTGACGCGATCCATCATGCGACTGCCCGACGCTAGTGGGTCGACCGCCGGGTAGATCCCCTTGGCCGCCTGGTTGCGCGAGAGGATGACGGTGGTGTCGAGGTGGGCGAGGATCGCCCCGACTGCCGGGTCGGTCATGTCATCAGCCGGTACATAGACGGCCTCGACAGCGGTGATGTTGCCGCTGCGCGTGGAAGAAATGCGCTCCTGCAATTCCGCCACTTCGGAGAGTAGTGTCGGCTGGTAGCCGACCGTCGCCGGCATGCGCCCGAGCAGCCCGGACAGCTCGCTGCCGGCCTGCACGAAGCGGAAAGCGTTGTCCATCAGGAACAACACTTCCTTGGCGACATGGTCGCGCAGGTATTCGGCGTAGGTCAGTGCCGACAGCCCGATGCGGAAGCGGACTCCCGGCGATTCATCCATCTGGCCGAACACCATCAGCGAGCGCGGCATGACGCCGGCGTCGTGCATGTCGTGCCACAACTCATGTCCCTCGCGAATTCGCTCACCGACCCCGGCGAAGACCGATACCCCCTGGTGCAGACGGACGATGGCGTTCATGAATTCCATGATCAGCACCGTTTTGCCAACGCCTGCGCCACCGAACAGGCCGGTCTTGCCGCCGCGCACAAAAGGGCACAGCAGGTCGATCACCTTGATGCCGGTCGGCAGGATTTCTCCCATGCCCATTGCTTCCGAGAGCGGTGCCGGGGGAGCGACGATCGGGCGAAATTCCGTAGACGTGAGCGCCGGGCCGCCATCCAGAGGGTGGCCGAAGAGGTCGAGCAGCCGGCCCAGGCAATCAGGGGTCACCGGTATCTGCAGCGGCCCACCACTGTCGAAGACCGGCAGCAGCCGACGCAGACCAGCCGTGCGATGCAGGGCGATCGCTCGTGCCCGCGATGCGTCGAGATGGCGATGCACCTCGAAGGTGTAGCGCTCGCCATCGAGGCAGACATACACCGCCTGATGCAGCGGTGGCAGGCGGCTGCACAGGATGTCGATGACCGGTCCGTGCACCTCCTCGATCACCCCAAGCGGCGCCTGCTCGGGGATGGGACAGTGTGACCTTGCCGTTTCGATGGCAGAAGGCAAAACCAGCAGCCCTTCCGTCATGGCTTGCTGGCGGTCAGAATGCCGATCCGATACCTGGCCAGCAACTCGTCCGCATAGGCGGAATGCGGACGTCCTTTGGTCTTCGTGTCATAGGCCTCGGTTGCTTCCTTGCCGCACCAGGGCAGAACGAGCTCGGGGGGCGACGGATGCCGGGGCATATAGGCGCTCAGATCATAGACCGTACCGCGAATCGCCATCCAGCAGTTGTCCGGCAGTGCGTGTTTGGCGAGTTCGGTCCGGGAAATGACCTTTTCGGCCGCTACCGCAAGGCTTTCATCGGCCGGCGGCAACCACAGGCTGCCAGCCCAGAAGGCTGACACCAGCAGCCAGAAAATGACGGTGGTGGATAGATAGAGTCGGCGCATTATCGGAATCCGAA
Organism: Pseudomonadota bacterium; assembly: GCA_029780075.1. Classification (GTDB taxonomy): domain Bacteria; phylum Pseudomonadota; class Gammaproteobacteria; order Burkholderiales; family Rhodocyclaceae; genus Accumulibacter. The sequence continues at coordinate 17,945 of JAKOZI010000077.1, forward strand.
GTTTTCAAAATGGATATGGCGAGGCTTGATGCCCCGCTCGTGGAGGGACTGTCTGACCGCGGCCAGCATGCCCGGCGGCCCGCACAGATAGCACTCGTGCCCGGCGAGCTCGCGGGTAGCGGGAAGGAGTGAATCAATATTCGGCGGCTGGTTACCGGTGGCCAGAGCCTGCAGCGACAGTTGCGGATCCTGCTCAGCGAGCGCGCGCAATTCTTGCAGAAAGGCAGCATCGGCCTCGGCGCGATAGAGATAGACGAGTGTCGTTTCCTGACTGACCGGGCCCGTCCGCAGCAGCGCCAGGAAAGGCGTGATGCCAATGCCGCCGGCCAGCCACAGTTGCGGCGCTGCGGGTCGCTCGGCCAGGAAGGTGCCGAATGCGCCATGCACCCGCGCCAGGACACCCGGTTCCATGCCCTGGATGCGTCGGGTGCAATCGCCCAGCGCCTTGACGCCGACGCGGATTTCACGGCCGGCACCCATCGAACTGACGGTGAACGGGTGAAACTCGCCGCAACCCCTGAACGTCGGCCCGGCAAAGAAGGCGACCAGGACGAACTGCCCTGCGGTCGCGGCAATCGGCTCTGCCAGGGGCTTGAGAGCGATCTCGACCATGCCGTCGGCAACCGGAGTGGCCGATTGCACGATGTACGGCCGGGCGGCCAAGCCGCTATCCTCCCGGAGGATTCGCCAGCCGAGGAACAGGGCGGCCAGCGCGAGGATCGGCAGTACCGGTTCCTCGATACCGAGCTGCAACAGATGCCACAGGCCGACCAGTACGCCGACACCCAGCGAAAAATGCAGCCAGCGCCAGCTTCGATAGGGTATGCGCGTGGCGAAAGTGGCGGCGAGTCCGAGCATCAGCAGCAGTAGCGATAGCCAGCCCAGCCTGACCGGCCAGCCCTGGCTGAATGGTGAAAGCGTCTGCCAAGCCAGAGTGGGAGACGCCGGCCAGGCATCGGCAGCAAGCTCCAGCGGATGTGCCAGCAGCAAGACGTAAGCGGCCATGCCTACGTGGTGATGCCATTGGTACATCCTCTCCAGTCCCCCCAGCCAGCGGGACAGCCAGGTTTCCCGCAGCATCAGCAACAGGCTGGCGAGCAGCAGACCACAGCCCGCCCAGCCGAGGACAATGCCCAGACTGCGTGCAGGCGACAGACCCTCCGGAAAGGCCCAGTAGACGGGGCCTACGGTAGCAGCCAGGACGAGTAGCGGAATCGATAGCCAGCGAAGGAGGAACATGATGGGCTCGCGCAGGGATCAACCGGAGGGCTGGCGAGAACCGCTAGCCGGCTGCAGGTGCTCACAGATGTCACGGCCTCCGTGCGGCAACACCATGCCGCGCGCTGTGGCGCGTTCTTCCATGAGTTGGTGATGCGCGACCTGGTAGCCGCGGCACTCCTCGTACGTCCTGAAGCCACGAATCCGCGATTGATGTTCGATCCGTTCCTCCGGCGTCATCAACTGCCAGCCGCGGGTATTTCCCTCGCTGGCGCGCACGGGGCCGCGTGCCTGCGCGGCTGCGGCGACAGACAGCAGCAGCGTGAGGATCAGGACTCTATTCCTTCGTGTTCGCATCGCCACTCCCGTGTCCATCGCCTCTTGGTCTGATCTGAGGCTTGTCACGTCGCACGGCCCTGCTCCTGCTCGGCTTCGAAGAGCATCGTAGCCAGCGACGTCAGCCCTTCTTTCTGCGCCGCCTCTGATATCTCCTCCAGGCGGGCTTCGGCGTCGATCAGGCGAGCCGTTTCGCATTCGGGGGGCAGTTCCTGCCGGAACTCCTGCAGGCGATGGACAAGCGCTTCGCTGACGTGGACATTGCTGTCCAGAGCGGCATTGGTTTCACCGCCTTCCTCGCAGGCCTCGAAGAGTGCGCCGGCCAAGGCGTGCAGACCCTCTTCGGTGGCACAGGCGGAAACCTCCTCGGGGCTTGCATTGCGGGCGATGGCAGCGGCAGTCTTGCTGTCGTTGGGCAAAGTACCGCCGAAGGAGTCGAGAATCTGTTTGATGATGTCCATGGTGATCTCCAGTCAGTAAGGAGTGCAGCCAGTGTGCCCATCCGTTCAGTCCGGTCGGCTTTTCTCCGCCTGCCTCGGCTTCCTCAGCCAATGGACCAGCCCGGAAAGGCCGATCGAGCCAAGCAGCAGGACCAGCGCCACGCGCAGGTCGTTGAGTGCCGCCGGGGCGGCGATCAGCAGAATGCCGAGCCCCAGCATCATGGTCCCCGAAAGCAGTTTGAGCAATCGTCCCTCGCGCTCCGACAGCTTTCGCGAGCCGAGGGTGCAGGTGAAGACCACGGTTATGACCAGCAGCGGGATGACGTAGACAACGTTGTAGAAGGCCAGATAGGCGTAGTGTTGCCACGGCGGCAGCTCAGAAAGGGTCAGCAGTCGGGTATAGATCATGGGGAATCCGGCCGTGCATAAGAGTTCGTAGGAATTGGCGGCGATCGCCAGGGCGATGGTTCCCAGCGTCAGCGCCGGCAAGCTGTCCGCTCGCAGAAGGCCGCGCACGCGCTGGTAGAGTCCGGGTTTGGCGGTATCCGGGATACTCAGGGAAATCCCCTTCTTGAACCAGAAGTAGTCCTTGATGTTGATCAGCGCGATGACGATCGCCAGAACCCCGGCCGCGGTAGTGACCAGAGCGATTTCGCCGAGCCAGCGGAAAACGTTGAGCCAGGCGGCCATGAACAAAAAGTAGATGAGGCCGGAGAAGAACAGGAAGACGCTGCCGATGAACAGCATGCGGGCGCGACTGCCGGCATGGATCAGCAGCGAGAGCAGAAACAGGAGAACGAAAAAGGCACAGGGATTGAAGGCATCCAGGCCGGCGATGACCACGGTAAACACTGGTAGCGAGAGTTGGTCGGGTGCCAATGTGCCGAGCAGCGGGAGGTCGAGTCCGGGAGCTTGGCGAGTTCCCGCGGCAGGCTCCCCAAGCACCGTTCCCCCTGATTCGCGGCAGAACTGCAAGTCTTCTTCCAGTGCCCGCCCGGTCGTTTCCGGCCGATCGAAACCAACCTTGATCTGCCCGCAGAACAGGAAGGCCGGCACACTGCTGGCTTCCCGGCCCAGTGACTCGGCCATCGAGACGTAGGCGTCGGCAGCGTACGGGTCGATCGTGAGGTTGCGGCTGTGCAGCACCAGCCAGGGATGACGCGCCGGCAGCGCTTCGACAAAAGGCCGGGCAGCCTGACAATGCGGACAGGTGCTGGTCCAGAAGAAGTACAGATGAACCCGCCGTTCGCCGGCAGCATTGTGGTCGATCCAGACCGGTGGCTCTATCGCGGCGGCAAAGGACGAAACGGCAGCGAGCGCGAGAAAGCAGATCAGGCGGAATACTCTGGTCAGATGCAGGAAATGCTGGGTCATCGCTAATCCCATTCCGTGTCTGGTCGCGAACTTCGATCTCCGCACAGATGAACGTTTTCCGGCCCCACTATGAAGCAACGGGGCGGAGCCATGGTTACACCTACTTGAAGAAGCCGCGTGCCTGCATACGATCGCAAGCGTTTTGCCGCGGTGCCATCAAGGTCGTGCCTTTTTCCCTGGCGCGTGCCTCCATGGCCTGATGGTGCTCAACCTGGATCGCCTTGCATGCGTCGAAGGTCTTGGCGGCGAGCATCCTGTCGTGGTACGTGGAACGCTCTTCGGCAGTCATCAGCGACCAGCCGCGGGTGTTGTTCTTGTCAAAGGCGAAGCGCATTCCCTGGCCTTGTCCTTGGCCGCCACCCGGTCCCATGCCACTCATTCCTCCCTGTCCTCCTGCCCCCATGCCGGGGCCGGGTTGAGCGAAGGACGGTACGACTATAGCGGCGCCAAGAAGAGCAAGCAGAGTGATGTGTGAGAGTCTCATCGTGTTTCCTTTCAGATCTATTGCACCAGAGTGAGTCGCCAGCTTACCCCGACCTGATGCGTCGGCGCTGGTGTTTGTTCAGAGTGGAAACGATCAACGCGGAGGGCAACAATCGCTCCATACCTTGGGGGACGAGGCTGCCGCAAAAAGGATGCAGGTGCCAAGACCCAGACCAGATCAACTGTCAAATTGACCGAGGGTAGTAGATTGCCCCGCGGCTGTCCTTGGCAAGCAAAATGGCCGGCTGGAAAGCGCCGGAAACGGGTTCGCTGGTCCGAGCCAGCCTTGCTTTGCTGACCGATGCCGCAGGAAGGCGCTACAACGGCGAGCGCGGCGTAAAGCTGCAGACCTTTCCGTCGTCGTCGAAGCGAACCCGACAAGCGTTTGTCATTCGTTCCTTCAGGCGCTTACGGGCACGCTGAACCCGCGACTTGGCTGCGGAGAGGGAGATGCCGAGACGGTCGGCCAGTTCTTGTTGCGAGTGCCCTTCGAGATCGCACAGGATAATCGACAGTCGATCGGCCGCGGAGAGTTCGGAGAGTACGCGAGGCAGGCAGGCGCTGAGGTCGTCGACCATAGGAGCCAGTTCGTTCTCGGGGGAGACCAGATCGTCCGGCAGGGGAACGTGTTCACGCGACACGCGCAGGCGATCGGCTAGAGCATTGCGCGCCACCTGGAACAGCCATGCCCGCCGGTTATCGATCGCGCAGAAGTTGCTTCCCTGCCGCAAGGCCTTGATGAAGACCTCCTGCAGTACGTCGTCTGCATCGTCGATCCGGCCGATCCGATGACGAAGATAGCCACGCAACTGCGCTTCGCACATCGACCAGGCAGCCAGCAGGCAGGGCGTGCTCACACTCGCGCGCTTTCAGAGGCGAAGTAGCGCTTCTGGAACCACAGCGAGACACTCACCAGGCCGATCATCACCGGTACCTCGACCAGCGGACCGATGACGGCAGCGAAGGCGGCGCCGGAATTGATGCCATAGACGGCGACGGCGACGGCAATCGCCAACTCGAAGTTGTTGCTTGCCGCGGTGAACGACAGGGTGGCGCATTTTCCGTAGCCGGCCCCCACCTTTTTGCTCATGTAGAACGAAATCAGGAACATCAGCACAAAGTAGATCAGCAGCGGGATGGCGATGCGCAGCACGTCCATCGGGATGCTCACGATCAGCTTGCCCTTGAGGCTGAACATGACGACGATGGTGAACAGCAGGGCGACGAGGGTGATCGGGCTGATCTTCGGTACGAACCGCTGGTGATACCACTCCTTCGAGACAAAACGCAGCAGGATCACCCGTGTCAGTACGCCGGCGACGCAGGGAATGCCCAGGTAGATGAAGACGCTTTCGGCAATCTGCCCGATCGAGACATCGACCACCGAACCCGAGAGCCCGAACAGCGGCGGCAGGACCGTCACGAAAAGCCAGGCATAGACGCTGTAGAACAGCACCTGGAAAATCGAGTTGAAGGCCACCAGTCCGGCGGCGTACTCGGTCGAACCCTTGGCGATCTCGTTCCAGACGATCACCATGGCGATGCAGCGGGCCAGGCCGATCATGATCAGGCCGACCATGTACTCGGGCTTGTCGGGCAGGAAGATGATCGCCAGCGCGAACATCAGGATCGGCCCGACGAGCCAGTTCTGCAGCAGCGACAGACCAAGGACTTTCTTGTCGACGAAAACGTCGGGCAGCTCCTCGTAGCGGACCTTGGCAAAGGGCGGGTACATCATCAGGATCAGTCCCAGTGCGATCGGCAGGTTGGTCGTGCCGACCTGGAAGGCATTGATCAGAGCCTCGATACCCGGAACGTAGAAACCCAGGCCGACACCCAGAGCCATCGCGGCGAAAATCCAGACCGTCAGATACCTGTCGAGGAAGGACAGTTTTCTGGTAACCACGCTCATGGCAGACCCCCGTTCCGATGATTCAATGTGTCAAGGCCCCCTGGTCGCTGCCTGACGCAGGCAATCCCACAAGGGGGGTTTACAGAATTCCAAGATTCTAGCAATATAAAAACGTTTCGCAAAGCAACGTTGCTTGCGGCGTTCAATGCTTCGGCTCGCGGGGTGTCCAGCCGGGCAGCATTCACCAGGAGGAACAGAAAATGACGGTCAAGGTTGGCATCAACGGTTTCGGTCGCATCGGCAGACTGGCGCTGCGCGCAGCGTGGGACTGCCCGGAGCTGGAGTTCGTGCATATCAACGAGCCGAATGGGCCGGTAGCGTCCGCGGCACACCTGCTCGAATTCGACTCGGTGCACGGCCGCTGGCCACATGCCATCGGGGTCAGCAACGGGCGCATGCAGGTGGACGGCAGGTCGATCGGCTACAGCACTGCCAGGGACGTAGCCGGCGGGCCGTGGCGCGACGCCGGGGTGGACATCGTCCTCGAAGCCAGCGGCAAGTGGCGCACGGTCGACGAGTTGTCGCCGTACCTGGCGGCGGGGGTCAGGAAGGTGATCGTTGCCGCGCCGGTCAAGGGCGGGGATACGCTGAACATCGTCATGGGGGTGAACGACCAGCTCTACGACCCGGCGCGCGACCACATCGTCACCGCCGCGTCGTGCACCACCAACTGCCTGGCGCCGGTGGTCAAGGTCGTGCATGAGGCGATCGGCATCTCGCACGGCATGATCACCACCATCCACAGTTCGACCAACACCCAGAGCGTGCATGATCAGATGCACAAGGATCTGCGCCGCGCGCGCGCGTCGAGCCTGTCACTGGTACCGACAACCACCGGTTCGGCGACGGCGATCGCGCTGATCTTCCCGGAACTGAAGGGCAAGCTCGACGGCCACGCGGTGCGCGTGCCGCTGCTCAACGCCTCGATTACCGACTGTGTCTTCGAGATGCAGCGTCCGACCAGCGTCGACGAGGTCAACGGCCTGCTCAAGGCGGCGGCTGATGGCGCACTCAAGGGAATCCTGGGTTTCGAGGAACGGCCGCTGGTATCGATGGATTACTGCGGCGACCCGCGTTCGTCGATCGTCGACGCGGCGCACACGCTGGTGATCAACGGCACGCTGGTCAAGATCTACGCCTGGTACGACAACGAGTGGGGCTACGCCAATCGCTATGTCGAACTGGCGCGGAAGCTTGCCGCGTCGCTGTAGCCGCGCGCTTCCCGACATTGCCATCGGGGCCGGCGCCGCCGCCGCGCCGACCCCGGTGCACCGGAACATCTCAGGAGGAGCAGCATGAGCAACCCATCCCCGGCCAGGAGCGACGCCGCGCGCGCGGGCCTGCGCAACTACATCCTGGTCACCGCCGCCTACTGGTCAGACACGGTGACCGACGGCGCCACGCGCATGCTGGTGCTGTTCTATTTCTACAATCTCGGCTACACGCCTTTTGCCGTCGCTTCGCTGTTCATCTTTTACGAAGTCTTCGGGATTCTGACCAACCTCTTCGGTGGCTATGTCGGTGCCCGTTTCGGTCTCAAGACCACGCTGTTCATCGGCCTCGGTACGCAACTCGTGGCGCTGTCGATGCTCGCCTTCGCGCCGCAGGGGTGGCTGGTTGTGGCCTGGGTGATGGTTTCGCAGGCGCTGAGCGGGATTGCCAAGGACATGACCAAGATGAGTTCGAAGAGCGCGGTCAAGCTGATCGTCCCCGAGGATTCGTCGGCGACGCTGTACCGCTGGGTGTCGATCCTCACCGGATCGAAGAACGCGCTGAAGGGCGTCGGCTTCTTCCTGGGTGGCCTGCTGCTGACCCTGCTCGATTTTCAGACCGCGCTCAAGTGGCTCGTCGCGCTGGTCGGTGTCACCCTGGTCCTCGCAGCCCTGCTGATGCGCGGCGGTCTCGGCGAGGCTAACCGCAAGGCAAAGTTCGGGCAGATGTTCTCGCGTAACGGCGCGGTCAACAAGCTTGCCGCGGCGCGCATCTTTCTCTTCGGCGCGCGTGACGTCTGGTTCGTCGTCGGTTTGCCGGTGTTCCTGTCGAGCGTCCTCGGGTGGACCTTCTGGCAGTCCGGCGGTTTTCTGGCGGTCTGGGTGATCGGATACGGGATCGTCCAGGCGGCAACGCCCGGCGTGCTGCGCAGTCGCGTCGAGGGACAACACGAGCCGGACGGGCGGACGGCGACGATCCTCGCCTTCGTCCTTGCTGTATTGCCGGCGGGCATTGCCCTGGCGCTTAGCGCCGGTGTGGCGCCGAGTACGGTGGTCGTCAGCGGCTTGATCGTCTTTGGAGCGGTGTTCGCCCTGAACTCGGCAGTGCACTCGTACCTGATCCTGGCCTATACCGACAGCGACAAGGTGGCGATGAACGTCGGGTTCTACTACATGGCCAACGCCGCCGGCCGCCTCGCCGGCACGGTCCTGTCTGGCGCGCTCTACCAGTGGGGACTGCAGAGCGGCCCGAGCAACGGCCTGATCGCCTGCCTGTGGGCCTCGTCGGCGTTCGTGCTGGTGGCCGGCCTGCTGTCGCTGCTGCTGCCGCGTCACCTCGGGCCGCGCTCGAAACCGATCAAGCTCGGCGATCTCGGCGAATAGCGCGGCGAGTTCGTGCTGGCCGGCTGAACAATCTCCTGCTGTCGGCTGGCCTCCTGGCCATCACCGGAGCCACTCCGGCGATGGCTTGAAGCCTTGCGGGTCAGCCTTGCTGCCTTCATCCGGGAAAAGTATTCAACGAAGTGACAAGGTCGTCAACAATCGCCCGCTGCCGGGGTTCCCGACGCTCCTATGCTGATGACTTCAAACCTGTTGTACCGGGCAGCTGCTGGCAATTCTCTGCAAAAGCGCCCAAAAGGGTTTGGCCATGCGACCGCGAGGAGCCTCGACGGGAAACGTGTAGAGCGGCCAAATCGCGGCCAAAGCGGGAACTGGGCACTTTGTGTTGAAACGATGGACCGACGCAGCCGAGCAAGGTAGACTATTCGGTTGGAGTATCGCGCAAAGTGCCTTTTGAGGGAAGGATCGTCATGCAAATCAATGTGGAAGCCAAGCCACCTGCATCCGCCGCCTACGACACGAGAAAAAAGCGGCTCGTTGAAACGATTGACCGGCTGTATCTGCGCGACGCCAAGGGCTCACTGCAGAAAATGATCTCGCGCATCCACCCGGCGGACATGGCGGCAATTCTCGATGACTTGCCCCCGGCGCACGTTGTGGATGTGTTCTACTCCATTGCCGACAGCGCGATGGCGTCGGATGTTTTCAACCAGTTGTCACCCGATCTGCGTACACAGGTGATGACCGAATCGCCGATCGAGAAGCTGGCGGGCGTACTGGAACACCTTCCTCCGGATGACCTCGCCGACCTCATCGGCGATCTTCCCGAGGATCAGCGGGCCGAACTGATGGCCTTGCTCGACCGCGAGAGCAAGGATGAGGTCGAGAGTCTGCTGCAGTACGACCCGAACAGTGCCGGCGGGATCATGACCACCGATTTTTTCTCGCTTCCGCACACCCTGACCATCGAGGAAGCGATCGAGAACATTCGTAACCGCGAAGATGTCGAGATGGTCTTCTACCTGTACCTGACCGACGAGGGCGGGCGCCTGGTGGGTGTCGTCTCCTTGCGACAGTTGCTGCTGACCCGTTCCGGGACACCGCTGCACAAGGTCATGAACCGGCGCGTGATGAAGGTCACTACCGACGCCGACCAGACCACCGTTGCCATGTTGGTCGACAAGTATCGCCTGCTCGCAATCCCGGTGGTGGACGAAGACAATGTGCTGGTCGGCATGGTCACGGTCGATGACGTCATCGATGTCATCGAGGAGGAAACAACCCGCGACATGCTGAAGATGGCGGGCACCAGCGAATCGGAGACGCTCACCCACTCGGCATTCAAGATCGCCGGGATCCGTCTGCCCTGGCTGCTGGCGGCGTTCATCGGCGGTCTGGCGGCGACGGCGGTGATCGGGCAATACGAGGCGATTCTCGGCGAGGTTCTGGTACTGAGTGCCTTCCTGCCGGTGGTCATGGGCATGGCCGGCAACGTCGGCGTGCAGTCCGCAACCGTGGCCGTGCGCGGTCTCGCCACGGGTGCGATCGACGTCAGGGACACGGTGCCGCTGGTGCTCAAGGAATTGCGCGTCGGCCTGGTTCTTGGCGGTTTCTACGGCGTGATCCTGGCCATTTACGGTTACCTGGTACACCACAGCCTGCAGCTCGGCCAGGTTGTCGGGCTGACGATCCTCGGCAACATGACCGGCGCGGCGTTACTCGCGGTACTGCTGCCGATGATCTTTCAACGCCTGAAGGTAGACCCGGCGGTCGCCACAGGCCCGTTCGTGACCACCGCCATCGACATTCTGGGCGTCCTCAACTACTTCGTGATCGCCAGTTGGATCTACAAGTTGTGACCGTGTCGCCACCGGACCTGGACCGCCGGCGGCGTCCCGTTCAGCAACACCGCACTCCGCGGGCCACCAGTCTCGTAACCGGGACTGGTGCCGTCACCTGCAATCTTACGCCGCCTGCCAAGGCTCTCGCTGCTGCTGGAAGTCAATCAACGCCCTGCTGAATTCAGGCAGCAAGGATTCGGTCTGTGCCGCCAGCCAGCCTTCTAGCCGTTTGCCCCTGCTGCCAGGCAACGCCTCCGCAACAAGCTGCTCGGCGACCGCCAGGTCGTTCAGACGGCCCAGCAGATCCTGCAGACAACTTGCCGAGTGATGGTAGTTGGCCAGCACGGGTCCTTCAAGGATCGGGGTAAAAAATTCAAGCGCGTAGCGCAATTGCTTGAAGGCCACGCGCAAGCGGTGACGGGCGGCAACGCTGGCGCCCAACGCGTCCGCAGCGCGCTCCTTGACCCGCTTCGCGGATTTCTTCAGGCAACGCGGGACGAACGTTCCGAGCGGCCCGCCATCGGCTTCCGGCAAGGCCAGGAGCGCGGTGGAGAAGTCGATCAGCAACCGCGAGTACTCTGCCGTGCCAAGCGCTTTCCCGGTGGCCCTGCGGCTGCTCGCCGAGCGGCGACGGGCGTATGCAGACAGCCGCTCGACCTCGCCGCCGCCTGCAAATGCCTTGTCCAGCACCGGCAAGGTTTCCGCAAGAAAAACATCCCAGTTACGTGTCTCACCAAGTTGACTGGCGAGTCCCTGCCATAGCGGATCGAAGCGTGCGACGAAGTGCTCCGGCAGCAGCGGCTCCCACAGACGAATTGCCGACCGTAGTCGGCGGATTGCAACCCGCGCCTGATGCACGAACTCCGGCAGGTCGCTCCGGCCAACACTCTTTTCGTTGCCTTGCAGGTGGTACAGACACGACAGCGCAATCATGCGAAATGCGCCGATGCACGACATGCCCGCCTCGGTCGCGATGGGTGGCGCCTTCACCGCCGCCAGCGGCGCATCCGCCAACAGGCGATAGGCCCGCTCCGACTTGCTGCTGACCTCCGGGTGCAGCGGCAGGCTGGCCTGCAACTGCCCGGCCAGCGCGAACAGGTCACCAATCTCGCCAGAGAGCAGTTCCAGTTCGATCTCGCGGATGGTCTGGCGTTGACCGCGTGCGTCGATCCAGCCACGATCGAGAGCCAATTCGATGCGCACGCCATGGCGCGGCTCCAGCAGCCAGATATGGCGTCGGAAGTGGGTGGTGAACAGCGGTTGCAATTCGTCCCGAAGAGATTCCAGCAGGTCGCGCAGACTGCCGCTATCGACATGTGAAAAATCGAACGCTCCCGGCCGAGCCGGAACCTCCCATTCGCTACGCTGGGCCAGACCAGCCGTGAGTTGCGGGGCCGTCTTGACAGTCAACAGCCATTGGCTCCCCTTTTGACGGTAGCGAACGACAATTCGCTCGCGCCTGAGGCGCAAGTCAGGTGTGTCGTAATAGGTGTTGATCAGCAATTGCCGCTGCGGTTCGACGCCGGCCAACAGGGCCTGTTTGGGCACCTGACTGGCGGCGTACGCTGGCAGCGACAACTTGATTTCGGTTTCTGTGGCCACGGCAAACCCTCCTGGAGGGAAAAGCGATGCATACCCCGGAATATTATCCTGCTTCACCTGACGTCGGTTGCCGTCAGGACATCTTCTCGATCAGGTGTGCCTTGAGCTGGGCACGCCCAGACGGATTGGCCAAGGCGATGATCGTGCTACCGGCATGGATGATGTCATCGACCTTGGGATTGAAGACCCATGCGCCATCCTGCTCGCGCACGGCCAGCAGAATGTAATCGGGACTGCGCAGGCGCAGGTCGCCCACCCGGGTCGGTGGGAAATTGGTGGGTACCGGTACCTCCTCAACGCGCACGTTCTTGTCCGACCGGATCATCTCGTCGAGAAAGCCGACGACATGTGGCCTGACCATCGCCGACGCCAGGCGGATGCCGCCGGTGAAATCCGGGGAAATCACCGCGTCTGCACCGGCCTTGCGCATCTTTTCGACATTCCGCAACTCCTGCGCGCGCGCCACGATCCGCAAGCCGGGATTGAGTTGCCTGGCGGTGATGATGATCATCAGATTCCGCGAGTCGTCGCCGGTTACGGCGAACAGTCCTCTGGCGTCTTCGATATCGGCCGCTTCCATCAGGTCGTCGTCCGAGGCATCGCCCTGCAGGTAGAGCAGCGCCGGAAACTTGTCGAGATTCTCCTCGAAACGCTCCTCCTCGGGATCGATGGCGACGAAGTGACGTCCCGTGTTCTGCAGTTCCCGCCCGACACTGCGACCGACGCGCCCGAAACCGCAAATGATGAAATGCTGCCGCAGCTTCTGGATGCGCTTTTCCATCCGTCTCCTCCGAAGGGAATAATCAAGGTCCTTCTCGAGGAAGAACACTGACAGACTGGTAAACAAAAAGGTCAGCGCGCCGAGACCGGCAATGGCGATGAATCCGGCAAACAGGCGATCCTGAAGGGAATGGAGAGGGACAATCTCGCCGTAACCCACGGTCGAAATGCTGATCAGGGTCATGTACAGCGCGTCGGACCAGTTCCCGTTTTCGCCGGCAATCTGATAGAAACCAAGCGTTCCGACGCCGATCAGCAGCAGCACCGTCATCCCAGCCCAAACGATACGCAGGATGATGCGCTGCAACTGCGCGGCTACCCGGACTTCGGATTCACCGAGCCTTCGCATGCGGCGAAGGCGCCGACGCGCCAGCAGCGCGTTATCGGCCATACGGAAGAAGATTCGCTGTCTGGGCTCTGGAGGTCATCGGCAAGACAAGGGCTGGCAAAGGTTCGGGCAGGTAGCTAACGGTCATGGCCAGGCAAGACACCCCGGATGATGAAAGCCATGACCGTTTCCCTCACCCCCGACCCCTCTCCCACCAGCGGTCGAGGGGAGGTTCGTGAGTCGCTGGCGCGACTTCCACATTAACAGCTCGCGCCGCATATGCTGAGCGGGCGAGATTCGCACATTCCCAAGGGATTGTCCACGATTCCCGTGGCCCTGGTCGACACCAGGCGGCAGGTCGATGGCAAGTGGTTGCCGACGGTAAAAGTTGCTTTACCATCGCCGGCAGGACCTGCCAGAATCATCACTGCACACCAACCCGCCAGGCGACTACCGATGCGGTTCCATTCCGACGAACTCGAACAAATTTCCGCCCGCACGCTGGCCCACTACGACCAACGTGCCGAAGAGTTCCGCGCAGGTACGTGCAGCCACGATGTCAGTCAGAACATCGCCGCCCTGTTGCGGCATATTCATGGCCACCCGCCATTTGCGATCCTCGACTTCGGCTGCGGCCCCGGCCGTGACCTGAAGGCCTTTGCCAGTCTCGGTCATTGCGCCATCGGACTGGACGGGTCGCGGAGCTTCGTGGAAATGGCGTGTGCCGATACCGGCTGTGAGGTCTGGCATCAGGACTTTCTCAAGCTCGATCTTCCGCCCGGACATTTTGACGGGGTCTTCGCCAATGCCTCGCTGTTTCATGTGCCTGTTCAGGAGTTGCCACGCGTGCTGCGGCAGCTGCACGATACCCTGAAGATGAACGGCGTACTGTTCTGTTCAAACCCGCGCGGCAACAATGAGGAGGGCTGGAACAACGGGCGTTACGGTGCCTACCACACCCTCGCGGCATGGCGTTCGCGGATGTCCGATGCGGGCTTCGACGAACTCGAACACTATTACCGCCCCCCTGGCCTGCCACGCGCTCAACAGCCGTGGCTCGCCAGTGTGTGGCGCAAAGCCGGACACGATGAAACACGGATCCACCCTTGATAATATCCCGAGTTCGACCCCTTTACGTTCCTTCACCGCCACCAATACGCTGGCCATCATGTCAGACAAACGCTTTGCCAAGCACCGCACCGGGTTCAGGGCCAGTCAACGAATCGCCGAGGCAATTCTCGACTATGTCGGCCAGACTCCGGCAACCACTGAAGACTGGAACCGGAAACCCGCAGTGCGCGCGCGGGCGATTGCGCGCCGGGCAGCCGGACAGGCTGCGGTCACCGCCGGCAGCCTGACTCTGCCACCCGGTCCGCTCGGCTGGCTGACCCTCCTCCCCGAACTGCGGGCACTGTGGCAACTGCAGACACAAATGGTCGCCGACATCGCGGGTTGCCATGGCAAGACCGCGGTTCTGGGCCGCGAAGAGATGCTCTACTGCCTGTTCCGGCACACCGACCCGCAGGCGGTCCGCGATCTTGTCAGCCAGATCGGCAATCGCTTTGTCGTCCAGCGCGCCGCCCATCCCGATCTTCAGTCAGTAGTACTGAAGATCGGGCTGCACATCTCGCAACGTCTCATCGGCAAGGGGCTTTCACGCTGGATCCCGGTGTTCGGCGCGCTGGGCGCCGGCGCGTACGCCTATTACGACACCGCACGGGTCGCCCATACGGCAATTGATTTCTTCTCCGGCGTTATTGACGTGCAAACCGAGGAAGCACCGCACGTTGACCGTTGACCACAACCAGGCAGCGAACGCAGCACCAGGCCCGGCCCGCTATGCTGATTAAGGTGAAAGTCGCACCAGCGACTCACGAACCTCCCCTCGCCCACTGGTGGGAGAGGGGTCGGGGGAGAGGGGTCGGGGGAGAGCGACACGGTCATGGCTTTCATTATCCGGGGTGTCTCTAGCGATGACCTTTAGCGATCGGTCGCCGGCGCGGAACGCCTGTTAGAATGGTCCCCACAGACCATTGGAAGAGGCGCACGGGACCATGAGGGTAACCATCAGGGATCTTGAAGACTGGGTAAGGCCCCGGACGGTCACGATCCTCACACTCATCTTGCTGGCGGCCCTCTGGTCGGTAGTCATTGCCTCTGCGGTTTCGGGACGGCAGGTCAGCATCGCCTCCACCGGCGAACTTCTACAACGCACCGGACGGGCCGTAGAAGATCAGACCCACCAGCAACTGCGCCTGACCGACGTTCTGCTGGCTACCGCTGCACATTGGCTACAGGCAAACCCAGGTCGCGATCCCCGCAGTGATCCCGCCTTCCGAAAATTGCTGGAGGGCTTTCACGCCAGAACCGGCGACTCGATCGACATCCAGCTGCTGGCCATGGATGGCAGCGTCGTCGACATTCTGGGCAAGAGCCCGCGACCACTGACGAATGTCGCCGACAGCGAGTACTTCAAGGGTGCCCTGGCCAGCAAGGCGCTGTTCATTGGCCGCCCCGAGCGCAGTCGGCGTAGCGGCGGCCATGGCTTGCCGATTGCCCTTGCGTTGCCCAACCCGATACATGGCATCCAGATGATCGTCGCGCTGGTCGACCTGCCGACACTGATCGGGAGATACGAAGGCCAGCGTCAGCAAGCCGGCGGCACGATCACCCTGCTCCGAAACGACGGTGTGGTGCTCGCCAGGGCGCCGGCGGATGCATCACTGCCCGGCCAGTCCATCGCCGATGGGCGGCTTTTTGGCGAGCGCCTGAGGCAACCGCCGCGGACCTTGCTGTTACTCGATGAAACGCGCGCCGGCGAGAAGAAGGAATTCGTCAGCTATTCTCCAGTGGGCGATTTCCCGCTGCTGATCGCCGTCTCCGAGGATTACGACGAAGCGCTATTGCCGTGGCTGAAACAGACGCAGTGGATCGTTCTGCTGGCCCTAGGCGTCACCGTGCCGCTCACCATAGTCGCCTTTCGTTCCCTGCGTCTGCTGCGGGCGCTGGCCAATCGGAATGCCGAATTGCAGCATCTGGTGACGACCGACCCGCTGACCGGGAGCAGCAACCGCCGGCACTTCGTCGAAATCCTGGAAGACGAACTGGGGCGAGCGAAGATCCAGAATACTCCCCTGACTCTCCTGTTGCTGGCGGTCGACTTCTTCAAGCAGATCAACGATGGCTATGGCCATGCCATCGGCGATCAGGTATTGATCGCCTGCGCGCAGGCCGCGACGGGCTGTTTGCGCTCCAGGGACTTGATCGGCAGGCTCGGAGGTGGTGAATTCTCCATTCTGCTACCCAACACCGAGGCCAGGGAAGCCGTCATGGTTGCCGAGCGTGTGCGCACGGCAATCGCCCGGATCTCGATCCCGACCGACAACGGCACGGTCGAGTTCGCGGCCAGCGTTGGCGCGAGCCAGGCCATGACGGAGGACCGCTCGATCGACGATCTGCTGAAGCGCGCGGCAGCCGCCCTGCACAACGCCAAGGCGGGAGGACACAATCGCGTAGCGGTGGTCTGAGGCGGGCTACCAGGCCACCTCT
>JAKOZI010000080.1 GCA_029780075.1 Pseudomonadota bacterium
GTCGAGGCCGAGCGTCGCCACCAGGACGGTCGCCCCGATCACGGCGATCAGGACCCCCGGCAGGCGCTTGCTGCGCTTGAGCAGCAGGATCAGCGCCAGGGTCGCGCCGCCGACGAGCAGCGCGACGACGTTGGTCTTGCCGGCGAGCAGCGCCTGCGCGAATTCCCAGAGCTTGCGCAGCGGCTCGTCGCCGGCCACCGAGAAACCGAAGAGTTTCGGCAACTGACTGATCAGCACGGTCAGCGCGATGCCGTTCATGTAGCCGTAACGGATCGGCTTGGAGAGCAGTTCGGTGACGAAGCCGAGACGCGCGACGCCGGCGAGGATGCACAGCGTGCCCGAGACCACGGCCATCATCCCGGCCAGCGCGACGGCGCGCATCGGGTCGCCGCCGGACAGCGGCAGGATGACCGCGAGGATCACCGCGGCCAGCGAGGAATCCGGCCCGAGGACCATGATCCGGCTTGGTCCGAACAGCGCGTAGGCGAGCAGCGGGATGATCGTCGCGTACAGGCCGTGGATGCCGGGCACGCCCGAGGCCACGGCGTAGGCGATGCCGACAGGCACCAGCATGGTGGTCAGCACCAGGCCGGCGGCGATGTCGTGGCGCAGCCAGGCGATCTGGTACTGTCGCAGGGTCTGCAGGCCCGGCAGCCACTTCAGCCAGCCGGTCGGCTGGCCGGTTCCGGGGCGGGCGGCGAGGCGGCCCGGCGACGATGGCGGCGGGGATGGGCTGGATGCACTCATGGCAGGATCTCCGGAGACGAGGAAAAATTACCGGCGGCGGGCGCTACGGCTGCGGCGGGCTACGCAGTTCGCGGCGCAGGATCTTGCCGATCGGCGATTTCGGCAGGGCGTCGCGGAACTCGATCTGGCGCGGCGTCTTGTAGGCGGCAAGCTGCGCCTTGCAGTGCCGGATCACCTCCTCGCTGCTCAGTTGCGGGTCCTTCCTGACGATCACCACCTTCACCGCCTCGCCGGTACGCGCGTCGGGCACGCCGATGGCGCCGCATTCGAGAACACCCGGATGCGACGCCAGCACGCCTTCGATTTCGCTCGGATAGACGTTGAAACCGGAGACCAGGATCATGTCCTTCTTGCGGTCGGTGATGGTGATGTAGCCGTCCTGATTCATGTGCCCGATGTCGCCGGTGGTCAGCCAGCCGTCGCGCATCACCGCCGCGGTCTCCGCGGGCTTGCCCCAGTAGCCAAGCATCACCTGCGGGCCGCGCACGCAAATCTCGCCGGTGTGCTTTTCGACGTCGTCATCGCCGGTCCACGGCGGCAGGGCCGCGAAGTCTTCGTTGCGGAGGGTCACCTCGGTGGACGAAAACGGTAGCCCGATCATGCCGTTCCATGGCGTATCCAGCGGCGACGCGCTGACCCCCGGCGAGGCTTCGGTGAGACCGTAGGCTTCGGTGATGTAGCACCCGGTGACCTGCTTCCACTTCTCTGCGACCGCTCTTTGCACCGCCGCGCCGCCGCCGATCACCACCTTCAGCGAGGAGAAGTCGAGCGCGTCGAATCCCGGCGTGTGCAGCAGGCCGTTGAACAGGGTGTTCACCCCGCTCAGGACGCTCCATTTCCAGCGCCCGAGCTCCGCGACCAGCGCCGGCAGGTCGCGCGGGTTGCTGATCAGCACGCTGAGACTGCCCCAGGTCATGAACGACAGCGTCGAGGTCAGGCAGAAGATGTGGTACATCGGCAGCGGCGCGATGACGATCTCGCTCCCCGCCTCGAAGCTGCCGGAGATCCACACGCCGGTCTGTTCGAGGTTGGCGAGCAGATTGCGGTGGCTGAGCATCGCGCCCTTGGAGACGCCGGTGGTGCCGCCGGTGTATTGCAGGAAGGCGAGATCGGAGGCCGCGATGGCGACCGGCGTGAAGCGCGCCGCGGCGCCGCGGGCGAGCGCCTCAAGGAAGGTCAGGGAGCCGTCGAGACGCCAGGCGGGAACCATCTTCTTCACCGTCCTGACCACGAAGTTGACGATCCAGCGCTTCGGGATCGGCAACAGATCGCCGACCTGCGTGGTGATCAGGTGCTGCAGCGCGGTCTTCCTCCACACCTGCTGCAGCGTCGCCGCGAAGTTCTCGACGACGACGATGGCCCTGGCGCCAGAGTCCTGCAATTGGTGTTCGAGTTCCTTCGGGGTGTACAGCGGATTGACGTTGACCACGATCATGCCCGCCCGCAGGATGCCGAACAGCGCCACCGGGTATTGCAGCAGGTTTGGCGACATGATCGCCACGCGCTCGCCCTTGGCCATGCCGGGCAAGCCCTGCAGGAAGGTGGCGAAGTCGCGCGACAGCTTGTCGAGCTCGGCGTAGCTCAGCGTGCGGCCGAGATTGTGGAAGGCCGGCCGGCCGCCATACTTGCCGACGATTTCGTCGAGCAGCCCCGGAATCGACGGGTAACGGTCGGCGTCGATGTCGGCGGGAATGCCAGCCGGGTAATGTTGCAGCCAGATTCGGTCGGGCATCGTCTTCTCCTCTTGTCTCATGATTGTTGCTGCTCCGGGGGATGCCGTCGGTACGCAGGCGCACCAGACGCCGCGGCATCCCGGTGGGAGCGTAAGCGCGGTGGCGCACGGAAGCGATGACGCGCAGTAGCCATCATGGTGGCCTGGGCTTGACGAAAAATGACCGTGGCAGCGGCGCTTTTCAGTAGCATTCGGTTTTCACTTCGCGGAGCACGCAAATGAACGGGCGCAATGACACGCAACGTTACGGATCGCTGTCGATCGGGCTGCATTGGGTGATGCTGCTGCTGTTTGTGGCAGTTTACGCCTGCATCGAGTTGCGCGGCTACTTCCCGAAAGGCAGTGATCCGCGCGAGGCACTGAAGACCTGGCATTTCATGCTCGGCTTGTCCGTCCTGGCCCTCGCCTTGCTGCGCGTGCTGATACACCTGCGGTCCAAGGTGCCGCCCATCGTGCCGGATCCGCCGGGGTGGCAAAAGCTCGCCGCGCGGCTGATGCACCTTGCGTTGTACGCGCTGATGATCGGCCTGCCGCTGGTCGGATGGCTGCTGCTCAGCGCGGCCGGCAAGCCGATCCCGTTCTTCGGCCTGCACCTGCCGGCACTGCTCGGCGAGAGCAAGAGTCTGGCGAAAACGATCAAGGAGATCCATGAAACCGGCGGCACGCTGGGCTACTTCCTGATCGCCCTGCATGCCGCAGCGGCGCTGTTCCACCACTACTTCATGCGCGACAACACGCTGCGGCGGATGCTGCCGGGCCACGACTGAACGCCGTCTCCGGGAACAGCATGCGCGGCCTTGCCCTCAGCCGCCCCCAGTGGTTATCATCTGCCGATGCTGAATTTACGCCGATCATCACCGCGGGCGTTGCCGTCCGGGCAGGTCGCGCCGAAGCACGGCGCACACCTTGCGGGGAGGCACGCGCGCAGACCGGCGGCGGCCGTTGGCCGTCGCGGCTGGCGCTGAATCGCCGCGATGTTCAAGCGAATCATTGACCATTGGGTATACGGCGGCGTCCTCGCCGGAGTGCTGTTGCTGCTGCTCGCGCCCTTGCTCACCGCCGCGTGGTCGACGGCGCTGACAGCCACCTTTCTGCATCTGCCGTTCTACATGCTCCACCAGTACGAGGAGCACGATGACGACCGCTTCCGGCGGTTTTTCAATCAAACGATCGGCAAGAGCCAGGAGGTCCTCTCCCGCGAAGCGGTGTTTGTCACCAACGTTCCCGGGGTGTGGGGTGTCGTCGCCATCTCGCTGTACCTGGCTTCGGAAGTCCATATCGGACTGTCGCTGATCGCGGTGTACCTGGTCCTGGTCAATGCCTTTGTGCACCTGGTGCACGCGTTCATCTTCCGCTGCTACAACCCCGGTCTGGCGACGGCCCTGGCGATGTTCGTGCCTCTCGGGGTCTATACGCTGCGCGCGGTCCAGCTGGCTGGCGGCGGCACCGCTGCTTTGCACGCGCTCGGGGCAGGCATTGCGGTCGCGATCCACGCCGCGATACTGGCACATGTGCATCGCCGGCTGCGCCGCGGCGCGTAGTGTCCGGCCTTCGCCAGGCGGCGCTGTCGGGCGGCCTGGCGGTGCCGGCCGACGTTTGGCCGCAGGCGCGGGTTCAGTTGGCCAACTGCACGCTGTCGCGGCCACTCTCCTTGGCGCGATACATGGCCTCGTCAGCGCGCTTGGTCAGGGCAAGTTCATCGGTGCCATCGTCGGGATAGATGGCCACCCCGAGGCTGCATGAAATCGTCAGTTGGTGACCATTGATGGTGTACGGTCGCCGCACTTCCTGACGAATCTTTTCAGCCAGTGCCAGCGCATCCGCCGCGCCAGTCAGTTCGCCGATCAGCAGGACGAACTCGTCGCCGCCCAGGCGGCCGACCGTATCGGAGGCCCGAACCAAATCCTGCAGACGTCTTGCCACCTGTCGCAACAGCAGGTCGCCGACGGAATGGCCGTGCTTGTCGTTGATCGGTTTGAATTTGTCGAGGTCGAGGAAGATCAGGGCGAAGCGGCGGTCATGGCGCCTGGCATGGGCCAGCTTGTTCTGGACGCGGTCACTGAACAACGCTCGATTGGGCAGACCGGTCAGCGAATCATGCTGTGCCATGTGCCGCAATTCCTCGGTGATCTTGGCGGCCAGCAGCAAGGCACGCGCGCGTCCGCTGATCATCGACCACGCCAGCAACGCCATCGACAGGCTCAGGCTGATGCCCGCCACGGCAATGATCAGCGAGATGTCCCGGCCGAAGCGGTTTTCGAATTCTTCTTGCGTGACCAGAGTGAGCGTCCAGGTGTGACTGGCGACGACCATGTACTCGTTGGCGCTCAGCGCGCCGCCGGCCGCCTCCCGGTTCCGGTACATGAGTGCGGCATCACTGGGGACGGCGCCGTCGTATATGGCGAAGGCAAGGCCCTCGGCTTGCCGGCCATACAGACTGGCCATGAAGTCGCGCACGTGGAACGAGGCATAGACCCAGCCAATGAGGCTGTCACGACGCTGCGTGACGCTGTCTCGCGGCTGCCCCTGGGCAAAGACCGGCAGATACATGATGAAGCCGGGGTTGCCTTCGACACCGTTGTCGATGGCCAATTGCACCTTGCCGGTAATCGCCGCGAGGCCGGAATCACGTGCCGTCTCCATCGCCTGCCGGCGCACCGGGTTGGCCCAGGTATCGAGACCCAGGGGGGCCTGGTGACGTCCGCTGTACGACTCGCGCTGGATGACCGGAGCGTAAGTCTCGCGCTCCCCTTGCGGATGAATGCTGTAGTCGGCAGGGCCGAGCCGGCGGATGGCGCGGACATGTGCGGCTTTGCTGGCCGACGGCACCCGTTCGATCACCCCGATGACCTGCATGCCCGAGAGGTTGGGATCACCCCGGAGCATTTCGACGTAGTCGTGAATGGCTTGGCGATTCCGCAGGCCAGTGGTGGCGAACAGGCCCTGCACTCCGCGCAGCAATTGCTCGTAGGCGGCGACGCGCTGTTCAATGCGGCTGACGGTGTCGCGCAGCGCGAAGTCGAACTGCGTATGCAGTTCCTTGCGGGCATTCTGGCGTTCGTGATCCCAGACGAACCAGGTCGCGCCGAGCATGGCGAACAGGATCAGCCAAGGCAGAAAAAGCAGTCGCGATGCCGGCGGCGAGACGCTTGCGGTGGTCATGGCGGCGACTAGAAGTCGACCATCGCGGCGGCCAGGTCGGCCTTGAAGTATTTTTCGAAAATGCGACGCATGCTGCCATCGCTGCGCATGCCATTGATCAGGGCACGCCACTTCTCCTGCTCGGCCGGCGGCAGCGACGTCTTCGACATCACCAGACCGTGCGGAACCGACGCGTCGCTGAACTCGATGATGCTCGTGACGTCGCGAATCCGCTTTTCTTCGAGTGTCGGGTAGTCGAAAGGCTCGATGATCATGCCGTGGATGTGACCCAGCAGCAGGGTCTGGTACAACGGCGCGAGGCCCCCCGCCTGGCTGACGCGACTGGCGGCGTGCAACTTGTCCACCAGCCGATTGGCCGACGGGCTGTAACGGAAACCACGGATCACACCGAGCTGCAACTTGTCGTTCTGCTCGAAATCGGCCTGATTGCGCACGCCGACATCCTTGCGTACCAACAGGTAGTACTTGTTGCTGAAGTACCAGGCGAATCCGGCAAATTTGTCGCGCTCGGCGTTGCTGATCCCGGAAAGGGTGAAATCGAGGGCACCGGATTCAATCAGTTGCCAGATCCGGGCACGGGCGAGCAGGCTGGTGGTGACCTTGCAACCGCTGCGGCGAATCAGCTCGTCGGCGACGTCCTTGTCGATCCCACTGTCCGTATCGGCGGAATAGAGCAGCCCATGCTCGTGCAGTGCCAGCGTGAATGGCCGCGAGCAGTCTGGGCCGGCAGCCGCGTCGAGCG
>JAKOZI010000123.1 GCA_029780075.1 Pseudomonadota bacterium
TGAGGTTGCCCCTCGAAATCGGAGCGCATAGCCGATCGTCAGGCGGCAGATTGATGCTGCGCCGCCAACCAGCGTTGCTCGAACTGCATTGGGCTCAGATAGCCCAGCGAGGAATGTAGCCGGGAGTGGTTGTAGAAGCCAATCCAGTCCATGATGGCCGCGCGGGCCTGCTCGCGAGTGGCGAAGCGGCGCCCGAGCACACAGGCCGTCTTCAGGTGTCCCCACAGGCTCTCGGTGGGCGCGTTGTCCCAGCAATCACCCTTGCGGCTCATCGAGCTGCGAATGCCCCAGGCCGTGAGGGTGGACTGGAACTCGGTGCTGCAGTATTGGCTGCCCCGGTCGCTGTGAAAGATCAGCCCTGGCGGGGGTCTTCGTCGGAAACAGGCCATCAACAATGCATCCTTGACCAGCGAGGTCTGCATGTGCGGCTGCAGGCTCCAGCCCACGATCTGGCGGCTGTGCAGCTCCAGCGCGACGGCCAGGTACAGCCAGCCCTCGTCGGTGGCGATGTAGGTGATGTCGCCACTCCACACGGTGTTGGGCGCCTCGGGCGTGAAGCGGCGCTGCACCAGGTCGGGGGCCACCGGCATATGGTGCTTGCTGTCGGTGGTCACCACGAACTTCCTCTTGCCCTTGGCCTTGATGCCGTGGCGCTGCATCAGCAGCCGCACCCGCTCCTTGCCCACCCGCACCCCGCGCGCGAGCAGCTCCTTGTGCATGCGCGGCCAGCCGTACTCGCCGCCGATCTGCACATGGATGACGCGCAGGTGCGCCAACACCGCTTCGTCGCTGACGAAGCGCCGCGGGCCATCGCTGCCACGTCTTTGAGATGCAGTCCAGTGGAAGTAACCGCTGGGGCTGACCTCCAACACCTCGCACATCAGCGTGATCGGCCAGCGTCCCTTCATCGACCGGATCCAGGCGTACTTTGCAAAACGTCCTGCGCAAAGTACGCCGCGGCTTTTTTTGCGATGTCGCGCTCCATCTTCAGTCGCGCCACCTCGGCTCGCAGCCGGGCAATCTCTGCCTGCTCGGGCGTCACAACGGCTGCCACAGCCTTGCCCTCACCGGCCTTGCCCAGTTCCCCCTTGGCCTGCGCTCGCACCCAGTTCGTCAGGCTCGCCTTGGGCAT
>JAKOZI010000138.1 GCA_029780075.1 Pseudomonadota bacterium
GTTGTTCGACAAATTCGGCCTGCGGTTCGAGCTGCTCACCAAACAACTCGTCGAGGCCACTCCCGAAGGTCTGTTCGAGCAGCACCCGCTGCTGATCGCGCGAATGGACCAGCTCTCCCGGAGTCAGGAGTTGATCGACCTCCTCAAGAGCTCTGATTGGGATCTCGTCGTCGTCGACGAGGCGCACCGGATGTCGGCCAGCTACTTCGGCGGCGAGTTGAAGACGACCAAGCGTTACCAGCTGGGTCAGGTGCTCGGCGGGGTCACGCGGCACTTCCTCCTCATGACAGCAACTCCGCATGCCGGCCAGCAGGAGGGCTTCCAACTCTTCCTGGCTCTGCTGGATGGCGACCGCTTCGAAGGTCAGTTCCGTGACGGCGTGCATACAGTCGATCCGGGTGACCTGATGCGGCGCATGGTCAAGGAAGAGCTGTTGACCATGGAGGGGAAGCCGCTGTTCCCCGAGCGGCGGGCCTACACCGTTCCCTACGACCTGTCTGATGACGAGCAAGACTTGTATGAGGCAGTCACGCTCTATGTCCGCGAGGAGATGAACCGCGCGGATCGTTTTGCGGCAGAGGGCGATCGCGTGCGCCGGAATACGGTTGGTTTCGCGTTGACCGTCTTGCAGCGGCGGCTGGCGTCCAGCCCCGAGGCCATCCTGCGCAGCTTGGAGCGCAGGCGCGCACGTCTTGAGCGTCGACGCCGAGAGTTGGCCGGAGACGCGCATCTTGGGCTTTCCTTCACCACCAAGATGGCTCAGTTGCTGGGACGCAAGGATGACGCCCTGGATCTGGAGGAGGCTTTTGAGGACCTCGACGGAGCAGAGGTCGAGGAGTTGGAGGAGGACGTCGTCGATGCGGCTACCGCCGCTCGGACCTTGGCCGAACTTGACCTTGAAATCGCTGCCCTTGGTGACCTCGTGCACGTGGCCTCGCGGGTCCGTCATTCAGGAACGGATCGCAAGTGGTCCGAGTTGCGCGACATCCTCGACCGTGAAGAGATAACCGAGGATCGCGATGGCAACCCCCGCAAGATCATCGTCTTCACGGAGCACAGGGACACCCTCAACTACTTGGTCGATCGGATCGTCACTTATCTCGGCCGTCCGGAGATCGTGGTATCGATCCACGGCGGACACACCCGCGAGGAGCGGCGGATCGCCCAGCAGCGGTTCACCCAAGATCCCGAGACCCGAGTTCTCGTAGCGACCGACGCGGCGGGGGAAGGGCTCAACCTGCAGCGCGCACACCTCATGGTCAACTACGACCTCCCCTGGAACCCCAACCGGATCGAGCAGCGCTTCGGACGCATCCACCGGATCGGGCAGACCGAGGTCTGCCACCTGTGGAATCTCGTCGCGAAGGACACCCGAGAGGGCGAAGTCTTCATCCGGCTCTTGGACAAGATCGAGGAGCAGCGCCGGGCCTACGGTGGTGACAAGGTCTTTGACGTGCTCGGGGATGCCTTCGAGAACAACCCCTTGCGGCGCCTCCTGGTGCAGGCGATCCGGTATGGAGACCAACCCGAAGTTCGTGCCCGTTTGGACGAGATCATCGACGCCACCGTTGGCTCTGGGCTGGACGCCCTCCTGGCCGAACGCGCCCTGCACAGGCAGACGCTCGCAGCAACCGATGTGGAGGCCATCCGTGAGCGGGTCGAACAGGCACAGGCTCGTCGCTTGCAGCCGCACTTTCTCGAGGCGTTCTTCAGGGCGGCCTTCGCCGA
>JAKOZI010000148.1 GCA_029780075.1 Pseudomonadota bacterium
TCCGCGGCGTGACTTCGCGGGGCTCAATGGTCACCGGCTGATAAATGACCCGCTGCTGCTCGGGGTCGTAACGCATTTCGACGTAGCCGGAGATCGGAAAATCCTTGCGGAACGGATGCCCGACGAAGCCGTAATCGGTAAGGATGCGGCGCAGGTCGTTGTGACCCGGGAAAACGATGCCCAGCAGGTCAAAGGCCTCGCGCTCGAACCAGTTAACGCTGCTCCAGACCGAGGTAACCGACGGTAGCGAGGGAAAGTTGTCATCCATCGCAAAGCAACGCACACGCAGTCGCCAGTTGTGACTGATCGACAGCAGGTGACTGACCACCGCGAAACGCCCACCCACCTGCTGCACGTTCCCGTAGGTGGAATAATCGACACCGCAAAGGTCAATCAATTCTTCAAAGGACAACTCGGGTTGGTCACGAAGCGACTGCATGACATCAAGGTAGTCGGCAGCATCGACCTCGATGGTCACTTCACCGAGCGCCACCTTCAGGGACTTGACTCGCTCTCCGAGATGCTTTTGCAGGTTGTGACTAAGCGCTTCCAGCTTGGCGGACATGGCTCACTTCTCGGTTGGTTTTGTTCAGCGGGCGATGGTGTTCGTGCGGCGGATCTTGTTCTGCAACTGAATGAGCCCATAAATCAGCGCCTCGGCAGTCGGGGGACAACCGGGAACATAAATGTCGACGGGAACGATTCGGTCACAGCCACGCACCACAGAGTAAGCATAGTGATAATAGCCGCCGCCGTTGGCACAGGAGCCCATCGAAACCACCCAGCGCGGCTCCGCCATCTGATCGTAAACCTTGCGCAGGGCAGGAGCCATCTTGTTGGTCAGCGTGCCGGCAACGATCATCACGTCGGATTGACGAGGACTTGGGCGAAAAACAATGCCGAAGCGGTCCAGGTCATACCGCGAACACCCCGCGTGAATCATCTCGATGGCGCAGCAGGCGAGCCCGAAGCTCATTGGCCACATCGAACCCGTGCGGACGTAGTTGATCAGCTTGTCAGCGGTGGTCGTGACGAAGCCTTCTTGCAAAATGCCTTCAATACCCATCGCTCACTCCCAATCCAGAGCGCCCTTGGCCCAGGCATAAAGGTAGCCGACGACCAGGATGGCGATAAAAACCAGCATCTCGATGAAACCGAACCACCGCACGGACTCGGTTTGCGCGATTTCCTTGAAAATCGTCGCCCAAGGCAACAGGAATGCCACCTCGAGGTCGAACAGGATGAAGATGATGGCGATCAGGTAGTAGCGCACATCGAATTTCATGCGCGCATCTTCGAAGGCTTCGAAGCCACACTCGTAAGGGGAAAGTTTTTCGCTGTCCGGGCGGTGCGGCGCAACCACCAGACCAGTCACGACGGGCGCGATACCGAAAGCGACGCCAATCAGTATGAAGACAAATACCGGGAAATAGCTTTCCAGCATGATCCGCCCCACAAGCACTTCAATTCACATACAGACTGCAGCCACCCCACCCGGAGGGCTCCTCTGGTGCCGACGATGAGACTCGAACTCATACGACCGAAGTCACTACCCCCTCAAGATAGCGTGTATACCAATTTCACCACGTCGGCACTACCACAGACAGCAGACGAGTTGATCGAGGAGTTCTGCACTTCCCGCCCGTGCCTTCACAGCCAATTACCTGGGAATATCCTTCGCCTTCGAATCGGTGTCCGAAGGGCTTCCACCCTTGCCCACAGAGCCTGCCGGCGAAGCTGGAACAGGCTCGGATTTTATCGCATCCTGCATCACACTACCAGCCGTTTTTGGCTTGCTTGAGGCGATGTAGGCGAGCGACAGGCTGGTCACAAAGAAGACCGTTGCCAGGACCGCGGTAGCGCGGCTCAGGAAATTGGCGGAACCAGTCGCCCCGAACAGGCTGCCGGAAGCACCGCTACCAAAAGCCGCCCCCATGTCGGCCCCTTTTCCATGCTGCACGAGAACGAGACCGATGACACCGATGGCGGCCAGAATGTGCACCACCAGAACCGCAGAAAAAAGATAGTCCATATCACCTCTTGGTCGACCAGCATGCGGCGGGTCGCCACCTCGACCAAGCCGAAAAACCGTAAGAGTATAGCCAGTTTGAACCGTACAGGTCAATTCACCTGCCCACACCTTGATCACCGGCTTGGGAAGCCCTCGCAAGGTGCTGGGGCGGCCGTCGCTGCCTGCGGTAGAATGCCGGACACGGCATGCTGGCGTGTAGCCAATCCTGCAGAGGGCGGACTAAGATCATGCGCCAATTTGGCCTAAACGCAGCCTTTCGCACCTGCCTGATCCGGCCGTCATGACACCGCAGCGATTTCGCGGCCCCTCGCGAGCAGGTCGATCCAGTTTACTGGAACGAATACGGCACGCGCTGCACGCACCTGACCTTCTGCGACTCCTGCAACCACTGCTTCCCCACGATCTGATGGCAAACAACGCGATTGAAATCAGCGAGAAAGCCGGCGTGCGCTACCTGCATTTCTCTTCCGACTGGGTACAGGGTGCGATGCGCATTCAGCGCCCCAATGCCCTGGAACTGCTGTACACCCGCGAAATGATGGCCGGCGTGTTGCTGCGTGACCCGCCCTGGCCACGCCAGGCCTTGTTGATCGGGCTCGGTGCCGGATCACTGGCGAAGTTCATCTATCACCGGTTGCCGGCAACGAGAATCACCGTCGTCGAGATCGACCCGCAGGTCGAGAGTGTCGCCCGGCTGCACTTCAAGCTACCCGACGATCCGCTTCGGCTACGCGTGTGCATCGCCGACGGTGCCGACTACATGCTCCAGGGCGACAGCCTGCATGACTACATACTGGTAGACGGTTTCGATCGCAACGCCCGCGCAGGTGTGCTCGACACTCTGCCTTTCTATCAGGCCTGTCGTGCGCGCCTGAGCGACTGCGGACTGCTGGCGGTCAACCTGCTCGGGCGGGAACGCGGCTTCGCGGCAAGTGCCGAGAGAATCAGCAAGGCTTTCGAAGGCCGTTCGCTGGTCTTTCCTTCTTGCGACAGCGGCAATACCATCGCCTTCGCCACTGTCGGCGAAGCCATCGACATCCCCTGCGTGGAATTGTTCAACCGCGCCAGGCAGTGCCTGAAAGAGACCGGACTCAACCTGTTGCCGACCGTCGCCCGGCTGCAACAGCAACACCATCTGAGCGACCACCGCCTGCGCCTCTGAACACGGATCAGGAGGCCCCGTTCGCGTTTGCCCGCCCCCTGGCCGGATGCACCCTCGCCGGCAACCCCGGCAGGGCATCTGGCATGACTCGATTGTGGCTGTTTCGCTGGATGCGGTGGCAACGGCGCCGTCGCGCAAGGACCGCCATGCCGGGGAGATGGCAGGTATACTTGCAGCCTTGTTGCAAGACCGGTCAAATCATGACGCAAGCTCATCCCTCCGCCACCGTTCGCGACACGCCAACTGACGGATCGTCGGCACCTTTGCCGCCGGCCCACTGGCGTGCCCAACTGGATGCACAGCTCGCTGGCGACGAACGGATAATGGCCTGGCTCGAGATCGATCTCGACGCCAGGCTGCATTTTTCCTCCGGCGTGCTGGTGGTCACCAGCGAGCGCCTGCTGTCGGCTGAAGGCAAGCGTTGGACCAGCTGGACTTTTCGCTCAGGACTTTCCCTCAGCCGCCGCGATCATTCGGGTGTCGGAACGCTGGAGCTGACGGATGCCGACCACCTCCTGGCGCATTGGCGCTACACGCTCGGTGCCGATGTTGCCGCTGGCCGGCTGGTCGACCACTTCACACGGCAACTTGCCTTCCACGTCACCGGAGAGCTGCCGCCCCCCTCGACGGTGGCACTCTGCCCAAAGTGCGAGACGCCGCTACTGGCCGGACAGGAGGAGTGCCCGGCCTGCAGCAAGGAGATCCACGAGCCACCGTCAACCTGGACGCTGCTACGCCTGGGGCGGTTTGCCAGACCCTACAGAGGGCGCTTGCTGGCCGCCTTTGCGCTGTCCTTGCTGACCACGGCGGCAACGCTGGTGGCACCGTACCTGACGATGCCGCTGATGGACAAGGTGCTGATCCCCTACCAGAACGGCCAGCCTATCGACCCGCAACTGGTCGCGTTCTATCTTTCTGGCCTGCTCGGGTCGTCACTGTTTGCCTGGGTGCTCGGTTGGGGACGCACTTACATTCTGGCGCTGGTATCGGAACGGATCGGCGCCGACCTGCGTACCACCACCTACGAGCATCTGCTCAAGCTCTCGCAGGAGTATTTTGGCGGCAAGCGAACCGGCGACCTGATGGCGCGAATCGGCTCGGAAACTGATCGTATCAACATCTTCATTTCGCTGCACCTGCTGGATTTTGCTACCGACGTGCTGATGATCGTCATGACCACGGCGATTCTGGTGTCAATCGACCCCTGGCTGGCAGCGGTCACGCTGTTGCCGCTGCCGATCATCGGCTGGCTGATACACGTCGTGCGTGAGAAGCTACGTACCGGCTTCGAACGAGTGGACCGCATCTGGGCGGAAGTCACCAATGTCCTCGCCGATACGATTCCCGGCATCCGCGTGGTCAAGGCCTTCGCCCAGGAAAGCCGCGAGGCGGCACGCTTCCGGGCGGCGAATGTCCGCAATCTGGATGTCAACGACCGCGTCAATCGAGTGTGGTCGTTGTTCTCGCCGACCGTGACGCTGCTCACCGAAATCGGTTTGTTGATCGTCTGGGCCTTCGGGATCTGGCAGATCGCCAAGGATCAGATCACCGTTGGCGTATTGACCGCGTTCCTCGCCTACATCAGCCGCTTCTACCTGCGCCTGGACTCGATGAGCCGCATCGTCTCGGTCACGCAGAAGGCTGCGGCCGGCGCCAAGCGCATCTTCGACATTCTCGACCACGTCTCGAGCGTTCCCGAACCGACGCACCCAGTACATCTGCCGAAGGTTTCGGGACGCATCGAGTTGCGCGGCGTCGGCTTCCGCTACGGCACACGCAGCGTCACCCGCGACATCAACATCGCCATCAAGCCCGGAGAAATGGTCGGCCTGGTCGGACACAGCGGTTCCGGAAAGAGCACCCTGGTCAACCTGATCTGTCGCTTTTACGACGTCACCGAAGGCGCTATCCTGATCGATGGTGTCGACATCCGCTCGTTGCCGGTCGCCGAATACCGCAAGCACATCGGGCTGGTACTGCAGGAGCCTTTCCTGTTCTTCGGAACCATTGCCGAGAATATCGCCTATGGCAAACCCGATGCGACGCATGCCGAGATCGTCGACGCGGCGCGCGCCGCGCACGCCCACGAATTCATCCTTCGCCTGCCGCACGGCTACGACTCGCTGGTCGGCGAACGCGGACAGGCACTCTCGGGCGGGGAACGGCAGCGGATCTCGATCGCCCGCGCGCTGTTGATCGATCCACGCATCCTGATCCTCGACGAGGCAACCTCGTCGGTCGACACCACCACCGAGAAGGAAATCCAGAAGGCACTCGACAACCTGGTACGAGGACGTACGACGATTGCCATTGCGCACCGCCTGTCCACGCTGCGTGACGCCAATCGACTGGTCGTCCTCGACCGTGGCAGTGTCGTCGAGGTCGGCAGCCACGACCAACTGATGGCTTGCGAGGGTCATTACTACCGCCTGTATCAGGCGCAGGCCCGCAACGTCGACACCGAAGACGATCTGCGTCGGATGGAACTCGCCCGACACGACGAGAATGACCGACAATGACCATCGCCCCTGCCTACCAATTACGCCGTAACGCCTTCGGCAAGCTCGAATTCATCGGCCCCGACGGCGAAATCCATGCCGGTGTGGTACCCGTGCGGGCGTTTCCGATCACCGCCCCCGACGACGGCATCGGCCTGGTAGACCCCTACGGCCACGAACTGGCGTGGATCGACCGGCTCGACGCACTGCCGGACCATCTGCGCATCCTCGTTGAGTCCGAACTCGCCCAGCGCGAGTTCATGCCCGAGATCACGCGCATCGTCGGTGTGGCGAGTTTCGCCACACCGAGCACCTGGCAGGTCGAGACCGACCGCGGTGCCGCGAGTTTCGTCCTGAAGGGCGAGGAGGACATTCGCCGCCTCACCTCGCCGGCGCTGTTGATCGCTGACAGCCACGGCATCCACTTCCTGATCCGCGACCGCTATGCCCTCGATCAGCACAGCCGACGGATCCTGGACCGCTTCCTGTGACGAACCCCGAAGCCATCCGCTTGCCCGGCGGTCAGCCGATTGACGCAGCCGGCGTTATTCCCGAGATAATCCGGGCCGGGCCGGCACTCCGATGGCCTTACGCCTGTCCCGCGCCGCCGCGCGCCAACCTTCCCGTGCCTGGACTGACGCCATGAAAAGCAAAGACATCAAGTTCCTCGAGATCCGCTACCTTCGCGGCCCAAACATCTGGACTTACCGTCCGGTCATCGAAGCGCTGGTCGATATCGGCGAACTCGAGGACTTTCCCTCCAACACCATCCCGGGTTTCCACGAACGGCTCATCGCCCTGTTGCCTTCGCTGATCGAGCACCGCTGCAGTTACGGAGAACGCGGCGGCTTCCTGCGGCGCGTCGAGGAAGGCACCTGGGCGGCACACATGCTCGAACACGTCACCCTCGAACTACAGAACCTCGCCGGCATGCCAGGCGGGTTCGGCAAGGCGCGTGAAACGTCGACGCGCGGCGTATACCGGGTCGTGGTGCGCGCCTGGCATGAGGATGTCACGCGTTCCTGTCTCTATGCGGGACGCGACCTGCTGCTGGCCGCCATCAAGAACCAGACCTTCGACGTTGCCGGCACAGTCGAACGACTGGCCGACATGGCCGAACGCAAGCTCCTTGGTCCAAGCACGGGCTGCATCGTCGAAGCCGCAACCGCCAAAGACCGTCGCATTCCGGCGATTCGTCTGCTGGCCACCGGCAACCTCGTGCAACTCGGCTACGGGGCCCGCAGCCGGCGCATCTGGACTGCCGAAACCGACCGTACCAGCGCGATTGCCGAAGGGATCTCGCGCGACAAGGATCTCACCAAGACGCTCCTCAAATCCTGTGGCGTACCGGTTCCCGAGGGACGCCTGGTCGATAGTGCCGAGGATGCCTGGGATGCGGCCGAAGACATCGGTTTGCCGGTGGTCGTCAAACCATCGGACGGCAACCACGCGCGCGGCGTGTTCACCAATCTGATGGCCCGCGAAGAGGTCGAGTCGGCCTATGCGGCGGCGGTCGTCGAAGGCAGCGGCGTCATCGTCGAACGTTACGTGCGCGGCTCGGAACATCGACTGCTGATCGTTGGCGGCAAACTCGCTGCGGCCGCGCGTGGCGAAACCGCCAAGGTCGTCGGCGATGGCCAGTCAACGATCGACGAACTGATCGATAGCCAGATCAACTCCGACCCGCGACGCGGCGCCGCCGAGGAGTTCCCGCTCGATATCATTGCCCTCGCCGACAACCCGGTTGCCCGGCTCGAAGTTTCGCGCCAGGGATTTGCCCCGGACTCGGTCCCGGCGGCCGGTCGTGAGGTCCTGATCGTCCGCAGCGGCAATCATACGGACGACGTCACGGATCTGGTACACCCGGAAACCGCAGCCACCGCCTCGCTCGCCGCACGTATCGTCGGACTCGACATCGCCGGGGTGGATCTGGTCTGCGAAGACATTTCGCAGCCTCTCGACGGGCAACGCGGCGGCATTGTCGAGGTTAACGCCGGTCCTGGCCTGCTGATGCACCTCAAGCCCGAGACCGGCCAGCCACGCCCGGTCGGTCGCGCCATCGTCGATGAACTCTTCCCCAACGGCGACGACGGACGTATCCCGGTGGTGGGCGTGACCGGCAGCTTCGGCAAGACGACCGTCGCCCGTCTGATCGCCAGCCTCCTGACCCTGTCCGGCAGGCACACGGGGCTGGCCAGCAGCGACGGATTGTTCGTGCATCGGCGTTGTATCGCAAACGGCGACAACGCCAACTGGGGAGGCGCCCACCGGCTGCTGATGAATCGCGCCGTCGAAGCCGCCGTATTCGAGAACGGCGCCGACAGCATCCTCAGCGAAGGTCTGGCCTACGATCGCTGTCAGGTGGGCGTGATCACCAACGTCGAGGCGGCACGGCATTTCGGGCGCTACCACGTTGAAACGCCGGAACAGGTGTTCACCGTGCTGCGCACGCAGGTCGATCTGGTATTGCCCACGGGTGCCGCGGTACTCAATGCAAGCCAGCCGATGCTGGTCGAGATCGCGCCATTGTGCGACGGCGAGGTGATCTTCTTTGGCCTGGACGCCGCTCTGCCCACCCTTGTCGAACACCTGGCCCAAGGCAAACGGGCGGTATTCGTACGCAACGAGCGGATCGTACTGGCCAACGGCGCCAACGAAACGGAGATCGCCAGCCTGAAGGGCATCCCCCTGACCAACGGCGGGCGCACCGATTACCAGATCGAGAATGTCCTTGCCGCCAGCGGCGCCGCGTGGGCGCTGGGCATTGGGCCGGAAATCATACGTACCGGGCTGCAGACGTTCACCATCGCCTGAGTCGTGGACCGCAACGAGCCAGCGCCACCGACCGGCGTCCGCACTGAACCCGAAAGAGGAAACTGTCCATGCAAGTATCGCGAATTCGCGCTCTGCGCGGTCCCAATCTGTGGAGCCGCCACACGGCGATCGAGGCCATTGTTTACTGCGCCGAGGACGAACGCAGCATCGACAGCATCCCGGGTTTCGAAACCCGTTTGCGTGAGCGCTTTCCCGAGTTGGCCATGCTCGGGCCTGCCGGTCATGATGAAGCCGTATCGATGGCGCAGGCGCTCGAGTTCGCTGCGCTCGGCCTGCAGGCTCAGGCCGGCTGTCCGGTCACCTTCAGCCGCACGGCGCAAACCCTTGAAACGGGCATCTACCAGGTGGTCGTCGAATACAGCGAAGAGGCGGTTGGTCGCCTGGCGTTCGAACTCGCGCAGGATCTCTGCAA
This sequence comes from Pseudomonadota bacterium, assembly GCA_029780075.1. Lineage (GTDB taxonomy): Bacteria > Pseudomonadota > Gammaproteobacteria > Burkholderiales > Rhodocyclaceae > Accumulibacter. The sequence goes on from JAKOZI010000148.1 coordinate 8,940, forward strand.
GGCTGCGGTCGAAGGCAAGGCGTTCGAACTTGGCCAGGCGCTGGACCGCCTGCGCGAACTCGACGAAGATCTGCGCTTGGGCCCAAGCACCGGGGCCATCGTTTATGCGGCGACGGCACGCAATATCCCCTACCGACGACTGACCGAAGGGAGCATGGTGCAGTTTGGCTGGGGCAGCCGGCAGCGTCGCATCCAGGCTGCCGAGACCGATGCCACCAGCGCCGTCGCCGAATCGATCGCTCAGGACAAGGAACTGAGCAAGATCCTCCTGCACGCAGCCGGCGTTCCGGTTCCCTGCGGCCGGCCCGTCCTCAGTGCCGAGGACGCATGGGCGGCGGCCTGCGAAATCGGCTGCCCGGTGGTCGTCAAACCGCAGGATGGCAATCAGGGCAAGGGCGTGGCCGTCAACCTGGGCACCCGCGAACAGATTGAAGCCGCCTACGCGATCGCCTTCGAAGTCAGCGACGAAGTGCTCGTCGAGCGTTTCCTGCCGGGCCACGACTACCGTTTGCTGGTCGTCGGCGACAAACTCATCGCCGCTGCCCGCCGCGACCCGCCGCTGGTCATCGGCGATGGCGTGCACAGCATCGGCCAGTTGGTCGAGCGGGTCAACAGTGACCCTCGACGCGGCGAAGGCCACGCCACCTCGCTGACCCGCATCCGACTCGATGACCTGGCCCTGGCGCGCCTGGCGAATGCGGGGCTGGCACCGGAATCGGTACCGGCAAGAGGTCAGCGCGTGGTGCTGCGCAACAACGCCAATCTCTCGACGGGAGGCACGGCAACCGATGTCACCGCCGATGTCCATCCCGAATTCGCGGCGCAGGCGGTGGCCGCGGCACAGACCATCGGCCTCGATATCGCCGGCGTCGATGTCGTTTGCGACAGCGTCCTTCGCCCGCTTGAGGCCCAGGGTGGCGGCATCGTCGAAATCAATGCCGCGCCGGGACTGCGCATGCATCTGCAGCCGTCCTTCGGCAAGGGGCGGCCGGTGGGAGAAGCGATTGTCGCCAACATGTTTGCGCCTGGCGACGACGCCCGCATCCCCTTGGTGGCCGTCGCCGGCACCAACGGCAAGACGACGACGGTCCGGCTGGTCGCCCACATTATTGGGCAGAGCGGTCTGCGGGTCGGGATGACCACGACTGACGGCGTGTACATTCAGGGCCGACGCATCGATACCGGGGACTGCAGCGGCCCGAAGAGCGCCAAGAATGTCCTGCTCCACCCCGACGTCGACGCCGCCGTGCTCGAGACGGCACGCGGCGGCGTGCTGCGCGAGGGGCTTGGCTTCGACCGCTGCGATGTGGCGGTGGTCACCAACATCGGTCTGGGTGACCACCTGGGACTTTCCTACATCAGCACCGTCGAGGATCTGTCGGTAGTCAAGCGTGTGATCGTCCAGAACGTCCGGCCCGGGACCGGCGTTGCGGTGCTCAATGCGGCCGATCCCATGGTCGCCCGGATGGCCGATTCGTGCCCGGGCAGCGTCACCTTTTTTGCTGCCGACCGCCATCACCCGGTGATGGCCATGCACCGCGCACAGCGGAAGCGTGTCGTGTATCGTGACGGCGACTCGATCGTCGCTTCCGGAGGGGGTGTCGAACACCGTATCGCATTGGCCGACATTCCGCTCACGCAACACGGTGCCATCGGTTTCCAGGTCGAGAACGCCATGGCGGCAACCGCTGCCACCTGGGCGCTCGGGGTGTCCTGGGAGGCAATGCACGCCGGCCTGCGCAGTTTCGTGAACGACGCACAAACCGCGCCGGGACGCTTCAACGTCTTTTCGTATCGGGGCGCGACGCTGATTGCCGACTACGGTCACAACCCGGACGCCATTCAGGCCCTGGTCGACGCCATTGACAACCTGCCGTCAAACATGGGCAGCCTGCGCTCGGTAGTGATCAGCGGGGCCGGTGACCGGCGCGACGAGGACATCCGCCAGCAGACGGAAATTCTGGGGCACGCCTTCGATCGGGTCGTGCTCTATCAGGATCAGTGCCAGCGTGGCCGAGCGGATGGGGAAGTGCTCGCCCTGCTGCAGGAGGGCCTGAAGAACGCCAAACGAACAA
>JAKOZI010000168.1 GCA_029780075.1 Pseudomonadota bacterium
CGACGACCAGTAGAGTGTTCCAGCCAAACCGTTACCACTCGTGGTGAAGGTACCGGAGTGCCGGAGCGGCTGGCCTGCCGGCCCTTGACACGCTCAGGCCGAACGGCATGGCTCTGGGCACTGCGCGGCAACGAGCAACTAGATCGGCCGCAGCCCGAGCTTCGCGAACAGGGCTTCATCGCGGTCGGCTTCCGGGTTACCAGTGGTCAACAGTTTGTCGCCGTAGAAGATCGAGTTGGCGCCAGCCAGAAAACACAGCGCCTGCACTTCTTCGGGCATCGACTGGCGCCCCGCGGAGAGCCGTACGAAGCTCGTCGGCATGGTGATGCGTGCGGCGGCAATGGTGCGCACAAACTCGAAATTGTCGATTGGCGCGACGTTGGCCAGTGGCGTACCGGGAATGGGGACCAGATTGTTGATCGGTACCGATTCCGGCGGCGGGTTGAGGTTGGCGAGCTGCGCGATCAGCGCCGCGCGGTTCCGGCGTCCCTCGCCCATGCCGATGATGCCCCCGGAACAGACCTTGATGCCGGCCTCGCGAACCTGCCCCAGTGTATCGACGCGGTCGGCGTGCTGGTGGGTGGTGATCACCTGCCCATAGAAGGAGGCATCGGTATCGAGGTTGTGGTTGTAGTAATCGAGTCCCGCTTCCTTGAGTTCGCTGGCCTGGCCTTCCTTGAGCATGCCCAGGGTGACGCAGGTCTGCAACCCCAGGCCCTTGACGGCGCGAATCATCTCGCTCACTTTCGCCAGGTCCTTGTCCTTGGGACCACGCCAGGCCGCGCCCATGCAGAAACGCGAGGCGCCCTTGTCCTTGGCAGCCTGCGCCGCGGCGACCACTTCGTCGAGCGGCAGCAAGGCTTCGCGTTCGGTGTCGGTGCTGTAGCGGGCGGACTGCGAGCAATAGCCACAGTCCTCGGAACAGCCGCCGGTCTTGACCGAGAGCAGCGTCGAGCGTTGAATCTCGTTGGCGTCGAAGTGCTCGCGGTGTACCTGCTGCGCACGAAAGATCAGGTCCATCAGCGGCAACTGATAGAGCTTTTCGATTTCGGCGACGGTCCAGCGGGCGGCTTGGCCCGCTGCGGCGGTATCGGGGGTAAGCGCGGCGGCTTGAGGGATTGCGTTCATGAGTTGTAGACCTGAGAGTTACCGTGAACGTCGCTTCGGCGACTCACGAAGATGAATCTCCCTTCCTCCGGATGCGGGAGAAGGGTCGGATTGAGCGGGACGGGTATGACCTGCATGCTCACGGGGGCTGGCAAAGTCACGTCTGCTGGAATAATGTAAGGTCCGTCATCACGGATTCTTTACGAGCACTGCACGGGTGTCAATCTTAACTCAAAGCGCCGCCTTGGTCCGCAGATCGTGCGCACGACTGCTGGCTCAGGACTGCCTGCTGTGCAGCGCCGAAAGTGGCAATAATCTGCTCTGCCCGGCCTGCGAGAACGACTTGCCGCGACTCGCGACGGCACGCTGTCCACGCTGCGCGTTGCCGACGCCCGGTGGCGAAGTCTGCGGCCGCTGTCTCGCGAGGATGCCACATTACGACGCCACCCTGGCCGTCTTTCGTTATGGTTTTCCGATCGACAAGCTGGTTCAGTCGTTCAAGTATGGACATCGCCTGGCGCTCGGCAGCTACTTCGGTCGGCAGCTCGCCGCGCAGACCGGGCGTTTCGCGGCGGACCTGCTCATCCCCATGCCGCTGCATCCCCAGCGCCTGCGCGAGCGTGGCTTCAACCAGGCGCTCGAACTGGCTCGTCCGGTCGGCAAGGCCTGGCGCATGCCCGTCGACGCACGCAGTTGTTGCCGAATCCGCCATACCGCTGCCCAGGCCGAACTTCCCTGGCGCGAAAGGGCCGGGAATGTTCGCGGAGCCTTCGCTTGCGCGGCGGATTTCACCGGCAGGCGGGTGATCCTGATTGACGACGTGATGACCACGGGTGCGTCCCTCAACGAATTGGCATGCACCGTCAAATTGCATGGTGCAGCCGAGGTGACGCTGCTGGTGCTTGCCCGCGCCTTGCCGCCGTAATCTCCTGGAACAATCGGCAAATGCCGGCCATGCGGCAGCGGATCGGCGGTGCCACGACTCAAAGATGTTCGAATTCGGCGATGTCCGCGTTCGGGTGGTTTGCCGAGGAGGCGAAGGAGATGATGCCGCTGCCGCGCAGCACGAACTCTTCGTGCCTCAGAAACAGTTCGCGCTCGCCGCTGACGGTGATGAAAGTCCCGTTGGTACTGAGATCGCGCAGCACGAAGTGCTCGCCTCGCCGTTCGATGCGTGCGTGGTGACGCGACGCGCGCCGATCACGAACGTTGATATCGCACGCCGCATCACGTCCCATGACCAGTGTCGGTCGTTGCTTGTCGAGCAGTTTCACGTCCCCGCCATAACGTACGCAAAGTCGCAGGTCGCGCTCCGCGGCCGGCCTTGGCGGTATCACCACCGGCGCTGCCGCAGCCCTCGGGTCCAGCCAGGGCACTTCGAAAACCTGTGATTTCGTGGGCAGGTCGCTGGTGTCCAGGTGCTGCAGGTGGCGGGTCGACGATTGCAGATGCGGCGACAACAAGGCCCGCGCTTCGCCGCTGGTCAGCACCTGTCCGGCGACCGCCAGTTCGGCCAGACACTCCGCAGTATTGACGCAGTCGCCAAGGAACTCGCCCCCCTGCTCGAACACCGTGCCGTGCTGAAGGCCGACCCGGATGGCGAGTTGCATGCCTGAAACAGGCGGCAGGTCGGCGATGCGCTGCTGCATGGCGATGGTTGCCTGACAGGCATCGTTGGCGTTCGCGAAGATTGCCGTGAGATCATCCCGGCGGCTACGCACCACACGACCGTGGAAACCGTCAATGCCGCGCAACATGCGTTTCATGCAACGCTCGATGGCATGCAGTGCCTCGGCGCCGCCAAGCTTCTCGAACAGACGCGGAGTTTCATCAACGACGGCGACGACGACCGACAGCGTCCTTTCCTGGCTACTCATGAATGCCACTCTCCCGGCTGCCGGTTAGCGTGTGGCCAGCACTGCGCGCGGCAGGCATGCTCGATCGTGTCATGCGCTTACCACCGGCAAAGGGAATGCTGCCGGTGCAGTCGCAACCGTGTCATGCGGCTGCGGGTCGAACACGGTATCGCCGCCAGCCATCGTCGTCAGATCAGCGCCCGGGCGCAGGCCCCTGAAGTCGAACAGGGCATGGTCGGCCAGATGTGAGGGAATCACCTTCTGGAGTGCAGAAAACACCGATAGCGTGCGACCGGGGTAGCGTCGATCCCAGTCTCCCATCATTTCGCGAATCTTCTGGCGCTGCAGATTGTCCTGCGAGCCGCAGAGATTGCAGGGGATGATCGGGTATTCCATGGCGCGCGCGAAACGCGCGATGTCCGCTTCGCTGCAGTAGGCCAGGGGTCGAATCACCACGTGTGCGCAATCGTCGGTGACCAGTTTGGGCGGCATCGCCTTGAGTTGGCCGCCGAAGAGCAGATTGAGAAACAACGTATGGACGATGTCATCGCGATGATGGCCGAGGGCGATCTTGTTGGCGCCGACTTCCTTGGCGGTCCGATAAATGATGCCGCGCCGCAGACGGGAGCACAGCGAGCAGGTGGTCTTGCCCTCCGGAATCTTGCTCTTGACGACACTGTAGGTGTCCTG
>JAKOZI010000177.1 GCA_029780075.1 Pseudomonadota bacterium
GAATATGCGGTATTAGCGTAACTTTCGCTACGTTATCCCCCACTCCAGGGCACGTTCCGATGCTTTACTCACCCGTTCGCCACTCGCCACCAGGTTGCCCCGTGCTGCCGTTCGACTTGCATGTGTAAGGCATGCCGCCAGCGTTTAATCTGAGCCAGGATCAAACTCTTCAGTTCAAATCCTAAAACTCTCGCTCGACGTTCCGTCAGACCAGATTCCTCCAGCCCAACAGCTTTTACTTTTCCATCTGTGCGAGTCCTTCTCTATCCTTCAGCAATCCACTTCCGTGAATTACCCCAAATCAAGAACCCACACCTATCGGTTGTCTGGTTTTTAAAGAGCTGGCAGTGAGGCCTGTTGGCCAGACTGCCGGGCTGCCTGAGCAGCGAGAGGGCGCATTATACAGGCGTTTCCGGCGGCGTCAAGACTTCATTTCAACGACTTGCCGACTACTTCTGCTGCTTGCGACACAGTTTTTGAAGACTTTGCCGCCCCTCGCCAATTTAAATAAATATCTGATTTTAATCAGGTTTTATTGTTTGCTCGGCAACGAAGGTGCGAATTATACAGGGCCAGCGACGGACGTCAACCCTCTTGTCGCACTATTTCACGATCACGGTGCTGCGCCATGGGAAACGCGCGGTACCGCCTCAGTTAATGCGCACGCGCGCATACTTGCGCTTGCCAACCTGCAGGACGAAGCAGCCGTTTACTGCCAGCACGAGGTGCCTGTCGTCGATCCGGGAGCCATCGATTCGGACACCACCCTGGTCAATCATGCGCAAGGCCTCGGACGTGCTGGCGGTCAAACCGGACAGCTTGAGCACCTGCGCGATGGTCAAGGGCGGAGTCGCGGCCGGCAGACTGACCTCCGGAATGTCATCCGGCATGGCCCCCTGGCGAAAGCGCGCGTCGAAGTCGGCCAGCGCACGGGTAGCAGCAATGGCACCGTGAAACCGCTCGACGATTTCCTGCGCCAGCAACACCTTGATGTCGCGTGGATTGCGTCCGCTGACGCACTGTTGCCGCAAACCCTCAATCTCCAGAGTACTGCGGAACGAAAGCAATTCGAAGTAGCGCCACATCAGTTCGTCGGAAACCGACATCAGCTTGCCGAACATGTCGCCTGGCGGCTCGCTGATCCCTACGTAATTGCCGAGCGATTTCGACATCTTGTTCACACCGTCGAGACCTTCGAGCAGCGGCATCGTGAGTATGCATTGGGGTGCCTGCCCAAAATGCTTTTGCAACTCACGTCCAACCAGGAGGTTGAACTTCTGATCGGTGCCGCCGAGTTCGACATCCGCCTTCATCGCCACAGAGTCGTAGCCCTGGCAAAGCGGATACAGTAGTTCGTGTACGGCGATCGGCTGCCCACTTCGATAACGCTTGGCGAAGTCGTCACGCTCGAGCATCCGCGCCACCGTATGCAAGGCAGCAAGACGAATCATTCCCGAAGCTCCAAACGGCTCGAACCAGACCGAGTTGAAGCAGATCTCGGTTTTCTCCGGATCGAGAATCCTGAACACCTGCTCCTGGTAGGTCCTGGCGTTGTCGACGATCTGATCGCGTGACAGCGGGGGTCGCGTCACATTCTTTCCGGTCGGATCACCGATCATGCCAGTGAAGTCACCGATCAGAAACATCACATGATGACCGAGATCCTGGAAATGCCTGAGCTTGTTGATCAGGACGGTGTGTCCAAGGTGCAGATCCGGTGCGGTCGGATCAAAGCCCGCCTTGATTCGCAGCGGCCGACCCGACTTGAGTTTTTCCAGCAGCTCGGTTTCAATCAGGAGTTCTTCCGAGCCGCGCTTGATCAGCTTGAGTTCTTCTTCCACAGCGCGCATCCAACCTCTTCTGTCCGGAGTGCTTCTGGTAAGGGAATATTCTTGCGGGACAGCAGGGTTTTGCTGACGACAGACCCTGCATGACGAGAAGCGGCGGATTCTACCGCATTCCCATTCAGCGATCGACCGCCTGCCACGCCATCGCTGGTCGTCGTTGGCGACGTGTCGCTGCTGACTGGCTACGGCAAGCCAATCGAGTACTCCGGCACCCAGACAGCCATATTCGGCTACCTGCGGTCACCTGGACGTCCTTGCAGCAGTGACCCGACAAGGCACAGGGCCCGAATCAGGGCCACGACGAGCCAGCACCTCCGCTGTCTAGCGCACAGCCCACCGCGCTTTCCAGTTCGCGTCCTCGCAGCATACCCGCAGGCTTCCATGGCCTGGAGTCCACACTCACCGCGTTCGAATCGCAGCCAGAAGCAGGCAGAGGCCAGCACACTGGGCGAGACCGGGCTCTGCCAACAGCAGCAGCCCCTCGTCGCTCAGGCGCCGCCCTTGTTACCGGTCAGTTTCTCGTACTTGACCCACAACTGATCCTCGCTTTCCTGGTGCGCAGGATCTTTCGGGATGCAATCGACCGGACACACCTCGACACACTGCGGCGTATCGTAGTGCCCAACGCACTCGGTGCACTTGTTCGGGTCAATCTCGTAGATCTCCGCACCCTGAAAAATTGCCTCGTTCGGGCACTCCGGCTCGCACACGTCGCAGTTGATGCATTCGTCGGTAATAATCAAAGCCATTGTTGCATTTCCTTCAGATCGTTGAAATTTCTCTTACTCTTTTGGCCAGTCGGCCGCAGATTGCCGGCTGCACAAACTTGCTGACATCGCCGCCGAGAACAGCGATTTCACGCACCATCGTTGCCGAGATGAACAGGTACTGCTCACCCGGGGTCAGAAATACCGTTTCGACCTCGGGGTAGAGGTTCCTGTTCATCCCCGCCATCTGGAACTCATAGTCAAAATCGGAAACCGCACGCAAGCCCCGGATAATCACCTTGGCCTCCTTGGCGTGCAGAAAATCCATCAGTAGACCGTCGAAACCGCAGACTTCGGCATTCGGGTAGGGCGCCAGGACTTCCTGCGCCATCTCGACCCGCTCGGGGAGCGAGAAAAATGGTCTCTTCGGCTGGTTCTGAGCAATGGCCACGATCACCCGGTCGAAAAGACAGGCCGCGCGCCGCACGAGATCCTCGTGGCCACGGGTCATCGGGTCAAAGGTTCCGGCATAGATTGCCACTCGCCTATTCAGTGCCATCAGTTTCGCCTCGCCGCATCAAGTGATAAAACACCTGTCCGGCGCGACCGTGGCGCACTGTGCGCCAACTACCGCAGCCTTCCAGAAAATTTTCTGCTTCGGCGTAGATCACACCGTCTGCAGCCAGAACCCCGGGCACGATCGGTGCCAGACGCTCGATCCAGCCCTGGCGGAACGGCGGATCAAGGAACAGGACGTCAAAGCGTGACCCCGCAGAACCCACGAATCTTACCGCATCCGAACGCACCAACCGCAGACGCGGGTCTCCTCCGAGGTTTCTCGCGTTGGCTTCGAGCGCCGCCAGCACCTGCGGCGACTGGTCTACCATGACCACCCTGGCCGCACCGCGCGACGCCGCCTCAAAGCCGAGAGCACCACTGCCGGCAAACAGATCCAGGCACGCCAGGCCCGACAGATCCTGCCCAAGCCAGTTGAACAGCGTCTCGCGGACACGATCCGGCGTCGGCCGCAAATCTGGCACATCGGCAAAATGCAGGACACGCCGACGCCAAGTCCCGCCGATGATGCGCAGCGTGTTCAGAATGCTATTCCCCGGCCACCACCACGGTCACCAGATGCTCTGGTCGCACATGCCGGGAGTACGCTGCCTTGATATCGGCCACACTCACCTTTTCTATGTTTTCCGGGTAGCGATCGAGATAGTCGAGTGGCAAGTCATAAAATCCGATCAGCGCGACATTCTCCAGAATCTTGCGGTTGCTGTCGAGGCGTAACGGAAAGCTGCCGATCAGGTTCTGCTTGGCCGCCTGCAATTCCGTTTCACTTGGCCCTTCGGCCAGGAAGGTGGCCAGTACTTCGCGGGTAACCTTCAGCGCATCGTTGGCCTGCGCCTTCTTGGTCTGCAGGCCGATCTGGAAGGGGCCCAACTGCTGCAACGGCAGGAAATAGCTATGTACGCTATACGCCAGGCCACGCTTGTCGCGGACCTCCTTCATCAGACGCGAAACAAAACCACCGCCACCGAGGGAATAGTTCCCGACCAACAAGGGAAAGAAGTCCGGATCACCGCGCCGGAGTGCCGGCATTCCGAGAAGGAGATGCGCCTGCACCGCCGGATGCGCAATCCGCTGTTCGCCGCCGGACGGCAAGTTCGGCAGCACGACCCCGGCCATGGCGGGTCCCGACGGGAGCCCGACGGTGAGTTGCTCGGCGATCGACTCCGCCTGAGCACGCGACAGATCTCCGACAATGGCCACCGTCGCGCGTTGGGCCGTGTAATGGGCGGCGTGAAAAGCGACGACATCGGCACGTGCGAGGGAACTCACCGATTCCGGCGTCGCATACCGTCCGTAGGGATGCGCGACGTACATTGCCGCCCAGAAGGCTTTGCTGGCAATGGCGTCCGGACGCGTCAAGGCCTCCTTCAGGGCAGAGATGGAACGTGCTTGCTCACGGTCGAAGACTGCGGCAGGAAACTGCGGCTGACTCAGGATGGCACGCAGCATCTCCAGCGCCGGTCCGCGCTTGTCAGCCATCGACAGCGTTCGCAGCGTAACCGAGGCCCGATCCATGTCTACGCCGCCCGACAACAGCGCCCCGATATCGGCCATGCTGCTGGCGATCTGCGTCTCGTCCATGCCGGGGACACCCAGATCGAGGATACCTCGGGTCAGGGAGGCCACACCAGCCTTGCCCTCGCCGTCTTGTGCCGTACCCGCGGCGAAATCGACCTGGACATCCACAATCGGAAGACTATGGTTCTCGACGAATAGGACACGCGCGCCCGAAGTCGTTTGCCAGCGCTCGATCTTCGGGCCGGCGTGACTCAACTGCGCGAAAAGCGCCAGACACAGGCCGATCAACAGCATGCTCGGATTCATGAGGACCCTCTCAATGACGGGGGGCGAATGGCGAACGCGCGCGCGGCGCTGTCGGCAGGGGCTGCGGATCGAGTTCGGCCACGGTCAACTGCTCATCGCGAAAATACTTTCTGGCCACCGCCTGGATCTGCTCGGCGGTGACCGCCTGCAACTTTTCGATCATGCGCCGGTTCTGGGCATTGGGAATGCCTACTGATTCCAGTTGCCCGATTTCCATAGCCTGTGCAAATATCGAGTCCAGCTTGTAGATCTGCCCCGCAATCAACTGTGCCTTGGCCCGCGCCAGTTCGTCTGGAGTCACCCCCTGTGCTTGCACCAAGGCAATTTCGGCGCGCAGACCGGACTCCAGGTCGGCACGAGTCTTCCCTTCGCTGGGCGATCCGTACAGATGGAAGACGCCTGGACCACGCCGGGTGGAATCGTAACTGGCCGTCGCATCCACCGCCAGGCGTTGCTGACGAATCAGATGGTTGGTAAAGCGCGCCGCTTCGTGGCCGGCAAGAACCGCCGAGAGCATTTCGAGTGCATAAGGCTCGACGTCCTGATCGACGTCACGGAGCACCGGCACCTTGTAGGCCATCATCACCACCGGCAACTCGGCCGGCGCCTTCACCGTCAGGCGGCGTATGCCGGTCTGCACGGGCTCGTCCTGAGGTTTCCTGCCCGGCAGCGGACGCGCCGGCAAAGGTCCGTAGTATTGCTCGGCCGCCGCGAAGACGGTCTGGTGATCGACGTCACCGACCACCACGACGTAGGCGTTGTTTGGTGCGTACCAATGCTCGTACCAGGCACGCGCGTCATTCACGGTCATGTTCTCCAGGTCGTTCATCCAGCCGATGACCGGCACACGATACGGATGCGCCTGAAAAGCCACTGCCGACAGTTGCTCGAAGAGCAGCGCCTGCGGCTGGTCCTCCGTGCGCAACCGCCGCTCTTCCATGACCACCCGTATCTCCTGCGCGAACTCCTGCGCATCAAGTGTCAGATGGCGCATGCGATCGGCCTCAAGCTGCATCATCTCGGACAGTTTCTGCTTTGGAACCTGCTGAAAGTAGGCGGTGTAATCATGACCGGTGAAGGCATTGTCCCGCCCGCCGGCGGCTGCCACGCGGCGGTTGAACTCGCCGGGGCCCGCGCTCGGCGTCCCCTTGAACATCATGTGTTCGAGCACATGCGCGACACCTGTGGTGCCGTTGGTCTCGTCCATGCTGCCAGCCCGATACCAGACCATGTGCGCCGCGGTGGGTGCGCGCCGATCTTCCTTGACGATGATCCGCAAGCCGTTTGCCAATTGGTGTTCATAAGTTTCCGCAAGCACCGGCGCTGGCGCAGCCAGAGCCAGCAACAGGGAGATCAATCGCGCGTGACGCATGGGCATGAGTCGCTTCTGATAGAATTTCAGGTTGTCGGGTAATTGCGCCGGCATCTTACCACTGCCGACGTAACCGAGCGCCCCTAAGACACGGAAGTCCCATGTTTGGTTTCCTGAAGAAGCAACCCGGCCAGAAGCCCGCGCCAACTACACCGGCGGATACCGAAGTCGCGGTCAATGCCGCCGCCGTACCGTGGCGCGAGCGACTCAAGGCCGGACTCGCACGCACCCGGGCGCAGTTTGGCGGCAAGCTGAAGCTGCTCTTCTCACGCGGCAAGGTCGACGACGAATTGCTCGAAGATCTCGAAGCCCTGCTGCTGGGCAGTGACGTCGGCCTGGACGCTACCCAGCACCTTCTCTACCACCTGAAGGTACGGGCGAAACGCGACAAGCTCGACACCCCGCAGGCCATCCAGCGAGCGCTGTCGGAAATCCTGCTGGAACTCCTGCAGCCCCTCGAAGAACCTCTCGATCTTGCCTCGCACCGCCCGTTCATCATCATGATCGCTGGCGTGAACGGCGCCGGCAAGACGACCTCGATCGGCAAGCTGGCCAAACACTTCCAGGCCCAGGGTTTGTCCGTTCTGCTGGCTGCTGGCGACACTTTCCGTGCGGCGGCACGTGAACAACTGCAGACCTGGGGCGAGCGCAACAACGTCAGCGTCGTCTCACAGTTGTCCGGCGACCCGGCGGCAGTGATCTTCGACGCCATCGCCGCCGCCAGAGCACGCGGTATCGACATCGTGCTCGCCGACACCGCCGGCCGCCTGCCGACGCAGTTGCACCTGATGGACGAAATCGCGAAGGTGCGCCGCGTCATCCAGAAGGCCGATCCGTCCGGCCCGCATGAGACGCTGCTGGTACTCGACGCCACCTTTGGCCAGAACACGCTGCAACAGGTGATGGCCTTTGACAAGGCCATCCAGGTCACCGGGTTGGTGCTGACCAAGCTCGATGGTTCGGCTAAAGGCGGGGTGGTCGCCGCGATCGCCCGCCAGTGCCCGAAACCCGTTCGCTTCATCGGCGTCGGCGAGAGCATTGACGATCTGCGGCCGTTCGTGGCCCGCGATTTTGTAGATGCCATGTTCGAGTGATCACCGCCTGCGACGTCACCAAACGCTACCCGGAAGGCCGTGAAGCGCTCAGGAAAGTGAGCTTTGAAATCACGGCAGGCGAGATGGTGTTTCTAACGGGCCACTCCGGCGCCGGGAAATCGACCCTCTTCAAACTACTTGCCGCGATCGAGCGCCCGACGTCTGGCAGCATTGTGATCAACGGACAGAACCTCGCTTCACTGCGCAGGAACGCCATTCCGTACCTGCGCCGCAAGCTCGGCCTGATCTTCCAGGATCGCAAGCTTCTGTTCGACCGCACGGTGCTCGACAACGTGCTGTTGCCGCTGGCAATCGTTGGCCACCCGGCCCGCGAAGCGATGCGGCGCGCACAGGCCGCGCTGGCCAAGGTCGGTCTGCCCAATCGCGAAAAAGCCTTTCCAATCGCCCTCTCGGGCGGCGAGCAACAGCGCCTGGCGATTGCCCGCGCGGTCGTCAATCGACCGGCCATCATTCTCGCCGACGAACCCACCGCCAACCTCGATACCGCATCGGCGGCCGAGATCCTCGAGATCTTCCGCGCGTTTCAACAGGTTGGAGTAACCGTACTGATCGCCACCCACGATCCCCTGCATCTGCCGCATCTGCAACCACGAATTCTGCGCCTCGACCAGGGCGAGATGAGCGACGCGCAAACCCAGAGTACCGAGGGTGGTACCGCGTGAGTGCCTGGCTCGCGCAACATCTGGCGGCGCTGCGGGATGCGCTGCGTCGCCTGACGGCAGCACCGCTCAATTCGCTGCTGTCGCTGCTGGTCATCGGCGTCGCGCTGACCCTGCCGACGGCGGGCTGGCTGACTCTCGACAACTTGCGCAAGCTGACCGGCGATACACCCGGCGTACAACAGATCAGCATTTTCCTGGCTCTTGATGCCGGCAAACGCGAGCATTCTGAAATCGAATCCCGGCTCAAGGAAGTCAGGGCCGGCCCCTGGCGTTTCGTCCCGCGCGAGGAAGCGCTCAAGCGCCTGCAGGCCTCCGAAGGCATGACCGAAATCATCGCCAGTCTGCCGCGAAACCCGCTGCCGGACGCGTTCATCATCACCCCGACAGAGGCGCAACCTGAAGCGCTCGAAAGTCTGGCCAAGATATTTTCCACCTGGCCAAAGGTTGCGCACGTCCAACTCGACTCGGCCTGGGTCAAACGCTTCGATGCCCTGCTCCGCCTCGGCAAACTCGTCGTCATCCTGCTTGCTGTCCTCTTTGCCGGCGCTCTGGTGACCATCACCTTCAACACCATTCGTCTGCAAATCCTCGCGCAGGCTGCCGAAATCGAACTTGCCAAACTGATCGGGGCAACCGATACCTACATTCAGCGGCCCCTCCACTATTTCGGGCTGCTACAAGGTGCGCTGGGGGGCTTGTGTGCGGCCGTATTGGTGAGCGCCGGTTTTCAACTCCTCACCCCACCGGTAGCCGAACTTGCACGCCTCTACGGCGCCAACTTCGCACTGCAAGGTCTATCGGTCAGTGACATCCTTGTCCTGACCGCCATTGGCAGCGCTCTGGGCTGGCTGGGAGCGAAGATTTCGGTGCTGATCCATCTTCGCCGCATCATTTGAAGAACACCGGGGCGACGGGTCCACGACCGCATCGCCCAGACCCAACGGGATGGCGGACAGGATGCCGGCAGAGACCCCGTTCAGCCGATCAACACGCAGGCCCAGATCGCCAGCACATTGAACAGCGCCAGCAACACCGCAGCACTACCGATGTCCTTGGCCCGCTTGGCCAGCGGATGCCGCTCCAGCGAGATCCGATCGACGGTGGCTTCGATCGCCGAATTGAGTAATTCGACGATCAACACCAGCAACACGCTGCCAACCAGCAGCGCGCGCCCCAGGCCATTCGGCGACAGGAAGAAGGCCAAGGGTATGAGCAGCGCGGCGAGCAGCACCTCCTGCCGAAAAGCGTCTTCCGCCGCATACGCCGCTCGCAGGCCGGCGCCTGAGAAATGCAAGGCGTTCCATATGCGCCGGATCCCGGTCTGCCCCTTGAACGGACTTTCGTCAGCCACTCGCGCCTCCTGTTGATGGTTCGAGCGGATTATCGCTGATTTCCCCTGGCGCCTGCCACCCGTGCCAACCCGGCTTGTCGCACAGCGCTCCTCCACGGGCGTCGTGAAGCTACGGCTGTCTTCAATCACCGGCGTTCGTTACAATGCCACCCTTCGACACACCACCGACGACGAGGCAAAGAACAATCATGACCCAGGACGAACTGAAGAAAGCGGTCGGTCGCGCAGCGATTACACATGTCGTCGAAGGAGGAATCGTCGGTGTCGGAACTGGCTCGACAGCCAATTTCTTCATTGATGCGCTGGCTGAAATCCGGCACCGAATCCGCGGCGCAGTAGCCAGTTCGGAGGCCACGCGCAAACGCCTCGAAGGCCATGGCATCGAGGTATTTGACCTCAACGACGTAGACCAGATCCCGGTTTACGTGGACGGCGCAGACGAGATCAATGCGGCCATGCAGATGATCAAGGGTGGCGGCGGCGCCTTGACCCGTGAGAAGATCGTTGCCGCCGTCGCCGGAAAGTTCGTCTGCATTGCCGATGCCTCCAAGTTGGTACCGGTGCTCGGCCGCTTCCCGCTACCGGTCGAAGTGATCCCGATGGCGCTTGGCCACGTCCAACGCGAACTGTCGAGGATCGGTGGCAGCCCACGCCTGCGCGCGAATTTTGTCACCGACAACGGCAATTGCATTGTGGACGTCCACGGACTCAGGATTGAAGACGCGGTGGCGTTGGAAACACGCCTCAATCAGATCGTCGGAGTGGTCACCAACGGCCTTTTTGCGTCTCGTCCGGCGGATATCTGCCTGTTGGCTACAGGTGCCGGTGTGCAGACGCTGACCGCCACCTGAATACCCCCACGGCGCGCCGTTCGGCGCCTCGATCGGCCCGACGCACCCGGAGGCGACCCTGCGGCTCAGGCGCCAGGCGGCACGTACCCCTGCACCTTATCGGCACCACCACCGAAGAAATGCCTCTCCATCTGTTCGGCCAGATACTTGCGATGCGCCGCATCAGCCAGATTAAGACGATTCTCGTTGATGATCATGGTCTGCATGCGAACCCATTGTTGCCATGCTTCCTTTGAAACGGCCTCATATACACGCTTGCCCAACTCGCCGGGATACGGGGGAAAATCCAGGCCCTCTGCCGTACGGCCGAGCTTGACACAATTCACCATTCGGGTCATGCAATCAACTCCTCAATGACTCCTCGGGGTTCCGCCGGCCGGCCCACGGGCAACCTGACAAGCGGTCCCTAGAGTTCCTTCATCAATACGCTGGAACGACGTTGCAGGTTGTAGACCAGTCGTTTCTCAGCCGGTAACTCGTCAATCTGGCGGACCGTAAAACCACGCTCCTTGAACCACTGCGAGGTCACGGTAGTCAGCACGAACAGGCGCTTGACACCAGAAGCACGCGCTTGAGCCTCGATATGCTTCATCAAGAGAGCGCCGTAGCCCCAGCGACGATAGTGCGGATGCACGGCGAGACAGGCCAGTTCGGCCTGCCCTTCGCCATAGGGATACAGGGCAGCGCATCCGACGATCACGCCATCGTGCTCAACCACGGAGAAGCGCGTGATCTCGCGCTCGAGCAACTCGCGCGAGCGGCGCACCAGTGTACCATCTTCTTCGAGCGGCTCGATCAGTGCGACCAGCCCACCAATGTCATCGGGCCGGGCGTCGTGCAACTGTTCCAGCGACTCGCGGGTGACTACCGTACCCACCCCGTCACGGGTAAAAAGTTCTCGCAGCATCGTGCCATCTTCATCGTAACCAATCAGATGCACACGACCGACACCAGCGCGACTGGCGCGGACAGCGCAGGGTAGGTAGCGCTTGAGGTCCGTCGACAGCCAATCACCCAGGCTGATCAGACGCTCGGCAGCTTCGACCGTCAACTCGTCAAGCAAGGCTCCGTCGATGTCGGTCGCACCACGACTATCGCTCAGAAAAATCAGCTTGTCGGCGAGCAGCGCGGTGGCCACAGCTTCTGCGACCTCCTCCATCGCCAGGTTGAAGATCTCGCCGGTCGGACTGGAGCCGATACACGACAGGAGAACGATGTTGCCGAGCCCCAGCTGCGCGCGGATGCCCTCGGCATCAATCTTGCGTACCTGGCCGGAGTACTGCAGATCGACGCCATCGACCACACCCACCGGTTTGGCGGTAATGAAATTCCCACCCACCACCCGGATGGTACTGTTGGCCATTGGGGTATCGGCGAGGCCCTGCGACAGCAGGGCCTCGATTTCCACGTAGATACTGCCCACAGCGTCGATGACACAATCGATCGCCTGCGCATCGGTAACCCGATAGTTGCCGTGATAGACCGATGGCAACCCGCGCTGGCGCAACAACGCTTCAATCTGCGGCCGTGCACCGTGTACCAGCACCAGGCGTACGCCGAGCGCCGCCAACAGATTCACGTCATAGGCCAGCGTACGCGCCAGTTGTCCGGCGATGGCCTTGCCTCCGAAAGCGATCAGGAAGGTCTTGCCGCGAAACAGATTGACGTACGGCGCAACCGACCTGAACCAGGCCACGAACTGGGCAGCACTCACGGCGTCCGCCATCTCACACCGCCGGTCTGGCCTTCTCGCCGGTCTTGGCGTCCTTCAGATCCTTCGCCTCTTTCTCCTTCTCGACGCGCACGGTTTTCCCCTTCGGGGCCTTGGCGTCATGGGCCTGCTCGGCTGGCGACGGCCCCTCGGTTTTCGCCTCCTTCAGCGCCTCTGCCTTCGCCGCTCTCGGCATCAGAACCCTCGCCTCCTTCATCGGGTCGACTTTCAGTTCCTTTTCCAGACGTTCGCAGATCGTCCGCAAGACCTTGATCCGGGCAAACAACTTGTCGTTGGACTCGACGATGGTCCACGGCGCGGTACCGGAACTGGTGCGGTCGATCATGTCACAGACCGCCGTATGATAGGCGCCTGCCTTCTCGCGGTTGCGCCAGTCTTCCTCGGTGATCTTGAAGCGTTTGTGCTCGATCTGGGCGCGCTCCTCGAAGCGTTTGAGTTGTTCCTCGTCACTGATCTGCAGCCAGAACTTGATGACAATGCCGCCGGCGCGCCAGATGTCATGTTCGAAATCGTTGATCTCGGAATAGGCGCGCAACCAGTCCGCTTCGCTGCAGAATCCCTCCACCCGCTCGACGAGCACGCGACCAAACCAGGTGCGGTCGAAAATGGCCACTCGCCCGAGGCGCGGCATGTGCCGCCAGAATCGCCACAGATAGGGCTGTGCGCGCTCTTCTTCAGTCGGTGCGGCGATCGGGATGATTTGATATTGACGCGCGTCCATGGCCGACATGACGCGCCGAATGGCGCCGCCCTTGCCAGCGGCGTCCGAACCTTCAAACGCGAGAATCAAGGCCCGTTTCTTGAACTCCGGGTGGCGCATCAACTCCGCCAGCCGTCCCTGCCAGGTGGCCAGTTCCGTTTCGTAGGTCTTCTTGTTCAGACTCTGCGACATGTCCAGCGAACTCAGCACATCGAGACGGTCGATTCGCGGCGACAATGGCGGGGCCACCGGCGAGATCTGCTCGCGCTTTTCGGCCAGACGCTTCTGCAGCGCGTCAAGGATCGTCCGCCCGACGGTCAGCGAACGATAACGGTCATCGGTGCCCTCGACGATGATCCACGGCGCCCAGGGGGTGTTCGTGGTGCGCAGCAGGTGACCGGCAACTTCCTGCAACTTGTCGTAAGTCTTCAGACGGTCCCAACTCGCCTTGGTCACTCGCCAACGGGTCAGCGGGTTCGCTTCAATCGACTTCAGGCGCTCGCGTTGCGCATCCTTGGAGAGGTGAATCCAGAACTTGAGCACCAGCGCGCCTTCGTTGACCAGCATCGCCTCGAAACGGTTGAGCTGATCCATGCGCTGGTCGAAATCGGAGCGCGAAAGGCTGTTGCTGATTCGCTCGGCGATCGGGTGCGAATACCACGAACCCGAAAAGATCCCGATTCGACCTTTCGGGGGCAGCGCACGCCAGTACCGCCACATCGACGGGCGGGCGCGCTCTTCAGCGGTCGGCGCGTAAAAGGCATGCGTCGAGAGGTAACGTGGGTCCATCCACTCATAGAGGATGTTGATCGTTTCACCCTTGCCGGACCCGTCGACACCGCTGATCAGAATGATCACCGGAAAGCTGCCGTTTTCGCGCAATTGCTCCTGCGTTTCGAGCAGCGCCGCGCGCAGCTTCGGTTCCTCGACCCGGAACGTTTCCTTGTCGACCTTGTGCCCAAGTTCTGCTGATTCAAACATCAGTCGTCTCCTCCTTCAAGTCACCCCACAAAAACTGGATTGCTGCCAGGGCAGCGAGGCCAGCCGTTTCGGTACGCAGGACACGCGGCCCAAGGCGAACCGAGACAAAACCGGTCAACGCCGCCAACCGCACCTCCTCGGGTGCCAGCCCCCCCTCGGGGCCGACCAACAGTTCAACTGCGCCGCCGGCCGCCGACGGCAGCGTCGTCAGGGAACATCCCGCCGTGGGCGCCAGGGTCAGGCGCACCCCCGCGTTCAAGGGCTTACGCATCAGCCATTTTTCGAGGCTCTCTGGAGCCGTCACTTCCGGCAGCCGATTGCGCCCACACTGCTCGCAGGCTGCGGCCACGATGCCACGCCAATGCTCCAGGCGGCGCAGGACGCGATCGCCTTCAAGACGCAGCACACTGCGCCTCGAGAGCACCGGGACAATGCGCCCAACGCCCAGTTCGACGGCCTTCTGCACCGTCAGGTCCATCTTCTCACCGGCTTGCAGCGCCTGCACCAGAGTAACCGAAAGCGGCGATTCACGCTCCGTGGCAAGCCATTCGTGGACTTCGACGCTGACCCGCGCAAGCACGCCGTCGATTATCCGGGCACGATATTCCCCGCCAACCCCGTTGAAGAGCGTCAACGCATCGCCACAACGTAGGCGCAGCACCCTGACCGCATGCTGCGCGACCCGCGCCGGCAATTCGACGCGCTCTCCGACCGCCAGCGGCAGTGGGCAATAAAAGCGGGGGCAATCCACCGTGCTATTATAAGAGCTTAAGGGCTCAGTGGTCGTTGTTTGGAAGGATGTCGGTGATGGCAAGCAATACCCCGGTTTGTGACTTTGGCTGGCAGGCCGTCGACTTCGAACTCGAGGATACGCATGCCTCGCGACACACCCTTGCTTCTTTGCTCGGCCCGAACGGCTTGCTGCTGATGTTCATTTGCAACCACTGCCCCTATGTCAAGGCCATCATCGACCGTATCTGCCGTGACGCGCGCGACTTGCAGGCACTGGGCATTGGCGTTGCAGCCATCATGAGCAACGACCCCGGCGAATACCCGGAGGATTCCCTGGAAAACATGCAGCGTGTGGCCGAACAACTGGCCTTTTCCTTTCCCTATTTGCATGACACCACACAGGCTGTCGCGCGCGCCTACGGCGCCGTATGCACGCCGGATTTCTTCGGCTTCAACCAGCAACTCCAGCTGCAGTACCGGGGACGTCTCGATGCCAGCGGACGCCTGCCGGCAGGGCCCCATGTCCGTCGCGAGCTCTTCGAGGCGATGCGCCTGATTGCCGAAACCGGACAGGGTCCGCGTGAGCAGATTGCCAGCATCGGCTGCTCGATCAAGTGGCGCGCCTGACTCGGCATGCGCAATGCAAAGAACACCACCATGGTGGCGATCGCCGACAGTGACCTGAAACAGATGCTCGATGCCAGTGTGGCGCTGGTCCGGGAAGTCGCGCAGCGTGAAATCATTCCGCGCTTCTTGCGCGTCAGTCATGGTCAGCGCAAGGACGACGGCTCGCTGTGCTCGGAGGCCGATCTGGCCGCGCAGCATTTTCTCCTTGACCGGCTGACGGAGATTCACCACTGCCCGATCATTGGCGAAGAGATGACGGCTGCGGTGCAGCAAGCCAGATGGCACGACAGCAGCGACGACGACCGCGGACTCTGGTGTATCGACCCGATTGACGGCACCACCAACTTCATCAACGGGCTGCCGTGCTTTGCGGTTTCCATCGCCTGGATGCGCGCGCGGCGCACACGTCTGGCGGTAACCTACAACCCGATCACCGACGAGATGTTCTATGCTCGCGAAGGCCATGGCGCCTACCTCAATGGCCGCCGGCTGCCGCTCCGCCAGGTCACCGCGGATATCGGACGCGCCGTTGGCGGAGTCGACTTCAAGCGCATCCCGAAGCTGCTGGCCGATCGCATCGCCGTAAGCCCCCCTTTCTACTCGCAACGCAATTTTGGCAGTTCGACGCTCGACTGGTGCAATCTCGCCGCCGGCCGGCTCGACCTCTACCTGCACGGTGGCCAGATGCTCTGGGACTATGCCGCCGGCAGTCTGATCCTGCGCGAGGCCGGTGGTCAGATGTGCACCCTCGAGCACGACGACTACGATGCCGACGAGGTATGGCGTCGGCCGGTGATCGCCGCACTGCACCCGGCAGTCTTCGAAGCCTGGCGAAACTGGGTGCGTCAACCTCATTCCTGAAGATCGGCCCCGCCCTGGCGGAGCGCAGGAACCATGCATGATCCGTGAACGGGAGGCTTGCCGCGATCAGTCGACAGCCAGTTTTGTTGTAAACTGGAGTAAATTAGTCCAGTATCTACCACAGGAGCTTTGACCAATGGCTATCGACACTGAAATCGTACAGGCGGCACTGAAGGATCTGATCGATCCCAATACCCAAAGAGATTATGTCTCGACACGTTCGGCCAGGAACATCCGGGTTCAAGGCGCAGACGTCTCGCTCGATATCGAGTTGGGTTATCCCGCGCAAACACAAGTCGAAAACATTCGCGGCGCAGTGATCGGAAAACTCGCAGTGATCCCGGGCATCGGCAAGATCAGCGTCAATGTCGCGGTCAACATCGTCGCCCACACCGTGCAGCGCGGCTTGAAACCGCTGCCGGGCGTCAAGAACATCATCGCCATCGCTTCCGGCAAAGGCGGTGTCGGCAAGAGTACAACGGCGGTGAATCTGGCGCTGGCACTGGCGCAGGAAGGCGCCCGCGTCGGGTTGCTCGACGCCGATATCTATGGCCCCTCCCAACCGCAGATGCTTGGCCTGGTGGGACAGAAACCCGAGTCGCAGGATGGCGTCTCGATGGACCCCTTGCAGGCGTATGGTCTACAGGCGATGTCGATCGGCTTCATGATCGACATCGATTCACCAATGGTCTGGCGGGGACCGATGGTTACCCAGGCGCTCGAGCAGTTGCTCAAGCAGACCAACTGGCACAACCTCGATTACCTGCTGGTCGACATGCCACCCGGGACCGGCGACACGCAACTGACCCTGGCGCAGAAAGTCCCTGTGACCGGCGCGGTGATCGTCACCACCCCGCAGGACATTGCCCTGATCGACGCACGCAAGGGCCTGAAGATGTTCGAGAAGGTCGGCATCCCGATTCTCGGCCTGGTGGAGAACATGAGTATCCACATCTGCTCGCAATGTGGACATGCGGAACACATTTTCGGTCACGGCGGCGGCGAGCAGATGTGCAAGGATTACGATACGGAGTTGCTCGGTTCCCTGCCACTGGAACTTTCGATCCGTGAGTTGACCGACTCGGGCAAACCCACGGTAGTGGGCGCCCCCGACTCGCGCGCGGCCGACATCTACCGCGCGATCGCTCGCCGACTGGCGGTCAAGGTCGCCGAACGGACCAGAGACATGAGTTCCCGATTTCCGAGCATCGTCGTCCAGAACACCTGAGCGGACTGGCGCGCGCGACGACGGCCCAAACGCCAGCATAGCAAGCAGTTTCTTCCACCTCCCAGACACCGTAGAATGGGGACCTTTCCCATATCGGGGTGTCCGGGTGAAGCGCGATGTCAATCAAATCGGATAGGTGGATCCGCCGCATGGCCGAACAGCACGGCATGATCGATCCCTTCGAACCTCAACAGGTGCGCGAGATCGACGGCCGCCGCATCGTCTCTTACGGGACCTCGAGTTACGGCTACGACATTCGCTGTTCAAGAGAATTCAAGCTGTTCACCAATCTGAACTCGACCATCGTGGATCCGAAAAACTTCGATCCCAATTCCTTTGTCGAGGTCACCAGCGATTTCTGCATCATTCCGCCGAACTCCTTTGCCCTGGCACGCACCATCGAGTATTTCCGCATCCCGCGCAGCGTGCTGACCATCTGTCTTGGCAAGAGCACCTATGCACGTTGCGGCATCATCGTCAACGTGACGCCGTTTGAACCCGAATGGGAAGGCCATGTGACGCTGGAGTTTTCGAACACCACGCCGCTGCCCGCCAAGATCTACGCCAACGAAGGCATCGCGCAAGTCCTGTTCTTCGAATCCGATGAGGAATGTGAAACATCGTACAAGGATCGCGGCGGCAAGTACCAGGGTCAGACCGGGGTGACCTTGCCGAAGATCTGAGTGTTTTGCCGCTGCCCGCCGCCCCGCAAGCGCAACGGGCATGCCGATCAACAATCCATGGAATCCCCCGCGACTTTGTCGTCCTTCCACTCTTGATTTGGTACTGGATTCCCGCATGCACTTCAATTTTCCGGTCATCATCATCGACAAGGACTACCGTTCCGAGAACACCGGCGGACTCGGTATACGTTCACTCGCCAAGGCGATCGAAAAGAAGGGTTTTGAAGTCTTCGGCGTCACCAGCTTCGGTGACATGACTTCCTTTGCGCAGCAGCAGAGCCGCGCCTCGACGTTCATCCTGTCGATCGACGACGAAGACTTCAGAAACGGCAAGGCCGAGCAGACCATCGCCAGCCTGCGTGCCTTCGTCAAGGCGATCCGCTGCCGCAACGAAGATATCCCGATCTTCCTGTACGGCGAGACGCGAACCTCGCGCCACATCCCGAACGATGTCCTGCGCGAGCTGCACGGCTTCATCCACATGTTCGAAGACACCGCCGAATTCATCGGTCGCTATGTGGTTCGCGAGGCCAGGGCCTACCTGGAGAGCCTGTCCCCGCCGTTCTTCCGCGCCCTGACGCACTACGCCGAGGACGGTTCGTATTCCTGGCACTGCCCGGGTCACTCGGGAGGAGTGGCCTTTCTCAAGAGCCCGGTCGGCCGCATGTTCCACCAGTTTTTCGGCGAGAACATGTTGCGCGCCGACGTCTGCAATGCCGTCGAGGAACTCGGGCAACTGCTCGACCACACCGGCCCGGTGGCAGCCTCGGAACGCAACGCCGCACGCATTTTCAACGCCGATCACCTTTTCTTCGTCACCAACGGGACGTCCACATCGAACAAGATCGTCTGGCACTCGACGGTTGCACCGGGAGACATCGTCATCGTCGACCGCAACTGTCACAAGTCGATTCTCCATTCGATCATCATGACCGGCGCCATCCCCGTATTCCTGATGCCGACGCGCAACCACTACGGGATCATCGGACCGATTCCGAAGGCGGAATTCCGCTGGGAGAACATCGAGAAGAAAATCGCCGCGCATCCTTTCGCGCGCGCGGTCGACGCCAAACCGCGTGTCCTCACCATCACCCAGAGCACGTATGACGGCATCCTGTACAACGTCGAGGAAATCAAGGAAATGCTCGATGGCGTGATCGACACGCTGCATTTCGATGAGGCCTGGCTGCCACACGCGGCCTTCCACGATTTCTACGGCGATTATCATGCCATCGGCGCAGATCGCCCGCGCTGCAAGGACGCGATGATCTTCTCGACACAGTCGACCCATAAACTGTTGGCGGGTCTCTCGCAGGCCTCGCAGATTCTGGTACAAAATTCCGAAGGGCGGAAACTCGACCGAGACGTCTTCAACGAGGCTTACCTGATGCACACCTCGACCTCGCCGCAATACGCGATCATCGCATCCTGCGATGTGGCGGCAGCAATGATGGAAACCCCCGGCGGAAAGGCGCTGGTCGAAGAGTCGATTGCCGAAGCGCTCAACTTCCGCAGCACGATGCGCAAGGTCGAGCAGGAGTGGGGGGCCGACTGGTGGTTCAAGGTGTGGGGGCCAGACGACCTCGCGGGAGAAGGACTCGAAGACCGTTCAGCCTGGATACTCAAGCCCGGCGAGCGCTGGCACGGCTTTGGCATGCTCGCCGAAGGCTTCAACATGCTCGACCCGATCAAGGCCACGATCATTACGCCGGGTCTTGATGTTGACGGCGATTTCGCCGAGTGGGGCATTCCCGCAGCAATCGTCACCAAGTACCTCGCCGAGCACGGCATCATCGTCGAGAAGTGCGGCCTGTATTCGTTCTTCATCATGTTCACCATCGGCATTACCAAGGGCCGATGGAACACAATGGTCACCGAGTTGCAACAGTTCAAGGATGGTTACGACCAGAACCTGCCGCTGTGGAAGGTAATGCCGGTGTTCCTGGCGAAGAATCCGCGCTACGAGGGCTGCGGCCTGAAGGACCTCTGCCGGCAGATCCACGGCGTCTACGCGGCCAATGATGTCGCGCACCTGACCACGCGCATGTATCTCTCGGACATGGAACCGGCGATGAAACCGACCGACGCTTTCGCCAGGATGGCGCACCGCGAGATCGACCGAGTTCCGATAGACGATCTCGAAGGGCGGATTACCAGTACGCTACTGACACCCTACCCGCCAGGAATACCGCTCCTGATTCCGGGTGAGCGTTTCAACGCGACGATCGTTCGTTATCTCCAGTTCGCGCGCGATTTCAACGAGCACTTCCCAGGCTTCGAAACCGACGTGCATGGCTTGGTGAAGGCTATCGTCGACGGCAAACCTGTCTACTCGGTGGATTGCGTACGCTGATGAGTTGATGAGGTGCAAGCGTCGCCTCGGCCCGCAGGCAGACGCCTCATCTCATCATTCATGCACCCCACATCTCAGCGCTCGCGCCAAGCGACTATTGGGGCGCTTCGGGAGGGGCCAGGTTGGTGTCCGCCGCCGAAGAGTTTTCAACCAGGCGAACGACACCGTCGTCACCCACCGCAGTGTCTTCGAACTTCAACAAGGTGATCCGGTGGTTGTCCATCTCCAGCACCGTCAGTTGGCCGCCCTCCAGTTTGACGGTGTCGCCGACCTTCGGCACACTACCGTGCCGCTTGTAGAACAGGCCCGCGAGCGTGACGTAATCGTCATCGGTCGGGAAGGGGAAGTCAAGCAGTGCGTCGAGGTCGGAGACCCGCATTGACGCATCGATCTCGTATTGGCTACCCAGCAGTTTCTTGACGCGCCGCGCCTGACGGGTAAATTCGTCCTCGTAGTCGCCGACGATTTCTTCAAGGATGTCTTCGAGCGTGATAATGCCTTCAGTGCCGCCATACTCGTCGATCACCACGGCCATCTGTTGCCGTGTACGCTTGAAGTCCTTGAGCAGGTCGCTCAACAACTTGCTGTTCGGAACCACGTACGGCGCCTGCACGAACTCGCTGACCGGGCGCTGACTGACCTCTTCGAGCGTCTGACCACTGCTTTCGGCCATCACGGTCAACAGTTCCTTGATCGCCACCACACCGGTAATCCGGTCGAGACTCTTGTCGAAGACCGGAAAGCGCGCGTGCGGGACGTCGCGGAAGACCCGCAGCGCCTCGGCCAAAGTATCCTCCTTAGCCAGTGCGCGGATCCGCGTACGCGGGATCATCGCCTCACGCACGGTGTGCTCGTCGAGTTTGAACACGCCACGGATCATCTCGGTTTCTTCCGGCGCCAGCGTCCCGTCCTTCTCACTGGCGGAAAGGATCATGCGAATTTCCTCGACGGACATCGTGAAATGGCTCTCGCCATGGCCTTCAAGGTTGCGCTGCCCGAAAATCCGCAGCAAGCCGTCCGAAGACAGCTTCATGATGAAGATCAGGGGTCGGAAGGTCAGATACAGAATGTTGATGATCCCGCCGACGGCCATGCTCAGTTGTTCGGCCTTGTGGAAAGCGAGCACTTTCGGCGCCAGTTCCCCGGCGACCACGTGCAGAAAGGAAATCACGACGAAGGCGAAGACATAGGACACCGTATGCGCGGCCTTGATCAGCGCCTCGCTATTGCCGAACATCATGAAAGTGGCAACAAAAGTCGAGTCGGTGAGATTGCTGATCGTCTCCATGCCGACGGCGCCAAGACCCAATGAGACCAGCGTAATGCCGACCTGGGTCACCGAGTAGAAGCGCTCCGGTTCGTTGTGCAGCATCTCGACCCGG
>JAKOZI010000178.1 GCA_029780075.1 Pseudomonadota bacterium
TTCACGTCGTGCAACAGGCGCTTCGACACTTCCAGCAATAGCTCCGCCGGCAGCTTCTTCAGCCACTCGTCGTTCATCTGGAACAGGTCATGTTTGCTCAGGTGCATCGCGCCGCGTCTGTCAGGTCGTTTCCAAGTTTCGCAACTATGCCATACAAATCATCACGCTGGCGGCTTTCCTTAAGGGGGTGTGAACGGTTACACGTGATCAGTGTTCAATTCGAGCATGGCCATTTGGCTTGTTCTAAGCAGTATTATCGAAACAATACCACCTATCAATAACAAGAAGGCTGTTGGTGGCGCAGGTACTGGTACAGGTAATGTTGATTGAACAGCGAGTCCAAAGCTCGTAATAGCAGGACTTAAACTGCTAATTTCAGCTCCTGTGGTGACGTCCCAACCCCGAATGTTTCCAGCTGATGTCGTTCCATAAATGACGCCATCGCCATACGCCAGTCCAAAGCTCGTAATAGCAGGACTTAAACTGCTAATTTCTGCTCCTGTGGTGACGTTCCAGCCCCGTATGTTTCCAGCTGATGTCGTTCCATAAATGACGCCATCACCATACGCCAGTCCAAAGCTCGTAATAGCAGGACTTAAACTGCTAATTTCTGCTCCTGTGGTGACGTCCCAGCCCCGTATGTTTCCAGCTGATGTCGTTCCATAAATGACGCCATCGCCATACGCCAGTCCAAAGCTCGTAATAGCAAAACTTAAACTGCTAATTTCTGCTCCTGTGGTGACGTCCCAACCCCGAATGTTTCCAGCTGATGTCGTTCCATAAATGACGCCATCGCCATACGCCAGTCCAAAGCTCGTAATAGCAGGACTTAAACTGCTAATTTCTGCTCCTGTGGTGACGTCCCAGCCTCGTATGTATCCAGCTGATGTCGTTCCATAAATAACTGCCGCGTGCGTATTAGCAATAATGACAAGTGAAGACCAGATTATAAAATATAATCTAGATAGGATATTATACATGCGTCGTCCATTGGAGTATTAGATCTACTAATAAATTAAAAAAGATGCCGATTTATCTTGAAATTTAAACTTATTGGACTGGTTTGTGAGTTACCCTCAATAAATTTATGCCAAAATTCAACAGAACCTCAATCACTTGTGGAAGCAAAGCCACCCTGAACAGATTCTTCTGCCCGTCTTTGAACCGCTTGTACGTCACGCTTACCTACTACGATTTTATGATATTCCTTGAACATTTCGCGAATAAATGGCGCCATAACAAAATGTGGTGCCATGGGGTCACGTAAGGAGGCTTCATGCTGGAACCAAGTCATAACGATCTCTGGGTCTACATTAGGGATCATGTGGCCAAGCGTGGAACGATCAACACGATCCAGATAAGCAATTGGAATTATCCATGACTTTTCATTCGGAGTTAGCCAACGGGTTGTTCGGTCCCAGAACTGCTGATAGAAAGAGACTGTACCTCCTTTGGCTTCACAAAATAGAGATACTAAAAAAGGATAGCCCTTTGATTTGTCGAGCATGTCCTTGCACTCATCCGGGCCATATCCTGCTTCATTAAACATTTTGAGGGCGACATCATCCGTGAATCGCTCCAAGCGAATCCGACTGGAAATTAAATTTTGCAAAAATTGCTGGAACCCTACATGCGCATTGAATAGATCATCGCGTCCAAGGATCACAATTTTGACTGGGAAGCTTGCCCGTTCTAGCGCAGGAATAAGAGATGAGACGACGAACTCGGATATGGTTTTTCCGAGAATCTCATAGTCGTCAATAACAAGTAAAAGCTTGTTATATGTGTGCTTGAGGCTAGACTTTGTTAACTTAAATCGATCGATCGACCGGGGTTTGGCGAGCATGGCCTCAAGATCAGATAGGTAGAGCTCAGCAGCAAGATTGAATAAATCATGCCGAATTCGCTTTTTAAAGGTTATTCCAAGAACATCTTGGATGGGACCAGGAAGCCAAGATGGATTCACCATGGCTATTGCTGATTCAGCCCAGTCAATTGTGTTTGATAAGTCTTGCTCAAACCCATGATTTTGAATTGTCTCGAAATCAAGATATTCTTTTGTCTTGGGTATCATCTTGTTAAAAAGAGACCCTCCTTCGAAGAGTTGCCTAAAGATTTCTTTGGCCTGCTTTCCTAAATTGCTTTGCTTAAGTTCTTCGTCAAGCGCCTCAGAAAGAGCTCTATGTTGTCTCGCCAATTTTCTTATCTGAGGAAAAAAATCTTCTGTTGAACGACCTGCATATATTTTTTTTGGACAAAATTTGTTGTCGAGAAGTTGAATAAAATTCCCAAGAGAGTTTGCATCTGAACCATCGACACGAATTTCGAGCCAACCATTCTTATGAAGTTGAATGTCACTTAGGACCGAGTTAAGGAGGTAGCTTTTTCCTACACCACCGTACCCAGATACTCCAAGAATCAACGGTTTATTAGCACCCCGAGATTCCAGCAACCATTTACGGACAATCTCACTCTCAGTGGCCCTCGAACTGGTAATCGACTGTGACACACAACCCCCTTAATCAATTAATCAATTGGTAAATGAGGCGAGGGAAACGCTGAATTAAATCTTTCGCCAGCAAGTTGGCTCCTAAAACCCAATGAATTCGTAAGATCCAGCTACTGGCGATGCAATAGATAGCGAATCGATCAGTGTTTCCCTAGGAGAAGTTAAAACACCTTTCGCCACAGCAGCACAACGTCCAAGCTCACTGGCGGCAATGGAGCGCAGCGGAATTGCCGTCCGGTGGAGCGCCTTGTTAGCGGAACATTGGCGATTAAGTGCCAACTGCTTTTTGAACATGAAATGTAGCTAATTCTTTTAACGTAAACGAATTGTTTCCCTTTAATGTTTCTTCAAGATCGGCGTATTTATCAAACCAGCTATCATCAAGTGGGTAAAAAGTTTTAACGTACTCTGTTCCTGTTTTAATAATCGCCCTAGCTTTGCGATCTCTAAAGTCAGTTAAAAGCACATCGTAAAGGTCTTTGCTCACCTTTCTTGTTTTTTGCAACCGAATTGTGCTCGCTGGCTCATAATAAACTCTATCCCTATCAGGGTTCCTCTTCTGCTCACCACCTTTTGCATAGTACCAATACTCTTTAACTTTTCGCGCTTGGTTGGCAATTCCATATCTAATAGCAAGCGATTCATTCCCGTGTTTGCCAATTTGATATGTATATGGTGTAGTTTGTTGATCACCATCTCGGTGCTGTTGGCGTTCGTATTCTTTTCTTCGTTTCTCAGCCTCTTCTCGTTCCTGTTTTGCTTTGGCTTCTGCCTCTTCCTGCTCTTTTCGCTTTAGATTCTCCTCAGCCTCTTTTGCCTTCCGCTCTAGATAAGCTCGTTTTGCCTCGGGGTTAATTGCATGGTAAATACTACGAATTACAACATACAAGATCCAAGACCCAACGATAGGCAATACTACATAGATGAATATAATGTACAGCGCAGCGCCGATCGATTTAAGCACCGCACCTATCAGCCCAAGAATCAACAGCACCGCTATGAACTGCCACATTACTTGCTACTCCTTTTGACAGCCATCACGGCGCTCTCTTGTACTTTTCACGATCTGGCTGATAAATGATCTTGGAAAATAGCTGCCCGACACCATTTATTCTCATGAAAAATGGTCCTGCCTCTAATTTAACCCTCTCCCAATCATGTTTGAGCAGTAGAGTTATTCTTTCTGAGAACTCGTCAGCACACTCACTTTCTCTGCCCTCAACTGGCAGTTTTATACAACCAATAATCTCCCTATCATCTATATCGTTTGGGTTGAGTAGCGCTGCGAACTCCGCTCTATGTTTATTGAGTGATTTTTTATCTCGCGAAATCAGTGCATCGTGAACTGAAAGAGCATTATTTCTGATTTTTTTGCGCCACGTTCTACGATCCTGTGTAATGTTTTCAATGCTGATTTTTCTCTGAGCAGTCCAAAAGGCTACAGCAGCAGCAACAATCGCCGCAATAACCGTTGAAGTAAGTAATGCTCCCATTGTCTCCTTCTCAAGCTAACTTTGTTTTCGAGAGACAGGTTTGCTGCAGAACTCCACCCACCGCTCCCTAAATTGGCGGAGGCGACTGCGCTACAAGCGGCTTGTAGCCTGGCTTTCGGACAACTGAACTGTGATTATATACAGCATCAAACACCCGTGAAAAGCAGCACCGAAGCTTTGCCCCCGCTGAAGTCCGCGAAGGTGCTCGACCCGCTGCACGAGCGCATTTGCTGTTGGCACTGCAGCATACGCACGCAGGAGGCATATGTCCATTGGGTTCGTACCTGCATCTGCTTCCACGGCCTTCGGCACCCGGCGACGCTCGGCGGTGGCGAGGTAGTAGCCTTCCTCTCCTGGCTTGCCAACACGCGGAACGTGGCCGCATCAACGCACAAGCAGGCTCTTCCGGCCTTGTTGCTATTCTCCGGCAAGGTGCTCGGCGTCGAGTGGCCAGGGATGACCGGGAGGGGTCGGCCACTCAGCAGGCGACGTCCGTCTGTGGTTCTGAACCCGGACGAAGTGGCGCGCATGTTCTGCTTTCTTGAAGGGGAGCACCGACTGTTTGCTCAATTGCTGGATGGCACAGGCTTGCGCATCAACGTGGGTCTGCGGTTGCGATTGAAAGACCTGGATCTTGGGCGCAGCACGATCGACATCGGTGCAGGCGTGGAGTAATCCGGCGTGTCATGCGCCAGGCGCAGCGCCTGGCGGGAGTCGGCAAGCCGGCTCGCAAGGAGGCCAGCTTTCTTGCCCGCGTCTCATCGGAGGCGCCGGCCAGCGCAGCTATCGCGCCGGTAAGCCCCTTGCCGTTGCCGGCACACGCCAGGATGCGTATGCTTCCAGGTCAGGCCGCTGCCGCACGGGTGGCGCGATCGCTCGGGGGGGGCTCATGAACCTGGAAAAGGTGGTTTTCGGTTTCTTTATCGTGCTCGCGGCAACCTTGAACTTCGGTTTCTTCATCGGCGAGATCGACCAGCCGAGGCATCATCATGTTTATGAGCTGTTTGCCGCGATCGTCGTCAACCTGATCGCCACGGTCCTCAAATTCGGTGACAGGACGCAGATCGGCGCGGTGCATCTGTCGACCAGCCTGGTCGCCGATCTGCAACTGGTGGCGGCGGCCTGTGTGTGGGCGATCGCCGTGCATGTCACCGGCGAGGGAATGTCCGCGGATGTCACGACCAGCGTGGTTTCGCTGAGCGGCGGCGCGCTGTTCGCCAACGTCGTCTCGGTGGTGCTGCTGATCGCGGAAACCGTGATGTTGCGGCGCTGACGCGCGCTGCACCGCGAGCCGCGCGGCCATGAACGCCAGCGTCTTCTTCCTCGCCCTGCGGCGGATGCGCGCGCCGCTGATCGTGCTGATCGTCATCTACGCGGTGTCGACGCTGGGGCTGACGCTGATTCCGGGCATCGACGCGGAGGGTCGGCCGGCGCCGCCGATGAGCTTTTTCCACGCCTTCTATTTCGTCAGCTATACCGCCAGCACCATCGGTTTCGGTGAGTTGCCGGTGGCCTTTTCCGAGGCGCAGCGGATGTGGGTCACGGTGGTCATCTTTCTCTCGGTGATCGGCTGGTCGTACTCGATCATCAGCCTGCTGTCGCTGGTTCAGGACAAGGGTTTTCAGCAGGTGTTGCTGACCGCGCGCTTCGTGCGCCAGGTCAGGCAACTCGGCGAACCGTTCTACATCCTCTGCGGTTGCGGCGAGACCGGCCTGCTGATTTCGCGCGCCCTCGACCGCGACGGCCTCCGGGTGGTCGGTATCGAGCGCAACGAAGCGCGTCTCCAGGAACTCGAACTCGAGGATTTCGCCGCCGACGTCCTTCTGCTGTGCGCCGATGCGGCGCAGCCGCAGCAGTTGTTGATGGCCGGGCTGCAGCATCGCAGTTGTCGCGGCGTGCTGGCGGTGACCGACGACGACGCGGCCAACCTGGCGGTGGCGATCGCCAGCCGCCTGATCAATCCCCGCCTGATGGTCGTCGCGCGCGTCGCCAGTCCTGCGGTCGAGCGCAACATGATGTCCTTCGGCACGCACTATGTGGTCAATCACTTCGAGCGTTTTGCCGACTATCTGGCGCAGGCGATCAAGTCGCCGAACTGGTACCGCCTGGTCGATCTGCTGACCGGCCTGCCGGGCCAGGAGGTTCCCGAACGCCACGATCCACCCGCCGGCGACTGGGTGGTCTGTGGTTACGGTCGCTTCGGGCAGGCGGTGGTGCGCAATCTCGAGCGGCACGGCGTAAACCTGACGGTGATCTCGCCGGAGGCGCAATTGCCGATCGCCGTTGAGCATGTCGTGGGGCACGGCACCGAGGCCGAGCCGCTGCGCCAGGCGGGCATCGCGACGGCGGTGGGCATCGTCGCCGCCAGCGACAACGACACCAACAACCTGTCGATCGCCATGACCGCCAAGGAGGTGAACCCGAAGCTGTTTGTCGTCCTGCGCCAGAACCGCGTCGCCAACGAGGTCCTGTTCGACGCCTACGACGCCAATTTCACGATGGTGCCGTCGCGCATCGTGGCCCGCGAGTGCCTGGCGCTGATCACCTCGCCGTTGTTGAGCCACTTTCTGCAACGGGTGCGGAACTGGCCGGACGCGCGCGCCGCCGTCGTCGCCCGACAACTCGAGGAACTTTGCGGGAATCGTGTGCCGCTGGTCTGGGGCGTGCGGCTGAACGCGGCGGAGGCGCCGGCGGTGCACAAGCTGCTGATGATGGAGCAGGGGGCGATGGCCCTCGGCATGTTGCGCCGCGATCCGGCGGCGCATCAGGACTTCCTGCCGCTGCTGCCGCTGCTGCTGGTGCGCGCGGGGATCGACCATGAGCTACCCGCGGCGGCGATGCCGCTCGAACCCGGCGACCATCTGCTGTTTGCCGGGACGCGCGCGGCCAGGTTCGCGCAGAACCTGACGCTCGACAATCGCAACGTGCTGGACTATGTGCTCACCGGACACGACGCGCCGGGCTGGCTGTGGCGTCTGCTGAGCCGGCCCGCGCAGCGCCGGCAGCGCGCGCCGCGCTAGACGCGGCAGCGCTGGCCGTCGCCGCGCCTGGCGTGCCGTTCAGTCGCCGCTGCCGCCGCGCACGTCGAACTCGACTTTCCAGTGTTGCGGGCCATCGTGTGGCAGGGCTTCGAGTTCGAGTGTGCCGGCCTCGGTGACGCGCGCCTGCAGCCTGACGCGGACCACTTCGCCGGTGGCGCGGCCTTCCGCCGGCAGGGTGGTCTGGATCTCGTCGAGTTCCTGGAGTTCGTCGGGCGCCCAGTCCTCGAGCAGCGTGCCGACCTCATCCTGGCGGCGGACCGACGAGCCGAAGAAGCGGAAGCGGACCTGCTCGCCGACGACCAGACCGAATGCCTGCGTCGACACCGCGGCCTCGCTGCCTTCCTCCATGCCGAAGGGCGCCAGGCACAGGGCCTGCACCGGCGGTTGCAGACCGGGCACTGCGGGCATCACCGATTCGACCGCGACGTAGTAGGAACGGGCGGTGCCGCCGCGGATGCGCACGCCCTGGCCGCGGCGGACGTAGCCGTAGTAGGCGGCGCCGCGAGCCACCGCCAGGTCAAGGTCGGCGCCATCGAGCAGACGGGCGGCCGGAGCACCCTCGGCGGCGAGCCAGGAATTGACCGTCGTCAGCGTGCGTTCGGCGAGCAGTTCGGACTTGAAGACGCCGCCATTGAACAGCACCGCGGTGGGATGCAGAAAGGTCGCGTCGTCCGGCAGGCGGCCGCTGAAACCCTCGAGGTCGGCCGTGGCGGCGACCTGCCGGGCGAGGAAAGCGGCCAGATGGCGAGTGACCGCGGCATCCTGCGCGTAGGGCAGACCGAGTTGCGTCAGGCCGCCACGGCCCCGTCCCTGTGGCCGGTCGGCGATGGCCGCCGGCGGGAAGAAACCTTCGAGCAGCGTCGCCGCGAGTTCGGCACGCGTCAGTTCGCTGCGGGTCGATCCGCCGATCAGCCTGGCGCCGCGGCTGGCGATCACCAGTGGTACCGTGAGCACGTCCGGATCGCTGAGCATCGTCTCCTTGGCATTGCGGCAGGCGTGCGTCAGCGCCCGCAGTTGCCAGGCGTCGAGTTTCTGGCCCTGCGCGGCGAGCTTGCCGGCGACGGCATAGGCCAGGGCCAGATCCATGTTGTCGCCGCCGAGCAGGATGTGCTCGCCGACGGCGACGCGGTGCAGCTCGAGCGTGCCGTCGCGTTCGAGGACGGCGATCAGCGAGAAGTCGCTGGTGCCGCCGCCGACATCGACGACCAGGATGATGTCGCTCGGTCGCACCTGCTTGCGCCAACCGCCGGCGCTCTTCTCGATCCAGCTGTACAGCGCCGCCTGCGGCTCTTCGAGCAGGAGCATGCGCGCGCAGCCGGCGGCACGGGCCGCTTCGGCGGTCAGTTCGCGCGCCGCCGGGTCGAAGGACGCGGGGATGGTGACCACGATCTCCTGATCGACGAACGGGGCCGCGGGCTGCGCCTGATCCCAGGCGGCGCGCAGATGGCTCATGTAGCGCAGCGAGGCTTCGAGTGGCGACAGACGCGCCACTTCCGGCGGGGCGTCGTTGGGCAGGATCGCCGCGCGGCGGTCGACGCCGGCGTGACAGAGCCAGCTCTTGGCGCTCGATACCAGTCGGATCGGCGTTGCCGCGCCGCGGCTGCGCGCCATCTCGCCGACCGCGTAGTCCTGTTCGGCGGTCCACGGCAGGTTCAGATCACCCGCCGCCAGTTCGCTCGGATGCGGCAGGTAGATGAACGAAGGCAGCAGGCCGAGGGCCTCCACCGCGCCGGGGGCGGTCAGTTGCGGCACCGGCAATACGCCCTGGACGACTTTTTCACCGTCGCAGGCGGCGATGTCGACGTAGGACAGGGCGCAATGCGTGGTGCCGAGGTCGATGCCGATCGAAAATTGTGGCTCGCTCATAGTTCCACCTCCGCCGGCGCGACAATGCGCAGCTCATGGCTGCCGGTGAGTTTGGGCAGGCGGGTGTCGACCACTTGCCAGCCGCGGTGGGTGATGCTGCCGTGGAACGGCGGATTGCCGACGACGTTGCCGGTGACACGGATCGCCGTGGCATCAAAGCCCTCCGGCAGCGTGATCCGGCTGCCTTCGGCTTCGTCGCGGACCGGGCTGATCGTGAAGTTGTCACGCAGGACCTTGCGGCAGCCCTCGTGTACCACCCGCGCCGCGGCGCCGACATCGGCGTCGGCATAAGCGGCGACGTCTTCCTGAATGAAATCGATGAAGCGCGCCTCGCGCTGCAGCAGGCCGAGCAGTTGCAAGGCGCCGTCGGGGGGGGCTTCCTTGAGCGGCACGGTGGCCGCCCGGGGTGCCGGCGCCGACGCCGATGGCTCGGCGCGTTGCTCGCCGGCACGCAGGGCCTGTACGCTGGCAGCGAAGCGGGCATCGGAGAGGATCGAGAAAAAGGTGCCGAAGGCAAGGGAGATTCTGCTCAACAAGGATGGATTGGCTTGTTTCATGGAATGGTCCTGGTTCTACCGCCGAAGCGGCTCGGTGAGGTGTTGTCGGACTCGGCTGCTGGCGCCTGGATTGCAGGCGAGCGGCGCGGCGGAACTTCCTGGACGCGGGGCGCCAGCGCGCCGTGATTGCGCAGGCCGGGCAGCAGCGGCAGGCGGGGGCACGCCAGCCGGGGACGCCGCCGGCTTGGAAGGCGATCCGCGAATGCTCCCGCGGGCGCTTCTGTTGCAGCGCAATATAAACCATTTTTCGGGATTGGGGTAGAGCCGGCACGCCGTCCGGATCGCCCGGTCTGGCCTGCGGGCGCGCTCAAGTGGCGTCGCCGGCCTTGGCCGTCGCCGCGCGTGCGGCCAGGTGTCGGACAAACCAGTGCGCCGTCTCACGCGCCACGCAGGCGAACTCAGCGGCGGAATCGGGTTGCTCGCCGCTTGCCGGCAGCAGCTTGAGTTCCTTGTCGCAGCGCAACTCGCGCAGGGCGCGTCGATTGCTTGCCGCGACGCGTTCGTCGTCGGCGGCGACGAGCACGAGCAGCGGCGAGGTCAGCGAACGCAGGTAGAGCATGCCCGCCAGGTCGATCAGGCCACCCCGGCAAACCACTGCGAAGATGTCATGGTCACGCACGGCGGCGGCCCGCAGCGCCACCGGCGAGCCGTCGCCGCTGGCGCACAGGCCGATCGGCAGCGTCGGCAGTTCGCCAAGCAGCATCCGTTGCTTGAGCAGCGTCAGGCCGTCGATCAGGCGCCTGGCGAGCAACGAGACGTTGTGGTGGATGTCGGCGAAGCGGTCCTCGGCGGGGGTCAGCAGGTCGAGCGTCAGGGTACCGACGCCGGCATGCTGGAGGACCACCGCCAGGGCGTCGTCGCGGGCCTCGGGTTGCCGGCCGGCATGCGCGAGAACGACCAGCCCGGCGAGTTGCGCGGGCAGGGTCAGCAGGCCGCGCAGCGTCGCCTGCCCGCTGTCGATGCTGATCGGCGTGTCGCCGGGGAAAGCAAGCGGGTCGGTCAAGGACGCACCAGCCTGACCGGCACGCGCCGCGGCCCGAAAGGTTTTCCGAAGCGGGCGAAATGGCCGGCGATGGTCGTGCCGCAGTGCGGGCAGCAGCCGTTGCTGGGCAGGTCGTAATGGCGGATGGCGTACCAGTCGCGTTCGATCAGCGCCGCCTGGCAGCCGGGGCAGAAGGTGGTGCCGCCTTCGCTGTCATGCACGTTGCCGGTATAGACGTAGTGCAGCCCGGCGTCGAGGGCGATGTGCCGCGCCTGGGTCAGCGTCGAAGGTGGCGTCGGTGGCAGATCCTGCATTTTCCAGTCGGGGTGAAAGGCGGTGAAATGCAGCGGCACATCCGCTCCCAGTTCGCCCGCCACCCAGTCGGCGAGCGCCTTGATCTCGGTCGCTGAATCGTTGCGCCCGGGAATCAGCAGTGTCGTGATCTCCAGCCAGCAGTTCGTCTCGTGGTGGATGTAGGCGAGGATGTCGAGTACCGGTTGCAGATGCCCCCCACAGAGTTTGAAGTAGAAGTCGTCGCTGAAGGACTTCAAGTCGACGTTGGCGGCGTCCATCACGGCGTAGAACTCGCGCGCCGCCTGACGATGGATGTAGCCGGCAGTAACCGCTACCGTCCGGATGTCCCGCGCACGGCAGGCGACGGCGGTGTCGATGGCGTACTCGGCGAAGATCACCGGGTCGTTGTAGGTGAAGGCCACCGACTGGGCGCCGTAGGCGACGGCGGCAGCCGCGATGCCTTCCGGGCTGGCCGCGTCGAGCAGGCGGTCCATGTCTTTCGACTTCGAGATGTCCCAGTTCTGGCAGAATTTGCACGCCAGGTTGCAGCCGGCGGTGCCGAACGACAGAATCGACGAGCCGGGGAAGAAGTGGTTGAGCGGCTTCTTCTCGATCGGGTCGATGCAGAAACCCGAAGAGCGGCCGTAAGTGGTCAATACCATTCGGCCATCCACGTTCTGGCGGACGAAGCAGGCGCCGCGCTGGCCGGCATGCAGGGTGCAGTCGCGCGGGCAGAGGTCGCACTGGATGCGCTCGCCTTCGATCGCGTGCCACCAGCGACCGGGGTGGGCGGACTCGGGCACTTTCGGCGAAGCGTCTAGGTCTCTTGCCATTTTCTTGCTCCGTAACGTGCCAGCGCGATCTGTTCGTGCCAGAAATCGGCGGGCAGGCCTGCCTTGAGCTTCAGTTGGGCGACGAACTGGCGGGGTTCCGGGAGGGACTTCCAGACCTGCGGCAGAAAGGTCGCACGGTGCCTGCCGTAGCTCAGGATCAGGCCGTCGATGCCGGGTCGCAGGCGGCTCAGGGCATCGGCCTCGCTGACCACGGGGAAGGGCTCGGCGGGGGTCAGCAGCGAGACTTCGACACGGGTGCGAGAATACTCATCCTTTTCCAGCGGTGGAAAGCGCGGGTCGCGAAATGCCGCGGCGATCGCGTTTTCGGCGACGTCGATCACCAGTGGGCGCTGCGCTTCGAGGCTGCCGATGCAGCCCCGCAGTTGTCCGCGTTGTGTCAGGGTGACGAAAGTCGCTCCCGGTTCGGCGAGTTCCGCGAGCGTGCCAACCGGGCTCGCGGCGAGGCCGAAGCGTGCGCCGATGGCGTTGCGTGCAGTCAGCAGCAAGGCCTGGCCGAGGGCGTCAGTGGGCATGTCCGGACTCCGCGCTGAAGGTGAAGGCGCCGTAGCCGACGACCCGCGACCGGTCGCCGGCCGTGTCGCCGGAATTGCGCAGGTCGATCATCCGGGCGTGCAATCCGTGCCGCCGCGCGGCCAGCAGCAGGCCATTGACCGGCGTCGCGCCGCAGGCCTGCTGATGGTCGAGATGCGGATCGAGCGCGAGGATGTGGCGGGCCGTGTCGCCATCGATCGCGCGCGCGGCGGCGTAAGGCAGGTAGTGCGACAGGTCGGAACTGATCACGATCAGCGTCTCGTCGCCGCCCCACAGGCATTCGAGCACCTCTGCCACCGCTGCCGCCGAGGTACGGCCGACGGCCAGCGGCACCAGCGCAAACGTGGTCAGCACGGTCTGGAGAAACGGCAACTGCACTTCGAGGGAGTGCTCGGGGGCATGCGCGGCATCGCTGACCACCACCTGCGGCAGATGCGCGATGGCCGCCAGCGCCTCCTGATCGACCGGGATCTCGCCCAGCGGCGTGGCAAAGGAGGTCGCCGCGGGTACTGCCAGCCCGTTGACCGCGACGCGGTGCGTCGGGCCGAGCAGGAGCACGCGCTGCACGCTGTCGCGCCAGTCCGCGAGCAGCGCATAGACGCTGGCCGCGATCGGGCCCGAATACACGTAGCCCGCATGCGGCGCGATGATCGCCTTGGGACGCGGGCCGGGTGGGTGTGGCGGGTGCGCCAGCAGGCGTCGCAGGTCACTTGCCAGTTCGGTCGACGATCCAGGATAGAACATGTTGGCGACTGCCGCCGGACGGATGCGTGGTGTCGATTGGGTCATCTTCCTGCTCCTTGAAGGGTCGTGCTCGGGGGGCGCTGCTGGCCATGCCGGCGCCTTTGGTGCGTGCCTGCCGGCATTCGCTGCCGTATTGCCTTAAAATTAGCCCATGCTACGCTACTTCGCAATCGTTCCCGCCGCCGGCACCGGATCGCGCTTCGGCGGCGAGGCGCCCAAACAGTATCAACTGCTCGCCGGGCGACCCATGCTCCAACACAGCCTGGCCGCTTTATGCCGCTGCCCATTCATTGAGCGCGTCTGGGTGGTGCTGTCGCCGGAGGATGTCTGGTGGCGGCAATACGATTGGACCAGCCTGGGCTACAAGCTGGAAATCCTGTTCTGTGGCGGCGCCACACGTTCCGAAAGCGTGGCCAACGGCCTGCGCGCGGCGGCAACGGCGGCACAGGACGACGACTGGGTGCTGGTGCATGATGCCGCACGCCCCTGTCTGTCGCAGGCGATGCTTGCTGCCCTCTACGATGAACTCAGTGACGATCCGGTTGGCGGCCTGCTCGCCGTGCCGGTGGCTGACACGCTGAAACGTTCCGACGCCGCGCAGCGCGTGGCGGGTACCGAGTCGCGCGATGGCCTGTGGCAGGCCCAGACGCCGCAGATGTTCCGCTACGGCCTGTTGACCCGGGCGCTTGAAGAGCATGTCACCGGTACCGACGAGGCGTCCGCGATCGAGGCGTCAGGTTTCAGACCGCGGCTGGTGCGCGCCGATGCCAGCAACCTGAAGGTCACTTACCCGGACGACCTGCGGCTGGCGGAAACCATCCTGCAGGCGAAAACGCGGGTGGACAAATGATCCGCGTCGGACAAGGCTGCGACATTCATGCCCTGGTGCCCGGACGCCGGATGATCCTCGGCGGAGTTGACATCGCGCACCACTCCGGCCTGCTCGGTCATTCGGACGCCGATGCCTTGCTGCACGCGATCACCGATGCCTTGCTCGGCGCGGCGGCGCTGGGCGACATCGGCCGACACTTTCCCGATACCGACGCGCGCTATCGGGGTGCCGACAGCCGCCAGCTGTTGCGCGCCACGGTGGAATTGCTGGCCGCGGCCGGCTGGCGAGTCGGCAACGTCGACGCGACGATCATCGCGCAGCAGCCGAAGATGGCGCCGTATCTGCCGCAAATGGTGGCCAACATTGCGGCCGACCTGCAGGTGCCGGCGGGTTGTGTCAACATCAAGGCCAAGACGGCGGAACGACTCGGCTTTGTCGGACGCGCCGAAGGGGTGGCGACCGAGGCGGTGGTGCTGATCAGCGGTGAGCCGGTTGAGGATCGCGGCGGCACGCGTCCCTGAATCAGATCGCTGTCCTCAATGCTGGTGATTTCCATGCCCATCGGCGGCCGCTGTGAGCAGCGGCGTAAACCGCGCTTGCTCGGCTTTCGCGCTTGCGAAAGTGACTGACACGACGACCTTCATCTGGGGATCGGATGCGTATCTGCCGATCCCTGTCAGCTTGTTGTCGCCGGACGGGGCCAACGGTACCGTGATTTTCGATTTCGCGGCCAGAATCATGGCTGTACCGGTGGCTCCGGCCGAGGGGACTTTCTTTTCGCCATGGTCGGTGAGATAGACCGTGACCGGGTTGTCTTTGGCTTCCTTGCTGTCCTTGGTGACTACCAGCTCCAAATGGTAGCCGCCGGCCATGCGGAGCTGGCCGCCGTTGGGTCCACTGATTTTGTCGAGAGCGCCGTCGTCATGGGCGAACGCGCCGCTGCCGACGAACATCAAAGCAGTAGCCATGGCCAGGCTGGAAATCAGGGTGCGTTGCATGGGTTCTTCCTCACAGGGCAGGGTTAAAAGGACTCTTTCGCTTTTTCGGCCAGCAAGCGTTGCAGGGGTTTCTCACCGAACAGCCAGAACATGACCGGCGTCAGCAAGGTGTCGAGCAGGGTGGAACTGATCAGTCCGCCAAAAATCACTACCGCTACCGGATGCAAAATTTCCTTGCCCGCGGCGTCGGCGGCGAGCAGTAGCGGCGTCAGGGCGAAAGCTGCGACCAGTGCCGTCATCAACACCGGAGTTAGCCGCTCCAGCGAGCCGCGCACAATCATCTTTCGCCCGAATACCTCGTCCTCGAAAGCACACAGGTTGATGTAATGGCTGATCTTGAGAATTCCGTTGCGGGTGGCGATGCCGGTCAGCGTGATAAAGCCGACCAGGGCGGCCACCGACAGCGGTTGACCGGAGATCCACAAGGCCACCACCGAGCCGACCAGCGCGAGTGGCACGTTGCCCATGATGATGGCGGTCAGCACCGCCGAACGGTAACGGCTGTAGAGGACCAGGTAGATCATGGCCAGCGACACCAGCGCCAGCAACGCAATCAACCTGGCGGCTGCCTCCTGGGCCTGGAACTGCCCCTCGAGCATCGGGAAGTAGCCCTCCGGCATCGATGTTCGGTCGATCTCGGAGCGGATCGCGGCAATGATGCGGCTCATGTCGGAACCATCGGTGTTGGCCGAAATCACGATGCGCCGGCGCGTGTTTTCCCGGCCGATCTGATTCGGGCCGTCACCATCCTCGATCGTGGCAAGGCTTGAGAGCGGCACCCGACCGGTCGGCGTCTCGATCAGCAGGTTCTCCAGGCCGCGTTCGCCGCGGACTTCTTCCGGCAGGCGCAGGGTGAGGTCGAAACGGCGATTGCCTTCCAACACCTGGCCGACCCGTTCGCCGGCCAGCAACTGTTCGAGCCGCTGCAGCAGTTCGCCGGAGGTGATGCCGTAGCGCGCGGCGGCGTCATAATCGACGCGGATTTTGTACTGCGGGATCAGGACCTGCTTTTCGATCTGCAGATCGGTAATCCCGGGTGTTCTGGCCAGCCGCTCCCTGAGGTCGCCGGCCAGCCCGCGCAGGGTATCCAGATCGTCACCGAAGATCTTCAGCGCAATCTGCGCCCGCACACCGGAAAGCAGATGGTCGAGGCGGTGCGAAATCGGCTGCCCCACACTGACCACCGCCGGCAGGCCGGAGAGGCGCTGGCGAATGTCGGCGATGATCGCCTCGCGGTCTCGGTCCGACGCTTTCAGGTCGACCTCGATCTCGGAGGAATGGACGCCTTCCGCGTGTTCGTCGAGTTCGGCCCGACCGGTCCGGCGACCCACTTCGGTGACTTCCGGCACCGTCAGGAGCAGGTTCTCCGCTTGCGTGCCGATGCGATTCGATTCGGCGAGCGAGGTGCCTGGATTGAGCAGCACGCTGACCGTCAGGGTGCCTTCGTTGAACGGCGGCAGAAAGGATTTCGGGAAGAAGGGGATCGCTGCCAGCGCCATCGCCACGCTGATTGCCGCACCGGCCAGCAGGAGTCGGCCACGATCAAACGACCAGTTGAGCAGGCGTTCGTCCCACGTTTTGAGCCGGGATACCAGGGCACTGTCGCCGTGAGCGATGTGCTTCATATTCGGCAAGAGGTAGTAGCACAGCACCGGGGTAACCGTCATAGCCACCACCATGCTGGTCAGAATGGAAACGATATAGGCCACCCCGAGCGGCGTGAACAGCCGCCCCTCAATGCCCGGCAGAGCAAAGAGCGGAATGAACACCAGGACGACGATCAGCGTGGCATAGACGACACCCGAGCGCACCTCCTTCGAGGCAGCGGCAATGACTTCCAGTGCCGGCTTCGGATCGGGCAGGCTGCGGTTCCTGCGCAGGCGGCGCAGGACGTTTTCCACCCCAATCACCGCATCGTCGACCAGTTCGCCGATGGCAATCGCCAGTCCGCCGAGCGTCATGGTGTTGATCGACAAGCCGAAGTCGTGGAAGACCAGCACCGAGAGCAGCAGTGAGACCGGAATGGCGGTCAGCGAAATGAAAGTCGTGCGCAGATT
Organism: Pseudomonadota bacterium; assembly: GCA_029780075.1. Taxonomy (GTDB): domain Bacteria; phylum Pseudomonadota; class Gammaproteobacteria; order Burkholderiales; family Rhodocyclaceae; genus Accumulibacter. The sequence continues at coordinate 16,759 of JAKOZI010000178.1, forward strand.
GGCGAGAAACAGGAACAGGATGATGGCCACCATGATGGCGCCGTCGCGCAACGCCTCTTCCACGTTGCCCACCGAGGCTTCGATGAAATTGGCCTGTTTGAAGAGGAACTGGGGTATTTCGACCCCCGGCGGCAGGCTCTTGCCCATCTCGGCCAGGGCTTTTTCGACGGCGCGCGTCAATGCCACCGAGTCCGCCGTCGGTTGCTTTTGCACCGAGAGGATGACTGCCGGCTTGCCCTGGAAACTGCCATCGCCGCGCTTGATGGCCGGCGCAAAGGTGACCGAGGCGACCTGGCGGAGCAGGATCATCTGCCCTTTACGCGTCGCCACCGGCTGGTTCTGCAGGTCTTCGAGCCGGCTGCTGCGGCCGATGTTGCGGATCAGATATTCGCGCCCGCCGGCATCGACAAAGCCACCGGCCGTGTTGCCACCGAAGTTTTTCAGCGCGGCTTCCAGTTCGCTCAGCGTCACATCCACCGCCTGCAGGCGGGCCGGATCGGGTTCAATGCGGTACTGCTTGACCTGGCCACCGATGGCAATGACCTGCGCGACGCCCGGGATGGTCAGCAGGCGCGGGCGAATGACCCAGTCGGCGTATTCCCGGACCTGCATCGGACTGACCTTGTCGGGGTCGGCTGGCAGGGCGATGAGCAGGATCTCGCCCATGATCGACGAGATCGGCCCCATCTGCGGAACGATGCCCTGCGGCAACTGCTCGCGCACCAGGTTGAGACGTTCGGCGATCTGCTGGCGATTGCGGTAAATCTCGCTGCCCCACTCGAACTCGACATACACCACCGACAGGCCGATGCCCGACACGGAGCGCACACGCGTTACACCGGGCATCCCGTTCATTGCCGATTCAACGGGGAAAGTGATCAACTGCTCGACCTCTTCCGGCGCCATGCCGCCGGCTTCGGTCATCAACGTGACCATCGGCTTGTTGAGGTCGGGAAAGACGTCCACCGGCATCTTGCGAACGGTCAGGGCGCCATAAATGATCAGCAGCAACGCGACGCCAAGCACGAACAGGCGCTGCTTGAGGCTGGCATTGATGATGAAATCGAACATGGCGCTCCCTCAACGAATCTGGGAGAGCGATGCGGCACCCTGCACGACGACCCGCTCGCTGCCGCTCAACCCGTCGGTCACTGCCATGGTATGCCCGTCCAGCGGCGCGCTCCTGACCTTGCGCGAGACAAAACGCTCGGCGCTTTCGTGCACCCAGACCACCGCTTCATTGGCGGCATTGCGCACCACGGCGCCGACGGGAACGGCGACGCCGGACTGGCGTTCGCTGGTCTGAGCCAGTACCTTGAGTGTCTGGCCGACCGCAAGCGCAGGCAACTTGCCGGTCTTCGGCAATTCGACACGGAACAGGACCGGCATGGCCTGCTCCCTGAGGCTGCGCCCGATACCGACGAAGGCAAGATCGAGAACGCCACCGGCCACCGGCGCGCTGGCCCTGGCCAATCCGGCGAGCAACCGCGGGTCGTAGGCCAGCGCCTCGACCGCCAGGCGCTGTGGATCTATCACCTCGAAGACCACCTCCCGCGCATCGACGACCTGACCGACGACGGCGTTGGCCGCGCTGACCACACCGCTGACCGGCGCCAGCAGCGCTTCACGGCCAAGGCTGCCGCCGACCGCGCCTCTTCGCTTTTTGCAGGCGGCGAGTTCGATCCGTGCCTGCTCGATGTCCTTCTGCGGAACGCTGCCTTCGAGTTGCCTGAGGCGGGCGACACGGCGTTCGAGGACGGTTTCCTGGGCCGCGAGTTCGGCCAGCGCCGATTGCTGCGAAGCGCGTTCGATGGCGCTGGACGCCGGCTGCAGCCAGGCGAGTAGCTGTCCTTTGCTGACGTGCTGGCCGAGTACCGCGAGTCCCTTTGGACCGGCCTCGATGCGCCCGCTCTGGAAAGTCTGCACGCGGCCGCCAGCATTGGGGTCGCCGACGACGCGGCCATTGAGTTCCACGCTGCGGGGAAACTCGCCTTTGCGTGCCGCCTGGGTGCGTAGCGCCAGTTGCCTTTGGGCCGATTTCGGCACCAAGACGCTGCCATCCGGCAAGCGCAAGGCAGGCTCGAAAAAGGTCACCAGTCCTGGGGCGTTGACTGCCTTGACTGCTGCGACCGCCACCGGGGCAGGGGTGGATTTCTTCTCGTCACCATGTTCCTCACCGCCGTGCGCCCAGACCTGAACCGTGAGAACGCCAGCCAACAGCAAGACAAGGGTGTAACGACTGGTGTTGCAGGAATCAGACATGGTGAATGGCCCTTTCTTTCGCTTGGCGACGCAGGCGACGCGCGAGCAGGCCGCTGCAGAGCAGGACCAGCGAAATCCCTGCGAGGAGCCACCACGGGCGTTTGGTATTGTCCTCGGCGGACGCTACCGCCGGGACTTCTCCGACCTCCAGAGTGGCGGCGAGCAGATCGACGATTTCGCCAGCCTGAATCGTCAACACCAGCGGGTATTTGCCGGCCTGGGCCAGGGCGGCGACCGGTAATTGATAGACCCCATCAGCCATCGCGGTGGCAACGCCCTTGATCCCTGGCCCCTCGACTTCGATCTGCGCGCCTTGAATGGGCCTGTTGTCGCTGGCGCGGTCGACATAGATGAGCAGATTATTGTCGGCAAGCACGCCGACGATTTCCAGGTCTTCGTTGCGCACCTCGAAGCGTGGCGCCAGCCGGACATCGGCGGGCTTCGCGTTAGCCCCGTGGTCATGGCCTTCATGGGCGATGACCGGTGAACACAGGGAAAACAGCGCCAGCAGAATGACCGCAAAACCAGCAGCGGTCCAGGTCGGGAGAAATGAGGGTCGGGTCACGGCGTGATTCCTCGGGCCTGGTTCAGATTGGCCTGCGCGGCGGATAGTCGGGAACGGCTGCGGACCTCTTCGATGCGGGCCTCGGTGGTCTGGGACTGGGTGCGCAGCAGCTCGACGAGCGAGGTTTCGCCAAGCTCGAACGAGCGGCGCATCAGCGCCAGACGCTCCGCAGCGGCTTGCTCGCGCTCGACTGCCAGCGCCGCACCGAGAGCGGCCGATTCGAGCTGCGCCTCGGCTTCGAGCACCTCCGCCTCGACTTCGGCAACAAGCCGCCGATGGTGGGCCTCGGCCTCGATCAGGGCGGTGTTGGCGCTGGCCATCAGCGGCGCATTGCGCGCTGCGACGGCCAGCGGGATGCTGATGGCAAATCCAACGCTGTCGCGCGGGGTGGCACCGGATACGTCACGATCACGGCGATAGAGCACACCGATACTCGGCGCCTCGCGGCGCGACTCCTGAGCCAGTCTGAGGGCCGCGCGGGCGCGCTCGATCACCGCCTGGCCGGCGGCGACGCGGGGATCGACCGCCCGATTGGCGACCACTGCGACCGGCTCCTGCGGATTATCCGGCAGGCGGTCCGTACTGGTCAGCACACGGTAGCGTTGCAGGCTGCGCACCACCACGAGTTGAGCGTCGGCAGCGGCTGCCCGCGCACTGGCGGTTTCCTGCCGGGCGAGCAACAGGTCGGAGCGGGCAATTTCTCCCACTTTGAGCCTCCTGCCGACATCAGCTTCGAGTCCTAGTGCGGTTTTCAGGCGTTCTGCGGCAACTTCGGCTTCACTCCTGGCCATGACCAGTGTCCACAGCGCTTTGCGCAGTTCACCGGCAACGGCCAGCCGAGTCGCCTGGATGTCGCCTTCATTTTCTTCGCCATCGGCCTCCGCCAGGCTCCTGCGGGCAGCCTTCTGTCCAGGCAGCCAGAGCGGAATGGAAATGCCGATTTCGCTCTCCTGGTTACCGAGATCGCTGTTCCAGCGGTCGGTTCGGTGAAAAGCGTCGATTTTCGGGGCGGCAGGAAACCAGGATTCGGCCACCGTTCGGCTGGCGGCGACTTCGTCCCGTTTCGCCTCTGCCGTTCGCCCCTGTGGGGAATTGGCCCACGCTTTCTCGAACACCTCGTGCAAGGTTTCCGCCTGCGCGGAAGGCGCTGCGGCAAGCATCACGATCAGGAGGGTGACCGCCAGCCGTGCCTTCACCTCAAGCGGATAACCATGCATCGGATGCGCCCATCGTGAATAGGTGATGGGCGCGATGTTGCCGGATGCTGCCCAACAGAAAGCTGACTGAAAAATTACAAATTTGTAATCTGCGTCGCTCGTGGGTGGCACGGTGACAGAAGTCTGAATGTCTCTCGTCTCGAAACCGTGCAGATCGATGTAGGCGGCACGAGCATCACCTGGAAGTTCGGACGTTCGGAACCGCGCCGTTCCCGCTCTCCAGGATTGTCTCTGGGATCGAGAGTGTTACGGTTCATGTGGCCGAAAACCCGTCCGGCCAAGGAATCTCACCGATGGAAACGACATAAACCCCAGGATCAGTGATTCGCGCATCAGCTCGTCGAGCTCGCCGGTGTTCCCGAAATCGAGCAGGGAGAGCCGTCCGTCGGGGAGAACGAAAACATTGCCGGGGTGCGGGTCGGCGTGAAACAAGCCTTCTTCGAAAGATCGTTTGCAGCATCAGCGTGACCAGGGTGTTTATCGACCGTGGCAGCGCTTCGGGGTGCCGTCTGGCGTAGAAATCCACCCTTTCGTCGGCCGAACTCCAGCGTGAGCACGCTTCCCCGCGAGTACTCGGCGACGACATCCGGAATCCGGAGGTCAGGAAAGACTGCCATCGCGGTGCGCAAGCGCACGATGGAACGTGCTTCGCGATTGAGGTCGGTCACCCGGTCAAGGCTTTTGGCAAACTCACGCACCACTACCGGGAGGTCGAGTGCGCGTAGACGCGGAAAGCAATGCCCATCGCAGGCAATTGGTCGTGCAGCAGCGCCAGCTCATCAATGCAGGCGGCCGGCAGCAGGTCGCGCCGCATGGCGTGCACTTGCCAGAATTTGAGGAAGACGAGCTCCAGTTCCTCGGCGGTCTCTCTCGCCGAAACAGTGCACCGACAAGCTTGTGTCGGGCAAACACGCGCAGAACCTGCAGGAGTCGCGGCGCTGCTCGCAGTATGCTGATCCTCTCCGTGTCGATCATTATCGCCATGTGATTCTGCCGGCCGTGATGGGACGGCCGTTCTACGGGTGGCGACCCCTGTCGCGGTAAGGGGCAAACTCGTCTTTCACATCATTCTCTCCTTGCGCTGAGACACCCCCGCTTATTGCTCGCTTCCGCGTTTCAGCGACCATTGCTTGACCAGCCCGTAGATCGCCGGAATCACCGCCAGTGTGAGGACCGTTGAGGAAATCATGCCGCCCACCATCGGCGCGGCGATGCGGCTCATCACTTCCGAACCGGTACCGGTTCCCCACAGGATCGGCAGCAGGCCGGCCATGATCGCCACCACGGTCATCATCTTCGGCCGCACGCGCTCGACGGCGCCTTCCATGACCGCCGCGTAGAGGTCTTCAACGTTTGCCGCGCGCCCCGCCGCGCGGCACTTCGCCTTGACCGCTTGCCAGGCGTGGTCGAGGTAGATCAGCATGATCACGCCGGTTTCGGCCGCCACCCCGGCGAGTGCGATGAAGCCGACGACCACGGCTACCGACAGGTTGTAGTCGAGCAGCCACATCAACCAGATACCGCCGACCAAGGCGAAAGGCACCGAGAGCATGACAATCAGCGTTTCTGTGAGGCGCTTGAAGTTGAGGTAGAGCAGCAGGAAGATCGACAGCAGCGTCACCGGAATGACGATCTTCATCTTCTCGATCGCCCGCTCCATGTACTCGAACTGGCCGCTCCAGGTGACGTAATAGCCGGGCGGGAACTTGACCTGTTCGGTGACCGCCTTCTTGGCGTCGGCGACGTAGCCGCCGATGTCGCGGTCGCGGATGTCGACGTAGATGTAGGCCGAGAGCAGCGCATTCTCGGTGCGGATGCTCGGTGCTCCCTTGGCGACGACCACACGGGCCAGCTGCCCAAGGGGGATCATCGCTCCGTCCATGGTTGGAATCAGTACCTCGCGAGCAATTTGCTGCGGGTCGGAGCGCAGTTCGCGCGGATAGCGGACGGTGACGCCAAAACGCTCGCGACCCTCGACCGTGGTGGTCACCATTTCACCCCCCAGCGCGGTGCCGATGACGTCCTGCACGTCGCCGACGGCCAGTCCGTAGCGCGCCAGTTGCTCGCGGTCGGGTTCGATATTGAGGTAGAAGCCACCGGTAATCCGTTCGGCGAAGGCGCTGGTCGTGCCAGGGACGGCTTTCACCACGGACTCGATTTCCTTGGCCAGCTTTTCCATCTCGCCGAGATCCTTGCCGAAGACCTTGATGCCGATCGGCGTCCGGATGCCGGTGGACAGCATGTCGATGCGCGCCTTGATCGGCATCGTCCAGGCGTTGGCTACACCGGGGAATTGCAGCGCTTTGTCGAGTTCGGCAATCAGCTTGTCGGTGGTCATTCCAGCGCGCCATTCGGATTCGGGTTTGAGATTGATCACTGTCTCGAACATCTCGGTCGGCGCCGGGTCGGTCGCCGTATTGGCGCGCCCGGCCTTGCCATAGACCGAGGTGACCTCGGGGAAGCTCTTGATGATCTTGTTCTGGGTCTGCATCAATTCGGCCGCCTTGGTGATCGACATGCCGGGCAGCGAAGCCGGCATGTAAAGCAAGCTTCCCTCGTTCAGCGTCGGCATGAATTCGGAGCCCAGCCGGGAGGCCGGATAGATCGAAAGGGCCAGGGCAAGGACGGCGAGCAGGATCGTCAGTTTCTTCCAGCGCATGACGCCGGCGATGATCGGTCGATAGATCCAGATAAGAAAGCGGTTCACCGGGTTCTTCGCTTCCGGCATGATCTTGCCGCGGATGAACAACATCATCAGCACCGGCACCAGGGTGACCGAAAGCAGCGCTGCACCGGCCATCGAGAAGGTCTTGGTGTAGGCCAGCGGCGAGAACAGCCGGCCCTCCTGACCTTCCAGGCTGAAGACCGGCAGGAAGGAAACGGTGATGATCAAGAGCGAGAAGAACAGTGCTGGCCCGACCTCCTTGCACGCGGCGAGCATGGCCTCGGCGCGATCGCTATTCGAGTGGCCATCGGGTAAACGTTCCAGATGTTTGTGGGCGTTTTCGATCATCACGATGGCGGCGTCGATCATGGCGCCGATGGCGATGGCGATGCCTCCGAGGCTCATCAGGTTGGAATTCATGTCGAGCAGACGCATGGCGATGAAGGCGATGAGGATGCCGACTGGCAGCATCAGGATGGCGACCAGCGCGCTACGCACGTGCAGCAGGAAAACGATGCACACTCCAGCGACGATGATCGATTCTTCGAGCAAGGTTCGCTTCAGGGTTTCGATGGCGCGGTGAATCAGCTCGGAGCGGTCGTAGACGGTTGCCACCGTCACTCCTGCCGGCAAGCCGGGGCCAATTTCGGCGATCTTGGCTTTCAGGTTATGGATCACTTCGAGAGCGTTCTGGCCATAGCGCGCCATGGCGATCCCCGACACCACTTCCCCTTCGCCGTTGAGTTCGGTGAGGCCGCGCCGCTCGTCGGGAACGAGTTCGACGCGAGCGATGTCGCGGATCAGGACGGGGGTCCCCTTCTCGCTCTTGACGACCAGCATCTCGAGGTCGCTTTTTCCCCGCAGATAGCCCTTGCCGCGGACCATGTACTCGGTTTCGGCCATTTCCACCACGCGGCCGCCGACGTCGCGGTTGGAATCGCGGATCACCTGGGCAACTTTCATCAGCGGGATGCCGTAGGCGCGCAGCTTCACCGGATCGACCGTGACCTGATAGGTCTGCACGAAGCCGCCGATCGAAGCCACTTCGGCGACGCCATGTGCCTTGCTCAGTTGATAGCGCACATACCAGTCCTGGATGGTACGCAGTTCGGCCAGCGTCTTGTCTTTGGCGAGCAATGCGTACTGGTAAACCCAGCCGACCCCGGTGGCGTCCGGCCCGAGCGACGGGGTCACGCCCCTGGGCATGCGGCTGGAAGCAAAATTCAGGTATTCGAGTACTCGCGAGCGTGCCCAGTAAATGTCGGTACCGTCCTCGAAGATGATGTACACAAAAGACGCACCGAAGAAGGAAAAGCCGCGCACCACCTTCGATTTTGGCACTGACAGCATGGCGGTGGTCAAGGGGTAGGTCACCTGATCCTCAACCACCTGTGGCGCCTGACCGGGGTACTCGGTATAGACGATGACCTGCACGTCCGACAGGTCGGGCAAGGCATCGATCGGCGTGCGCAGGACGGCGTAGATGCCACCGATGGTGAGGAACAGAGTAGCGAGCAGGACCAGGAAACGGTTTCTGCCCGACCAGTCGATGAATTTCGCCAGCATGGCGCCGAATCTCCGTTATGTCCGTAGTGATCGGTCAGTGACCGGCGTGCGGGTTGGCACCGGAGACCGGGGGGGCGGCCCGTTGGTTTACCGCTAGGGGTTTCACCGCCGTGATCACCCATTCGCCGGGCTGGCGTTCGACGAACTCAAAAGCAAGCTTGGCGCCAGGCGTCAGCGCATGCAGAAGCGTTTCGTTGGCTGCCTTGAATTTCATGGTCATGGCGGGCCACTTGAGGCTGGCGACCGGGCCGTGACTGATACTGACCGTGCCGGCTTTAGTATCCAGACTGTCCACCGTTCCTTCGGCCTGGTGGCTGGATCCCTTGCCCACAGGCGGCGCATTGTCGGCCTCGGCTCCCGTCTTGGCTGCCGCTCCGTGGGCAGCATGGCCAAAACCACCCATCGCCGCCTTGAGATTACTTTCGGCATCGATCAGGAAGTTGGCAGCAACCACCACCTGTTCGCCTTCCTTCACCCCCTCGATGACTTCAAGATAGGTCTCGCTGCGGGCACCAATCCTGATCTCGCGCGGTTCGAAGCGGCCTTCGCCCTGCTGGATCAGCACGATCTGGCGCGTGCCGCTGTCGATGACGGCGGAAACCGGCACGGTGACCACCGCAGCCTTGCCCGATAGCGCCAATTCCACCTTGGCGAACATCGACGGCTTGAGCAGCAGACCGGGATTGGCAAGTTCGACTCGAACCGGAACCGTTCGCGTCTGGGCGTTCAGCGTTGGATAGACGTAGCTGATAGTGCCTTCGAACTTTTGGTCCGGATAGGCGTTGATCATGACTTTGGCCTTGGCACCGGATTTGACCAAGCCGATGTCCTGCTCGAAGACATCGGCGATCACCCACACGGTGGACAGGTCGGCCACCTGGTAGAGCACTTCACCGGGCATGAAGCGCATGCCCTGCACGGCCTTCTTCTCGGTCACTATGCCGCTGACGGGCGAGCGGAAGGTGAGCGTACGCCTGGCATTCCCGGAACTCGCCAGGTCCCGGATCTGTTCGTCAGAGATGTCCCAGTTCTTAAGACGCGTGAGGCTCCCATCGGCCAACTGCTGCATGCCGCTTCGCGTTTCACTGCCGGCATTGTTCAGCGACTCGATACCCTGCATGGCAATCGCATATTCGCGTTGCGCAGAAACCAGTTCCGGGCTATACACTTCGAACAGCGGTTGCCCCTTGGTGACCAACTGACCGGTCACGTTTACCAGCAGTCGCTCGACGTAGCCCTCGAACTTCGGCGCAATCGCATACTGGCGGCGTTCGTCCGGCTCGATGCGTCCGGTGGCGCGAATGATCCGCTCCAGCGAGCGCAGGCTGGCGGCCTCAGTTCTGACGCCGAGCTTCTGAACTTTGTCGCTGCTGATCCTGATCTGGTTGGTGGCGGCAGTTCCCTCGTCCGCTTCGCCCTCGTAGACCGGGATGTAATCCATGCCCATGGGATCTTTCTTCGGCGTCGGCGAACTGTCAGGCAAGCCCATGGGGTTGCGGTAATAGAGAAGCTTGCGCTCATTTCTTGCCGGACCGGCAGACACGGCGGCAGCCTGCAGCGTCGCTTCGTCATGGCCTGGGACATTTCGCTGGCCGGCCCAATAGCCACCGGCGGCCGCCAGAGCTGCGACAGCCAAGGCGCCGAACGCGATTCGCGCAACCCGCTTCATAGATCTTCTCCCAAAAGACGTTCAATTTCTGCGAGGCGCGCCTGCCCTTCGGCCTGCGCCTTGATCTGCTCCTGCCTGGCCTGGCGAATCTGCCGCTGGGCATCGAGTAGCGTCGCAAAATCCAGCTTGCCGTTTTCGTAGCCGGCAAGGGCGGCCTTGAAAGTCAGTTCAGCCTCGGGGAGCAGATCGTCGGTCGCCAGGGCTTCGATACGACGCGCGCCATCGATGCCGGCAAGGTTTTCTGCCAGTTCGGCGAGCACCTGGTTGGTGCTTGCCTCCCGACGCGAGCGCGCGGCGGCCAGCATGGCCTCCGATTCGCGCTCCTGCGAGCGGCGCGAGGATTGCTGCAGGGGGATGTTCATTTCGATCATCAGCTCCCATTCCTTGATCGCATTCTGGTATTGGATTGGCCCGGCGCCGATCGTGAAGTCGGGGTAGCGGTTCCGGTAGACGAGTTCCCGACTTTTTTTTGCCGCTTCGAGTTTGCTTAAGTCAGACGCCAGCTGCGGGTTACGGGCGCGGACACGTTCCGCCAAGGCGGCGTAATCAAGCCGCGCAGGCGCCGGCAGCGGGCGAAGTTTTTCCGGTTCGGCCAGCGGTGCCTCTGCCGGCCGTGCCAGCAAGGCATTCAGGCGCGTATGCAGGTGATGTTGCTCTGTTTGCAGGGTCACCAGTTCGCCGCGCAGCTTGGTCTGCTCGACCTGTGCACGAATGACGTCCTGCAGGGCCGCGAGGCCGCCGGTGTACCGTGCCTGCGCGATCCTTTCGAGGCGCCGCATCAAGTCGAGTATTTCGCGCATCAGGCGCTCGTTCCGATGGACGTAATACCACTGCGCGTAGTTCGTCTTGATCCTCGCCGCGATGTCCGACCAGGTGCCCAGCAAGCGCGCCTTGACACTCTCTCCTTCGAGTTCCGCCACTTCGCGTTTAAGGTCGCGCTTGCCAAACCACGGAATGTCCTGCGACAGCAGGTACTTCGTGCTACCAACACGGCTCGGCGAGAGCGTCGGATTCTGGTCGCCGGACTTGGTGATGTCCCTCAGTTCCATCCTGAACTTCGGATCGGGCAAGGCGCCCGCCGACGTCACACGTTCGGCCGACGCGGTTGCTTCCGCCTGCATGGCGGCGTATTCCGGATTCCGGTCCCTGGCGAATTCGAGCAAGCTTTCGACCGTACGGCCGATGGCTGCATCCTGCGAAAAGGCAGGTCCGGCAGGTACCGCCAGAGCGAGCATCATCCACAAGGTGAACTTCCTCATCGGCGTGACTCCTCGCATGGAATCTCCTTGAACAATACAGATTACGTATTCTGGCAGCGTACCCCACGACATTCGGCGCTGCACGATATCGCCGACAGATAGTATCCAACCGGGGATTGCAGATCAGATTGCTGATGTCGTGCCTACGAATGGGCATCGAATGCCTGGGCAGTATCGCCCATCTGTTCTTGGTGCAGGCTAGTGTTGGGCGAATACTTTGCTTGTACCGTCGGTTTGCACCAACAGCGTTTGGTAGGGCGCTGGCCTTTGGGGAATCGGATGGGCACAGTTTGAATCGAGTAGCCCAACAGAAAGCTGACCGATAAATTACATTTCTGTAATCTTGCGGCCGGCCTGCGCACATCTCTGACTTTCACATGGCCGGATTACTCGCCTTCGATGTTCGTATGCTCTGCCAAACCACCAGGAGTCTGACTTGCGCATTACATTCTCGTAATCTTCAAGGAGACGCCATCAGGCCGGCGCAATATATCGCAAATCCACAAGCCTGATGAAGGAGAACGTCGATGAAAATCCTGGTCGTTGAGGATGAACTGAAAACCGGAAATTTTCTGAAACAGGGTTTGCTGGAAGCCGGTTTTGGCGTCGATCTGGCTCGCGATGGCGACGACGGCCTCCACTACGCGCTGACCGATGCCTACGATCTCGTAGTTCTGGACGTGATGCTCCCCGGTATCGACGGCTGGGCGGTGCTTCAGGGCATCCGCAAATCCGGCAAGGACATGCCGGTGCTGTTCCTGAGCGCCCGTGATCAGGTCGACGACCGGGTGCGTGGCCTGGAATTGGGCGCCGACGACTATCTGGTGAAACCGTTCGCCTTTTCCGAATTGCTGGCCCGGGTCCGCACGCTGCTGCGCCGGGGTGGCAAAACCACGGAATCGGAGTTCTTGCGGGCAGCCAATCTTGAACTCGACCTGATGCGGCGACGGGTCAGCCGCTCCGGCAAACGCATCGACCTCACGGCCAAGGAGTTCGCCCTGCTGGAACTGCTGTTGCGCCGGCAGGGAGAGGTGCTCCCCCGGTCACTGATCGCCTCGCAGGTCTGGGACATGAATTTCGATAGCGACACCAACGTGATCGAGGTCGCGGTCCGGCGTCTTCGAGCAAAAATGGACGATGGTTTCGAGCCGAAACTTATCCGTACGGTACGTGGCATGGGTTATGTGCTGGAGGCGAGCGAGTGCGACTGAGTGGGCGCAGGTCAATGACCGTCCGGCTGACGATGCTCTTTGCGTTGTCCTCGACGGTGGTGTTGCTGTTGTTGGGCAATTTGATCGCGGGCTCGCTGGAGCGGCATTTCGAAGAGCAGGATATGGAGGTGCTCACGGGCAAACTGAAACTTGCCCAACACGCCCTCGAAAGGGTTCGTTCGACGGTCGATCTGGATGTCCTTCCACAGCATCTGGATGATTCCCTTGTCGGACACCATGGCTTGGAATTGGTCGTCGTGGCGCCGGAAGGACAGATCCTGTTTGCCACGAGTGGCGCTGAATTCCCCCAGTCCCTGCTGGAGAGCCACGTTCGTGTGGATTCGGCACGTCCCATAGTTTGGACGACAAAGGGTAATCACCCTTTGCGTGGTATTTCCGCTTTGGCCCGAACAGGGATCAAGGATGCTCAACCGGTCGTCGTAGCAGTCGCCACCGATATTTCACACCACGAGCATTTCATGAGTTCGTTCAGGATAACGCTATGGTCGTTCGTGGCCCTGGCCGCCCTCCTGACGGGCTTCCTTGGTTGGCTTGCAGTTCGCCGCGGGCTAGCACCGTTGCAAGCGATCAGGCATGAAGCGGCGGGCATTACTGCGCATCGACTTGACTCCAGGCTTTCTGCCGATGCGGTTCCCGTCGAACTGGCGGAGTTGGTCGAGGCCTTGAACGAGATGCTGGCACGGCTGGAAGATTCCTTCCGACGACTGTCGGATTTTTCCTCCGACATTGCCCATGAATTGCGAACCCCTGTCACCAACTTGCTGACGCAGACCCAGGTCACGTTGTCAAAGGCGAGGGCGTCCGATGAGTACTGCGACGTGCTGGCTTCCAATGCGGAGGAACTTGAGCGCCTGTCGCGAATGATTGCCGATATGCTGTTTCTTGCGAGGTCCGACAACGATCTGGTTATTCCAGATCGCGAACCGCTCGATCTGATTGACGAAGTAAAAGGCTTGTTCGAGTTTTACGAGGCGCTTGCGGAGGAAAAATCGATCGTCCTCACCTGCTCCGGCAGCGGCGTCGTTTCGGGAGACCGGCTGATGTTGCGCCGGGCCATCAGCAATCTGCTTTCGAATGCCCTGCGTCATACTCCGGTGGGAGGTCGCATAGCGGTCCATGTGGATGATACGGGCGATTCGGTTGTGAAGCTGTCAATGGAAAATCCCGGTGACAGCATTGCGCGCGAACACCTGCCTCGACTGTTCGACCGCTTCTATCGGGTGGACTCTTCCCGGCAAAGGTTGAGCGAGGGAGCCGGGCTTGGCCTGGCAATCACGCGGTCCATATTGCGCGCTCACGGTGGGGAGGCCGTCATTCGTTCCGAGCGTGGCACAACCGTGTGTGAGCTAAACGTTCCCGTTTGATCGTTCGGTTTCTGGATGCTTATGGGGTATGCCACGATGCCGTCGATCTTGTTCTATGGGCGCACCTTGCGCGGATGGATATTGGTCCGTGGTGTCGAGGTGCGCGACGATGTTGGCCTTGCTGGCCAAGTCGAGGCGGCGATCCAGCACGGCTGGCCGGTGTGGGCGTCTAGGACTTGCTGGAGAGTAGGCTATGGCCCTCACCAAGGCCCCCGTCGGACCGTGCGTCGTCGACGCCAGGCGGCGTCAGGAAGGTCACAAACGATCTTCACCACCCCTTCGCCCTGGTCGCTGTCTATCGCCGAGAAGCGCAGCGAACGGGCCAGCCTGAGCATCGGCTGATTGTCGGCCAGGACATGCCCGTACATTTGCCTTAGACCACGCTGCGCCGCTTCGCGGAGCAGCGCCTTGAGCAGGCGTCGCCCGATGCCCTGGTTTTGCCAGGGATCACCGATCAGCAGCGAGAAGCTGCATTCGGTGCCGTCGCCCTGCTGTATGAAACGGCCGCCGGCGATCGGAATCTCCAGGCCGTTTTCGCGGCGCACGACGACCAGCAGATGTTCCTTGTGCGGGTCGACGTCGACGAATTTGCTCACCGCGGCGTCGGAAAACTCGGCGATCGCAGCAAAAAAACGGTTGCGGCGGGCCTTCGCCGACAACTGGTTGAGGGATTCCTTGACCTGTGGCGCGTCGTCCCGACGAATGCGACGCATTTCTAGCCGGACGCCGTCCGTGGTTTGCCAGCGGTCGACGTAGTCTTTCATGATGATGCAGCTTTCCGGGATGGGAGACGCGCAGAAAGGAACGATTGTAACGATTTCGCGGGCACTGCTCAGCCGAAACGGCCGGTGATGTACTCCTCGGTGAGCCTGGACGAGGGATTGGTGAAGATCTTCCGGGTATCGTCGAACTCGATCAGTTCTCCGATATACATGAACGCGGTGTAGGCCGAGACGCGTGCGGCCTGCTGCATGTTGTGGGTGACGATCAGGATGGTGACCTTTTCCTTGAGTTCGTTGACCAGTTCCTCGATCTTGGCGGTGGCGATCGGGTCGAGCGCCGAGGTGGGTTCGTCGAACAGGAGAATCTCCGGACTGGTGGCCAGGGCCCGCGCGATGCACAGGCGCTGCTGTTGCCCGCCGGAGAGATTGAACGCCAAGTCATGCAGCCGGTCCTTGACTTCGTCCCACAGCGCGGCGGCGCGCAACGCGTCTTCGACCTTTTCGTCGATCACCTGTCGCAGGCGCTCGCCACGCACGCGCAGGCCATAGGCAACGTTCTCATAGATCGACTTGGGGAACGGGTTGGGCTTCTGGAAGACCATCGAAATGCGCATGCGGACTTCGATCGGATCGACGTGCCGGTCGACGATATTGATGGCATCGGGGTAAAGCAGGATTTCCCCTTCGTAGCGCATGTTCGGGTAGAGGTCGTGCATGCGGTTGAAGCAGCGCAGAAAGGTCGATTTGCCGCAGCCCGAGGGGCCGATCAGCGCCGTGACCTGGTTTTTCTCGACCGGGAAATAGATGCTCTTCAGTGCCTGGAAATCGCCATAGTAGAAGTTCAGCGCATTGACCTGCGCCTTGAGTTGGGTTGGCGGTTTCGGGGGGAGGGTGCTGAGGGTACTCACGATGGTTTTCCTTGCGGGGCCAGTTGGCGATTCACCATTTGATTCGCTTGCGAAAGTGGTAGCGGATGCCGATGGCCACAGCATTCATCGACAGGGTCATCACCACCAGTACCAGGCCGGCGGCCGCGGCATTGGCCTGGAAAGCCTCCTCCGGTCGGGAGATCCAGTTGAACATCTGGATCGGCATGACCGTGAAGGGCGCCGCGAGCCACTCGAAAGAGATCAGGTGCCCGGAGTTACCCAGCGGCGACGGTGGCAGGAAGGCGATGAAGGTCAGGGCGCCAATGGTGATGATCGGGGCTGTTTCGCCAATCGCGCGTGCCAGGCCGATGATTACGCCGGTCATGATCCCGGGTAGCGAGTAGGGAATGATGTGCTGCGAAACCATCTGCCATTGGGTCGCGCCGCAGGCGTAGGCGCCTTCGCGGATGTTCTGCGGGATGGTGCGAATCGCCTCGCGGGTGGCGACGATGACCACTGGCAGGATCAGCAGGGCCAGCGTCAGGCCAGCGGTGGCGATGCTCTGACCGAGACCGAACTGGTAGACGAACAGGCCCAGGGCGAGCAGTCCGTAAATGATCGACGGCACGCCAGCGAGGTTGGTGACATTGATCTCGATGATGTCGGTAAGCAGGTTCTTCGGCGCGTACTCTTCGAGGTAGATGCCGGCACCGACGCCCAGCGGCACGGCCACGACAGCGGTGACCAGCATTACCAGCGTCGTACCGACCCAGGCCGACAGGATGCCGGCGCTTGAGGCCCGCCGTGACGGGAAACTGCTGACGAACTCCCACGACAGGTGCGGCAGGCCGTTCTTCAGCATTTGGCCGAAGAGCGTGGCAAAGACCAGCAGGGCCAGGACCAGGGCCAATACTCCTCCCAGCGCGAAGAGCCAGTCCCAGGTCTTGCGTCTGGCGATGGAGCGCCGCAGCGCGCGCCGTTGCGCATCGCCGACAGCTCCGGGCAACTTTTCCGTCATTTTTCAGTAAACCTCGCGAAAGCGCTTGCGCAGGAAATGGCCGAGGATATTGAACAGCAGGGTGATCAGCAACAGGGTCAGTCCGGCGGCGAAGATCGTCTGGTAGCCGATCGAACCGTGCGGTAGATCGCCGAGCGCGACCTGAACGATGTAAGCGGTGATCGTGGCCGCGGGTTCGAGCGGGTTGAAGGTGAAACTCGGCTGCATGCCGGCGGCGATGGCCACGACCATGGTTTCGCCGACCGCACGCGAGATGCCCAGGATATACGACGAGGCCAGGCCGGACAGCGCCGCCGGGGTCACCACGAAAAGCGCCGTCTGCAGGCGGGTCGCACCCAGGGCGTACGACGCTTCCCGCATGTTCATCGGCACCGCACGCATTGCGTCCTCCGACAGCGAACTGACGTAGGGGACGATCATGATGCCCATCACCAGGCCGGCCGAGAGCATGTTGAAGCCGGGCAAGTCGGGGTAGATGCGCTGCAGCAGCGGGGTCACGAAGAGCAGGGCAAAGTAGCCGTAGATGATCGTCGGAATGCCACCGAGCATCTCCAGGAAGGGCTTGGCCAACTCACGAACACGGAACGGCGCGAACTCCGAAAGATAGATGGCCAGGACGGTGCCCAGCGGAATGGCCACCAGCAAGGCAACGACGGTGGTCGTCAGGGTTCCCGAGAGCAAGGCGATGATGCCGAAATGGGCATCGTCGAAAAGTGGCGTCCATTGCCTGTCGGTCAGGAAGTCGAGCAGCGGGACGGTACGGAAGAAGACGATCGATTCCCAGAGCAGGATCGCCACGATGGCGATCGTCGTGAATACCGATACCAGTGCGGCCAGCAGCAGCAGGCCCTCGATACCGCGTTCAGCGAGGCGGCGGCGCAGCTTGATCGACCATACCCCCGCCCGGTGGTCGGCGATTGGTTCGATCAACCGTTGTGATGAATGTTTCAAAGGCATGCTGTCCATCGGTCGGGCCTTCGGTGATTTGGCGGCCAAACCGGCCGCAACGGTCGGGCAAACTGCGTGCCGGCGGCCGGCGAGCGTTTCAGAGTTGCGCTTCGCGCTTCATCAACTGCTCGATGGTCAGGCCCACTTCGTTCTGTCCACCAAAGACGGTACCGAGCTTCTTCCTTGCCAGGTGCTCAAGATTGCCGGTGTAGGCCTTCGTCGGCAGCGGGATGTACTTCACCTCCTTGACCAGGTGCGTGGCGTTCTTCATGTAGAAGTCCACGAATTCCCTGATTTCCGGCCGATCGAGTGATTTCTCGCTGACGTAGATGAAGATGGGTCTTGAAAGGGGCTGGTAGCTGCCGTTCTCGACGCTTTCCGGTGTCGGTGAAACCGGGCCCTTGCCGCCATCGATGGCTACAGCCTTGAGCTTCTTCCGGTTTTCGATGTAGTAGGCGAATCCGAAGTAACCGAGCGCTCCCCGGTCACCTGAAATGCCCTGTACAAGGACATTGTCGTCTTCCGAGGCCGTAAAGTCACCGCGGCTCGATTTGGCCTTGCCGACGATGGCTTCGGTAAAGTAGTCGAAGGTGCCGGAATCGGAACCGGCACCATAAAGTTTGATCTTCTGGTCGGGCCAGGACGGATTGACGTCCTGCCAGCTGCTGATCCTGCCTTGCGCGGCGGGTTCCCAGATCTGCCTGAGTTCGGCGACAGTCATGCTGTGGATGAAGGTATTCTGCGGGTTGACCATTACCGTCAGCGCGTCATAGGCAACCGGCATCTCGTAGTAACGGATGCCGGCCCTGGCGCATTCCTCCATTTCCTTTCGGAAGATCGGACGCGAGGCGTTGGCGATGTCGATCTCGCCGCGACAGAATTTCTTGAAGCCACCACCGGTTCCGGAGATGCCGACGGTGACGTTGACCGCGCCCTTCCTGGCTTTCTGGAACTCCTCGGCGACTGCCTCGGTGATCGGATAGACGGTACTCGACCCGTCGACCTTGACCACTGCCGGAGCCGCGACCGCCGGCGCGCTCAAGGCAAGGGCTATCAAACAAAAGAGTGATGGGGCAGCGGCCCGGTTCTGCAGAAGACTCATGACTAACTCCAGTGGGATGTTGATTGCAGCTTCGGAGTTATTGTATGCGGGCGATGTGACGGCGAGATGACGCCCGCTGTGTCAGTGTCCTGCACGTAGGGATAGGCAGGATTGCCTGCAGATGAGCGGTCGGCAAAGTGGCGCAGACGCCGGGAAGCGTTTGATCGATGTTCCGGGGACGACAGGTTTTCCTCGCTAGTGGTCTGCACCCGGTGCCGGTTCCGGGGCGATGACGTCGCGAATCGCCGCCTTGAAGTCGGCCCGGTCCAGATGCACCAGCAACAACAGGCCGGCGCGTACGAGATCCTGCTTGCGGGTAGCGATTCCCCGGCGTGCGAGACGCTTTTTCAGCCTGGCAAGCATCTGCAACTCACTGGCGGTGAGCCGCACCTTGCAACGGACGCGCGACAGCGCTTTGCTTTGCTTCGTCTTGCCGTTTTGCTGTGCCGGGGACTCAGAGGCTGTCCCGGAAAACCGCCTGAGTTTGAGTTCGTGGGCGGCAGCGTCAATGGCATCAACGTCGGGAAGTGTGGCAGATAATGACATAACAAGCTCCATGGCCGGGTTGAGACAATCAGGACTGCGTGTTTTGGTCGGTTAAGGCCAGCGGGTTTCCCGCTGGACACCATCATGATCCGTGCATCAGGGCCTCGAGTAACTTGCGCATGTCGGTGGGACGTGGGCGGGCCTTGTTTTCACCGCCATAGACCGTCCCGACCTTTTTCGCCGTGACACGTTCGAGGTTCTCGCTATACGCTCTGGCTGGCAGCGGCAGGTAGTTTACTTCCACGACCACCCTGGCGGCGTTCTTCATGAAGAAGTCGACGAAATCCTTGACGGCGGGCTTATCGAGTGATTTTTCACTGACGTAGAGGAAGAGCGGGCGCGACAGGGGCTGGTAACTTCCGTTGCGGATGTTGTCGACCGTTGGCAAAACGGCTTCCTTGCCGTCGCTGATGGCTACTGCCTTCAACTGCTTCTGGTTTTCGACGTAATAATCGAGGCTCAGGTAACCCAGGGCATCCTTGTCGGCGGCAATGCGCTGCGCCAGCACATCATGGTCTTCGGCGGTACTGACATCGGTCCGGCTGGACCTGGCAGTACCAACAACCACTTCCGTGAAGGACTCGAAGGTCCCGGAATCGGCACCCGGCGCATAGAGCTTGATTTGCTGGGCAGGCCACGCCGGGTTGAGGTCTTTCCAGGTCTTGATCCGGCCTTGTGCTGCGGGTTCCCACAGTTTCCGGAGCTCGGCGATGCTCATGCTGCTGACGAAGGCATTCTGTGGATTGACCACCACGGTGAGTGCGTCATAAGCCAGAGGCATTTCATAGAAGCGGATGCCGGCCTTGGCGCACTCCTCCATTTCCTTTTTCAGGATCGGTCGCGACGCGTTCGAGATGTCGGATTCGCCACGACAGAATTTCACGAAGCCGGCGCTGGTACCCGACACGCCGACATTGACGTGCACTTCATGCAGTTTGGCGCGCTGGAATTCCTGGGCGACGGCTTCGGTGATCGGATAGACCGCGCTCGATCCGTCGATTTTTACCACTGCCGCAGCACCGCTGGCCAGCGGGCTGAACACGAGGGTGGCCGAGAAAACGAGGGCGGGAAAAAGCGAGGTTGCAACAGGGAATGACTGATCGCGGTACATGGCGAGCCTCCGTGGCTAGAGTGTGTCGAAACGACGTGGAGATTATGTGACGGGTTTGTGACGGATTGATGACAGTCCGAGGGGCTTTGCGTAACCGCCGAACGGCCGTATGGATAGCGGTTCTGTCCGATGGCTGGGGCAGGACGGGGCAGGTCGGCTCGACCGCCCGTTTGCTTGCCCCGCCACGACCACCGATAATGCGCGTTGACGCTGGCCGGACTGGTCGGCGGGGTCAGGGGGGTGGCAATGGACTTGTGGGCATGCCCGGCGGTAGTCACCGGTGCAGCGTCGGGCTTGGGCGCGGAGACGGCGCGTTATCTTACCGAGGCCGGCGCCAAGGTGACGGTGATCGACATTGATGGCGCAGGGGTCCGGAAGCTTGCCGACGAGATCGGTGCGCACGCCATTCCCTGCGATGTTGCCGATGCACACTCGGCAGAGCAGGCGCTCGCCATGGCCTGCGCAGTCCATGGCGCGGCGCGCGTGCTGGTACACTGCGTCGGGCGCGGCCACTCCGAGCCGATACTCGGTGTTGGCGGTCCGATACCGCTGGAGGATTTTCGTCAACTCGTCGAGGTCAACCTGATCTCGACCTTCAACATGATGCGGCTGGCTGCCGCCGACATGGCCGGGCTGCCACCGCTGGCCAACGGCGAGCGTGGCATCATCCTGTCGACGGCTTCAGTCTCGGCCTACGATGGACAAAGTGGCGAGGCGGCCTACTCGGCCTCCAAGGGCGGGGTCGTCAGCATGATCCTGCCGGCCGCCCGCGAACTCGGTCCTCTAGGCATCCGTGTGGTCGGCATCGCGCCCGGACTGTTTGGTACTCAAACGCTGTTTGACATGGAAAAGAACCTTGATTCGCGGCTGGCGCGGCAGATTCCATTTCCCCACCGCTTTGGCGATCCTGCCGAGTTTGCCATGCTGGTCCTGCACGTCATCAAGAACGTCATGATCAATGGCAGTGTGCTGCGTCTGGATGGTGGTTATCACCGCTGAGTTGGGAGTCTGATGACCGAGGAGAGGCCATGAGCAAGAGCATTGTCATGCACCTGGTGTCGCATGCATCAGGTGAACTGATCGAGATGCTGGCGCGCAACGCCGTTGCCCAACTGGACGGGGTCGACGTGGAGCGACGGCTGTGGAAAGCGGTTCGTCGCCTGGACCAGGTTCCCGAAATTCTCGGAGCGCTGGCGGGCTCGCCTGGTTACGTCCTGCACAGCATCAGCCACAGTGACGTCCGGGCAGCGCTTGAAGAAGGTTGTCTCCGACTCGATGTGCCATGTCAGTTTGCGCTGGAACCCTTGCTCGGCCAGCTCGCCGACTACTCCGGAGCCGCTGTGCAGTCGCACAACAGTACCGGTGAAGTTTTTGACGAGGACTATTACCACCGCGTCGAGGCCATGAAGTACACGTTGGCGCACGATGACGGGATCGGCAGCGACGATCTGGACGGCGCCGATGTCATTGTCGTCGGGGTGTCGCGGGCGACCAAGACGCCGACCTGCATGTATCTCGCCTCACGCGGCATCAAGGCTGCCAATGTGCCGCTGGTACCGGGTGCGCCGCCGCCGCAAGGGCTGTTAACAGCGATCGGGCCGCTCGTCGTCGGGCTGACCGTCGATCCGACGCGATTGGCGATGGTCAGGGCGGCCCGCCTGATGGCCCTGAAGGACGACACCAACCACGACTATGCCGACCTCGATGCGCTGCGCAAGGAAGTCCTGGACGCGCGTCGCCTGTTTCTGAGGCGCGGCTGGCCGATCATCGATGCCAGCCATCGCTCGATTGAACAGACGGCATCAATGATCATCGAAATGTTGAGGACTCGGGCGGGGGAGCGCCGCTAGACTGTTCGATGACTCTGAGAATCGACCTCAAAAGCGCCATCCTGGCGCTGTCAGACGCCCTCGATCTGGTCGGAGTGAATGACTTCCAGCACGGCAAGCGGGTGGCCATGATCGCCCGCGAGACGGCGTTGATGCTCGGTTTGCCAGAGAGGCGGCTGGATCGTCTGTTCTGCGCGAGCCTGCTGCATGATCTCGGGGTGTCCTCGACCGCCGTGCACCGACGCCTGCTGCACGAAGCGGACTGGGATGCCAGACACACCCACTGCGAAACCGGTTATTGCCTGCTGCAGCCCTTTGCCCATCTGTCGCAGGTGGCCAAGGCGATTCGCTATCATCATACGCCGTGGGTGGAACTGCCCGCTGGTCTGGACGAGGCGGATGCCCTCGACAGCAACCTGATTCTTCTCGGTGACCGGGTGGACGCCTGCCTGCTGCAGCTCGGACTGGAAAATCCGTTGTTCAATCGTCATGGGATCGTCGATGCGGTGACCAGCCTGGCCGGCCGGGAACTGTCACCGGAGGTGGCAGAGGCCTTCCTCGCGGCTGCCACCAGGGAAGCTTTCTGGATTGCCCTGGTACCCCGTCATGTCCAGAGCTACCTCGACGACCTGCTGTTGATCGACTGGCGGATCACCATCGATTTTCCGCAGTTTGGCCACGTGGCACGGCTGATTTCAAGCATCGTGGACGCCAAGAGCCACTTCACGGCAGCGCATTCACTGGGCGTCGCGCAACTGGCCCGTTACCTCGGAGAGCGGGTGGGACTGCCCGCTGATGCGCTGGCCGAGGTCGAGGTGGCCGGGCTGATGCACGATGTTGGCAAACTGTGCGTGCCGGACGAGATCGTTGACAAGCCGGCGCCACTGACGCCCCTGGAGTTTTCGGTGATGGAGCGGCACAGCTTCGAAACCTACCAGATCCTGCGCCATATTTCTGGCCTTGAGCAGGTCGCCGAATGGGCGGCCTTCCATCACGAGGCGCTCAATGGCCATGGCTACCCGTTTCGGCGCAGTGCCGAGCGTCTCTCGCCCGAGGCGCGGATCATTGCTGTGGCGGATATTTTTCAGGCTCTGGCACAGGAGCGTCCCTACCGCGGACGGCAACGCGTCGAACAGATTCCACATTTTCTGAATGCTTTTGTGAATCAGGGCGTGCTCGATGGCGATCTGGTCGCGCTGGCCTGTGCAGACCTCGACGGCTGTTTGCGCGCGGCGACACCAGAGGTGTTGCCGGGAAGCGCCTGAAATGGTCTGATCCGATGCGTCTGGCGCTGGCACCCAGCGTCGTTCAGACGGCGGTGGCCCAGTGGCGACAACGTTCGACGGCTCGTCGCCAGCCGGTGAGCAGGGCAGTGCGCTGGTCTGCGGTCATCGTCGGTTCAAACTGACGCTCGGCACGCCAGAGTGAAGTCAGTTCAGCTTCGTCCTGCCAGAAGCCTACCGCCAGCCCCGCCAGGTAGGCGGCGCCGAGAGCCGTCGTTTCGGTAACCCGCGGACGGATCACCGGCACACCGAGCAGGTCGGACTGAAACTGCAGCAGGAGCGTATTGTCCGCGGCACCGCCATCGACGCGCAATTCACGCAGGCTCCCGCCGGCATCCAGCTCCATCGCCTGCAGCACCTCGGCGCTCTGGAAAGCGATGGCCTCGAGCGCCGCGCGCGCGACATGCGCGCGGTTGGTGCCGCGCGTCATGCCGAGCAGTGCGCCGCGTGCGTAGGGGTCCCAGTACGGGGCGCCCAGGCCGGTATGTGCGGGTACCAGGAACACACCATCGCTGTCCGGGACGGAGGCGGCCAGTGCCTCGATCTGGTCCGATCTGGCAATCAGCCCGAGCCCTTCACGCAACCATTGCACAATGGCGCCGCCCATGAAGACGCTGCCTTCGAGCAGGTAAGTCGTTTGCCCGTGTCGTTGCCAGCCGATGGTGGTCAGCATCCGATGCCTGGAGTTCATTGCCTGGCTGCCGGTGTTCATCAACAGGAAGCAGCCGGTGCCGTAGGTGTTCTTGGCCATGCCCGGCTGCAGGCAGGCCTGGCCATAGGTGGCTGCTTGCTGGTCGCCGGCGATGCCGGCGAGTGGAATCGGAGCGCCCAGGCAATCCGGGTCGAGGGTGGTGATCAGGCCGCTGCTGTCGACGATCTGCGGAAGCACCGCTGCCGGGATGTCGAGCAGGCCCAGTAACTCTTCGTCCCAGCAACGACGCCTGATGTCGAAGAGCAGCGTGCGTGCAGCGTTCGACGGATCGGTGACGTGCACCCGGCCGCCGGAGAGCTTCCACGCGAGCCAACTGTCGATCGTTCCGAAAGCCAGTTCGCCACGACCGGCGCGGGCGCGGGCGCCGGGGACGTGGTCGAGCAGCCATTTCAGCTTGGTGCCCGAGAAATACGCGTCGAGAACCAGTCCGGTTCGTTCGCGGAACAACTCGGTGTGCCCGGCGGCTGCCAGGCTGTCGCAGAGTTCCGCCGTGCGTCGATCCTG
Organism: Pseudomonadota bacterium; assembly: GCA_029780075.1. Taxonomy (GTDB): domain Bacteria; phylum Pseudomonadota; class Gammaproteobacteria; order Burkholderiales; family Rhodocyclaceae; genus Accumulibacter. The sequence goes on from JAKOZI010000178.1 coordinate 41,202, forward strand.
CCAGACGATCGCCCGGTGCAGCGGCTGGCCGCTGTGGCGATCCCACAGCACGGTCGTTTCTCTCTGATTGGTGATGCCGACTGCGGCGACCTGGTTCGCGGCGACGCCATGGTCGCGCAGCACGGCGCGCGCGACGGTCAACTGCGTTTCCCAGATCTCGGCGGCGTCGTGCTCGACCCATCCGGGTTGCGGGTAGTGCTGGGTAAACTCCTGCTGCGAGAGCGCCGCGATGCTGCCGTCGCGTCCGAAAAGTATGGCTCGGGAACTGCTTGTGCCCTGATCGAGGGCGAGAATGAATGCTGGGCTGGTGAGTGGCTGCATCAGGCAAACTCCCGGCGAGAAGTCGTGGTGGTCGATAGTCCGGGCCGAACGCTGGTCGTTCCGGCAGCGGCTTGAGTCAGGGTTTGACGATCAGTTCGGCGATCCAGTGCTTGAAGTCGCTGATTCCGGGGTCGTAGCTATCGCAGGCCATCAGGCTCTGTCCAAAGACGTAGGCGTAGAGCAGCAGGCTGCGGCTTTTTGCCTCGTCATCGGGAACGCCGCGGGCAACGAACAATTTGCGGGTGCATTCCAGCCGCCAGCCGTCGACTTCCTCGACGACCGCTGCGGCCTGGGCATCTCGGCGTGCCCATTCGCGCACCGCCAGTTCGATCGAGATCCCTCGGCGGTTGCGTGTCGCACCATAGACGTCGATCAGATGCAGGAGCTGTTCATGCTCTCTGCCCGGTGTGGACACACTCTGCTTGTGGATGTCGCGGATGCGGCCGTCGCGCCAGGTTTCCAGGACCGCCGTGAAGAGGTCCTGACGGTCCTTGAAGTGCCAGTAGAAGCTGCCCTTGGTGACCCCGAAGTTCTTCGCCAAAACCTCGACACGCATCCCCTGCACACCCTGTTCGGCAAGCATGTCGATCGCCGCTTCGACCCATCCGTTGCGGTCGAGCGAAGCACGTGGCCTGGCATTTTCGAGCTTCATCGTCATCGGATCCTTTCCTGATTCACGCGTGTCAGGCAATATTGCTGATTGATGTGTCGCTGCTTCGCCGGGCGGTGTTGACAGCGATTGCTCCATACGGTACCGTACGCCATCCATACGATAAAGTATGGTCTATTGTCCGGTCAGAATTCGGCAATGTCAAACGCGGCCTGTCTTGCCCGTGCTTGATCTCGATTACTGTGGTAGTGATAAAGGAGAAAAATTTGAAAATCCTCGTTCCAGTCAAACGTGTGGTGGATTACAACGTCAAGGTGCGGGTCAAGTCCGATGCCAGCGACGTCGAGCTGGCCAACGTCAAGATGTCGATGAATCCCTTCGATGAGATTGCCGTTGAAGAGGCCGTGCGGCTCAAGGAGGCTGGTATTGCTACCGAAGTGATCGCCGTTTCGGCGGGTGTGCTGAATTGCCAGGAAACGCTGCGCACGGCAATGGCCATCGGCGCCGACCGCGGCATCCTGATCCAGACCGATGTCGAGCTGCAGCCGCTGGCAGTCGCCAAGTTGCTCAGGGCCGTGTGCGAGAAGGAGCAGCCCCAGATCGTCCTCTGCGGCAAGCAGGCGATCGACGACGATGCCAACCAGACGGGGCAGATGCTGGCCGGACTGATGAACTGGCCGCAGGCAACCTTCGCGTCGAAGATCGTCGTCGCTGGCCAGTTGGTGACCGTGACTCGCGAAATCGACGGCGGCCTCGAAACCGTCGAGGTGCCGCTGCCGGCCGTGCTTACCGCCGACCTGCGCCTCAACGAGCCGCGCTACGCGACCTTGCCGAACATCATGAAAGCCAAGAGGAAGCCACTCGAAACCACCAACCCGGCGGCGCTGGGTGTCGATGTGACGCCGCGTCTGAAGACCCTCAAGGTTGCCGAGCCCGCGAAGCGTACTGCCGGCATCAAGGTGGCCGACGCTGCCGCACTGGTGATGAAACTCAAGACTGAAGCGAAGGTGATCTGACCATGGCCATTCTCGTTATTGCTGAACACGACAATACCTCGATCAAGGCGGCTACGCTCAATGCGGTCACGGCGGCGACGAAGATCGGTGGCGACATTCACCTGCTGGTTGCCGGTTCCGCCTGCGCGGCAGCGGCCGAGGCGGCTACCCGGATCGCCGGAGTCAGCAAGGTTCTGGTTGCCGATGCCGGGCATTATGCCGACCAGTCACCGGAGAACCTGGCGGCGCTGGTTGTCGCCAATGCCGCCGCGTATGCCTGCCTGGTTACCGGGGCGACCACCATCGGCAAGAACTTCATGCCGCGCGTGGCGGCACTGCTCGACGTGGCGCAGATTTCCGAGATCGTCGCCGTCGAATCCCCTGATACTTTCGTACGCCCGATCTACGCCGGCAACGTCGTCGCCACGGTACGTTCGACAGACCCGATCAAGGTCATTACCGTAAGGGCAACAGCCTTCGAAGCGGCTGGTGAAGGAGGCGGCGCCGCCATCGAAAGTCTGCCGGCCGGCCCCGACCTCGCCCAGAGCAGGCTGGTCGGTCGCGAGTTGACCAAGTCGGAGCGTCCCGAACTCACCGCCGCCAAGGTCATCGTCGCCGGCGGTCGTGGCCTGGGTAGCGGCGAGAACTTTCACCAGCTGCTGGAACCGCTGGCCGACAAGCTTGGCGCCGCACTCGGTGCCTCGCGTGCAGCGGTTGACGCCGGTTTCGTGCCGAACGACTATCAGGTCGGTCAGACGGGCAAGATCGTCGCGCCGCAGCTCTACATCGCGGTCGGCATTTCCGGGGCCATACAGCACCTGGCGGGAATGAAGGACAGCAAGGTGATTGTGGCGATCAACAAGGACGCCGAGGCACCGATCTTCCAGGTCGCCGATTATGGTCTGGTCGGTGACCTCTTCGATGTCCTGCCGGCATTGTTGAAGGAACTGGGCTGACCAGCACCGGGCTGCGCGCGGCCACATGAACCTGCCGGACGGCCTGCTGGATGGTGGCTGGACGGCCTGGCTGCTGTTTGTTGCCGGAGTGGGTCTGGCTGCCTGGCGGGCGCCGTGGCATGTGCTCGCCGACAGCAATCGCCTGCACGTCTTCCTGGGGACCATCGTCGCGCTGCTGCTGCTCTGGCACCTCAAGGCCGGGGTCAAACCCGGCCTTTCACTGCACCTGCTGGGGGCGACATTCCTTACCTTGTGTTATGGATGGGCGCTGGCCGGCATCGGCCTGTGCCTGGTACTGGTCGGGGCCAGCCTGAACGGTACTGCCGGTTGGCAGGCCTTTGCGGTCAACGCCCTGCTGATGGCGGGCGTAGGCGTCGCCGCGAGCCATGCGGTACATCGACTGGTGGACCGAATGCTGCCACGCCATATGTTCGTCTATATATTCGGCAAGGGTTTCTTCGCCGCGGCGTTGACAGTATTCGCCGTCGGTGCGGCGTCGTGTCTGCTGTTGACGCTCGCAGGAGCCTACAGCGGCGAGTATCTGAGCAGCGAGTATCTGCCTTATTTCTTTTTGCTCGGTTTTTCCGAGGCCTGGTTGTCGGGAATGCTGACCACACTGCTTGCCGTCTATCGACCTGATTTGCTGGCGGATTTTGACGATGCGCAGTTTCTCGGCAGAAAATGATTGTCCCGGAACCGTTTCCTGTGTAACTGTTTGGCACGACAAGGTATGCTTTCCCGATGGGCTTGAGATTCCTGCGTAGCGCGCTGACCGTTGCGGCACTCCTGCTGCCTCTGGCCGTACCCGAGGCGAGAGCGATCGTCCTCGGTGAACTGCGCAGCAGTTCCCGTGTCGGCCAGGTTCTGCGTGCGGAAATTGACGTTGCGGAGCACCCGGCGGAGCGTTTTGACCCGGCCTGTCTGAAGCTTTACCGTCCGGAGTCAGTGAGCGATGAACTGCCATGGATTACATCGGCGCGCCTGAGTTACCGGAGAGAGAGCGGCCGCAATACCTTGAACGTTGTTTCACAAGCACCCCTGCTCGACCCGGTGGTGCATCTGGGGGTACGCTCGGAATGTGTTGGCGGTACCTCGCGGCAATACACCCTGCTGCTCACGGCACCTGCCGGGCAGGCCCCGGCCGAGAGACCGCGCGCAGGAAGCGGACCGGCGGTGCCAGCCGACAGCGCTTCGGCGCTCCCACCCGCAGCGGCACCCCGCGGGCAGACAGAAAAGACGCCACTTCGCAGCAGACCGGCGGCGGTCGGTCCGCGTCCGGACTCGCCGACGCCGGCGAGCGTGCCCGGCGAAGACGGCGTGCCCCTGCGCCTGAGCGACGAATTGTCGGCGCCAGTCCCGAGCAGCGAGTTGGGCCGTGAGTTGTTCCGCCTGCAGCATCGCACGCTGCAGATGCTCAACGATCCGAATGACCAGCAGCAGTCTCTCAGCGAGAAGCTGGCCTGGCTGGAGGCGAATGTTGCCGAACTGAAGAGGGCAGGTGACCGCCTCGAAGGGACGGCAGCGGCGATTCCTGCAGCTACTTCCGTGGCGAAGGCGGGCAACCCGGTGGTTGAACAAACGGCACCGTCGCCCGTGGCGTCTGCACCGGCCTTGTCAGCATCGGCAGCGAGTCCGCCCCCGGCTTCGGCCGAGACGGCAAAGGCGTCCGGCAGTGCTGTGGCGCAACCAACCCGCCGACCGAAGTCGGCCGACGTCCCGGACGCCGAGCCCTGGGCCTTGTACGCCGGGCTTGTCGCGGCGGTATTCCTGGTGGGTTTGCTTTTCCGCCGTCGCGAAAGCCTGGAGACTGCACGTCAGTCCACACCGGGCGCTGCCGCCGGACAGGCACGACGCGAACCAGAAGTTTTGCGATTGCCGGAGGAAGTGACCGCAGTTCCGGTCGCGGTTGCTGCCCATGTCGTGACGGCCACCGCCGCCGCAGTGCCAACGCCCTTGCCGCAGCCAGCGGTGGTGCCGGTGCAAGCCTCCAGTCCGGAGCCCGAAGCGAGCGGTGCGGGTCCGGCACTCGAACTTGCCGAGATCATGCTTTCTTTCGGCCGCGTCAGTGGTGCGGCGAAAACTCTCGAGGAATACCTCGCCGCCCTGCCGCAGGAGTCGGTGCGACCCTGGATCCGCCTGCTGCAGATTTACCAGCGCAACGGCATGCGCGACGAATTCGAAGCGCTGACTCTGAAGCTGAACCGGAATTTCAACGTTGAGATCATGCGTTGGGATGGCGGCGATTCGCGTAAAGAACTGCAACTCTTGCCGCTCGATACGCAGCAGGCCAAGGCGATGACGCTGGAGGACATCCCGCGCATTCGCGACCAGATCATTGCGCTCTGGGGAAGGCCGGAATGTCCTGGTTACCTGGAAAAACTGCTGCGCGACAATCGCGATGGACAGCGCAGCGGTTTTACCTTGCCGGTAGTCGAGGAAATCTTGTTCCTGATCGACATCGTGGCGACCCGCGAAGCCGCGCAGCAGTTTTCACAGAACCCTTAAGAGGAGAAATACATGAGTGAATACATTGCCCCCATCCGTGACATGCAGTTTGTGCTCAAGGAACTTGCCGGGCTGGACGAGGTGGCGCAATTGCCTGGTTGCGAGGAAGCGACCCCTGATCTGGTCGATGCGGTTCTCGAAGAAGCGGGTCGCTTTGCCGAGGAAGTCCTGTCACCGATCAACTGGTCCGGTGATCAGGAGGGGGCACGCTGGCAAGACAAGGCGGTGACCATGCCTGCCGGATTCAGGGAAGCCTACAAGCTGTTCGCCGACAGCGGCTGGACGGCGCTGGCCTGCGAACCCGAGTGGGGTGGTCAGGGGCTGCCCAAGGTCGTCGCCGCTGCCGTCGCCGAAATGTGGAAAGCGGCCAACCACTCGTTTTCTCTATGCCCCCTGCTGACCGCCGGGGCCATCGAGTCGCTGGTGCTGACCGGCAGCGACGAGCTCAAGCAGACTTACCTCGAAAAGATGGTCAGCGGCGTGTGGACCGGGACGATGAACCTTACCGAGCCGAGCGCCGGCTCCGATCTTGCCGCCGTACGCACGCGTGCCGAGCCGCAGGGAGACGGCACCTACAAGATCTTCGGACAGAAAATCTTCATCACCTATGGTGACCACGATATGGCGGAGAACATCATCCATCTCGTGCTTGCTCGCACTCCGACAGCCCCCGAGGGAGTCAAGGGGATTTCGCTGTTCATTGTTCCGAAGTTCATGGTCAACGACGACGGCAGCCTGGGGGCTCGCAACGATGCCTATTGCGTGTCGATCGAGCACAAGCTGGGTATCCACGCCAGCCCGACAGCGATCATGGCTTTTGGCGATCAAAGCGGTGCCGTCGGCTACCTGGTCGGCGAGGAGAATCGTGGCCTGGAATACATGTTCATCATGATGAATGCGGCGCGTTTTGGCGTCGGCCTCGAAGGCGTTGCCGCCTGCGAGCGGGCTTACCAGCGCGCGCGCGACTATGCGCGCGAACGCATCCAGTGTACCGATATCGGCGTACGCGGCGGTCCGAAAGTGGCGATCATCAACCATCCCGATGTTCGCCGCATGCTGATGACCATGAAGTCGCGTGCCGAGGCCACCCGGGCCCTGGCCTACGTGGTGGCCGCGGCGCACGATGCTGCGGTGCACCATCCGGACAACGAGGTACGCAAGCGTAACCAGGCCTTTGTCGATCTGATGATCCCGGTGGTCAAGGGCTGGAGCACCGAATCGGGAGTCACCATGGCTTCGCTCGGGGTGCAGGTACATGGCGGAATGGGTTACGTCGAAGAAACCGGCGCCGCGCAGCACCTGCGTGATGCCCAGATTTCGACGATCTACGAGGGGACCACGGGCATCCAGGCCAATGACCTGATCGGCCGCAAGATTGCGCGCGAAGGCGGCGTCACCCTCAACGCGCTGATTGCTGACATGCGTGCGCTCGACGCCGATCTGGCTCAGCGGAGTGGTGGAGATCTCGCGGCCATCCGTAGTCGCTTTGCCGCCGGCGTAGACGCCCTGGCGAGTGCCGGAGAGTGGCTGGTGGCCACTTATGGGAAGGATGTTCGTGCCGCATCGGCGGGCGCGGTTCCCTTCCTGACGCTGCTTGGCATCGTTGCCGGAGGTTGGCAGATGGTCCGCGCTGCGCTGATTGCACAGAAAAAGATCGACGCGGGTGACAGTGATCCCTTCTACCCGGCAAAGATCGTCACCACGCGCTTCTATGCCGACCACGTGTTGTCGCAGGCCGCCGGTCTGGCGAGCAGTGTGACCGATGGCGCCGAAGGGGTGCTGGCACTGCCCGAAGACATGTTCTGAGCGGCGGATAGCGGCGGTCCCTTCGGGCGGGCCGCCGCTGACCATGTTCTGCGGGTTCCGTCTTGCCGTCTGCCGGCAAGACGGAACCCGCGTAATCAGACCAGGAATGCCCATGCACAGCCAACGCAAACTCGTCCAGACCAGCCTGATTCCGATCCGCTGGGGCGATATGGACGCCTACGGACACGTCAATAACACCATCTACTTTCGCTACATGGAACAGGCTCGCGTTGAGTACCTTGAAACCCTCGGCTTCAAGGTCATGCCGCGGGGCTCGGCGCCGGTGATCATCAACGCCAGTTGCACCTTTCTGGTTCCTCTGAACTATCCGGGTGCCGTCGAAGTGCGCATGTTCTGCGGCCGTCCCGGGCGCAGTAGCGTGCCGACGCACTACGAAATCAGGTTGCAGGGCGACGACGCTCTGTATGCCACAGGCGACTCGAAAATCGTCTGGATGGATGTAGCGACCGGCAAGTCGGTACCAATTCCCGACGAACTGCGTATGGAATTGCCTGCCTGAGCACAGGGGGAGCGGGGACATGGAAAACGAAGCACTCTGGCGCCCCAGCGCCGATGCTGTCGAGACAGCGCAACTCAGTTCCTTCATCGCCGCAGTCAACCTCCGTTGGCAAGCCGGCTGTTCGGATTACGCCAGCCTCTGGCGCTGGTCAGTGGCCCGGCCCGAAGCATTCTGGCGTTCGCTGTGGGATGAATGCCGGGTGCTCGGCGAATCCGGTGCGAGCGTCGTCGAGGACGGCGACCGCATGCCGGGCGCCCGCTGGTTTCCGCAGGCCCGGGTCAATTATGCAGAGAACCTCCTGCGCCGCCGCGATGACGCTGACGCCCTGGTTTTCTGGGGAGAGGACAAGATCAGGCGCCGCCTCTCCCGAGGTGAGCTTTACGTGCAGGTTTCACGCTGTGCGCAGGCGCTGAAGGGTGCTGGTGTCGTCCAGGGTGACCGCGTCGCCGCCTATCTGCCGAACATGCCCGAGGCGTTGATCGCCATGCTGGCAACGGCTGCGCTCGGCGCCATCTGGTCGTCCGCATCGCCTGATTTCGGGGTACAGGGGGTCCTGGACCGTTTCGGGCAGATTGAACCGAAGATCCTGCTGTGCGTTGACGGCTACTGGTACAACGGCAAGCGGGTCGACTGCATGGCCAAGAACGCCGAAGTCGCTGCGCAAATGCCAAGTGTGGAGCGGACGCTGGTCGTCTCCTGCCTGGACGATTCGCCAGTAGTGTCCGGCATCCGGAATGGCGTGCGCTACGTCGACTTCGTCGCGCCGTACGCCGCCGCCGAGATGGAGTTTGTGCCGCTGCCTTTCGCGCACCCGCTATTCATCATGTTTTCCTCGGGCACCACCGGAGTGCCGAAGTGCATCGTCCACTGTCATGGTGGAGCCTTGTTGCAGCACCTCAAGGAGCACCAACTGCACGGCGACATCAGACCGGATGACCGCATCTTCTACTTCACGACCTGTGGCTGGATGATGTGGAACTGGCTGGTTTCTGCGCTTGCCTCGGACGCCACGCTGCTGCTCTACGATGGTTCGCCGTTCGTGCGGGGTGCCGGTAGACCGGGAACGATCCTTTTCGACTACGCCGACGCCGAGCGCATGACACACTTTGGGACTTCGGCCAAATTCATCGATGCGATTGCCAAAAGCGGCCTCCAACCGCGTCAGACACACCGCCTCAATCATCTCCGCGTCATGTTTTCGACCGGCAGCCCACTGGCGCCGGAGAGCTTCGACTACGTCTATCGCGAAATCAAGGCAGATCTCCTGCTGGCTTCAATTTCCGGCGGTACCGACATCCTGTCGTGTTTCGCGCTTGGTAGTCCGATCCTTCCGGTTCACCGCGGCGAGTTGCAGTGTCGCGGCCTCGGCATGGCCGTCGATGTCTTCGACGCGGAGGGCCGGCCGATTCCCGCGGGGCTGGGCGAACGCGGCGAACTGGTGTGCACCGCGCCCTTCCCGGCGATGCCGGTTGGTTTCTGGAACGATCCCGACGGCGCCAAGTACCACGCCGCCTACTTCGAGCGCTTCCCCAAGGTCTGGTGCCACGGCGACTTCGTCGAACTCACCGCCAACGAGGGCATGATCATCCACGGTCGCTCGGATGCCGTACTCAACCCCGGGGGGGTGCGTATCGGCACAGGGGAGATCTATCGCCAGGTCGAACAGCTGCCGGAGGTCGTCGAGTCGCTGGTCATCGGCCAGGAGTGGGCGCGTGATCAGCGGGTGGTCCTGTTTGTCAAACTGAGTGAGGGGATGACTCTGGACGAAGCGCTGGTCGGCCGCATCCGCCAACAGATTCGTCAGAATACGACGCCGCGTCACGTACCGGCCAAGGTCCTGCAGGTCGCCGACATCCCGCGCACAAAGAGCGGCAAGATCGTCGAACTCGCGGTGCGCAACGTCGTGCATGGGCGGCCGGTAAGGAATGTCGAAGCCCTGGCCAATCCGGAAGCGCTGGAATTCTTCCGTGCGCGGGCCGAACTGCAGTACTGACTGCGAGCCTCGTTTCCTGATCAGCGTACGCACGCCGGCACCATGTCAGCTTCCGCCAGTACTCGGCCTGGCGCCTCTGTCGGCTCAAGGCAGGAGTCGCTTCTCGCGCATGCTATTCGCCCAGCCAGGAAAGAGGGCCGCTGTGCTCGTGTTTGCAAAAGAGTGGTTGACGGACGGATTGCGAATGTCTAAACTGCTGCCTCGCGTGTTCCTCGATAGCTCAGTCGGTAGAGCGTCGGACTGTTAATCCGTAGGTCCCTGGTTCGAGCCCAGGTCGGGGAGCCAAACAAATCAGGCGCTTAGCCCAACTCTTAAGGTTGGGCTTTTTGCTTTCTGGCCTTCGTGTAGCCACCGTGTAGACAAATTCGAGCAATCCAGATCAACGCCAGGCCGGTTTAGCGTTGTTTACGCGTAAGTTGCAAAGCTGCCAACCGCAACGGGTCGCTATCGCCTTCATCCGCGAGCCAAGCCTGTACGGCGGGGCTGGATAGTCGCTCGTCCAATGCTGGGTCCAATTCTTCGTCGCTCATCAACTCAACCCCGCGAGGTTGCGCCTGATCCAACTTGACCATGCAGCGCTCAAGTGTAGTGCTCATTTCTTGACCTACAATGCGGCGATGCGTAGCTCTAGCTCCAGTGTCTCGACGTCCTTGCGTCGTGCTTCCAAGACTCCGGACAGGGTCGCGGCCTCTCCCGGCAGAAGTTTGCCGGCTGCCACGAATACTTTGTCTCGGCCGGGCAGGCCATCCTTTATCGTGGCACCGGCATCGAGGATATCTGACCACAACTCCTGGCCATCCCGATCGGCAGCGTGCTGTTTATCGCCTCGCTGTGCTGTCTTCGCAGAACGATTGGGCTGACGGCATGATTCCGAAGGTCACCGTGGAGTTTGCGGTGGCAGCGGAAGGCGAGGGATGGCCAGTGTTCGCAAGCACTCCTTGCTCGGGTGTTCGATGCCGGTGAAGCGCCGGCTTGAGACTGCTGTCTATGGACTCATGGACTGTAGCGGCATTCGAGACTGCCAAAATGTCCGGCAAAGTGTTGACGGGCTAGGGGGGCGCTGCTACAATGCTTCCTCTTCGCAGCACGGCAGACCGACACGGCAACAAAATTTAGACGGTTTTCAATATAAGTATGCGAAGGTAGCAAGGAGATATTTATCCTTGACAGTCGCGGGGTGGAGCAGTCTGGCAGCTCGTCGGGCTCATAACCCGAAGGTCACAGGTTCAAATCCTGTCCCCGCAACCAGCTCTTTAAAAACCAGACAACCGATAGGTGTGGGTTCTTGATTCGGAGCGATTTACGAGAGTGGATTGCTGAAGGATAGAGAAGGACTCGCACAGATGAAGAAGTAAGACCTGTTGGGCTGGAGGGATCTGGTCTGATGGGACGTCGAGCGAGAGTTTTAGGATTTGAACTGAAGAGTTTGATCCTGGCTCAGATTAAACGCTGGCGGCATGCCTTACACATGCAAGTCGAACGGCAGCACGGGGCAACCTGGTGGCGAGTGGCGAACGGGTGAGTAAAGCATCGGAACGTGCCCTGGAGTGGGGGATAACGTAGCGAAAGTTACGCTAATACCGCATATTC
>JAKOZI010000190.1 GCA_029780075.1 Pseudomonadota bacterium
CGCGGCTTGAGGAACGTCACGGGGGAGTGGACGCTGGTCTGCCTGGCGTGGAACTTGAAGCGGATGGCCAAATTGCGCCCGCAGTAGGGAAAAACGAGGGGAAACCGTACAAAAGGCCGGAAAAACGACGAAATGCCGCCCGCTCATTCCGCATCGTGAAATCTGGCAGTTTCCCCTACTCCAAGTCCGACAGGCTGCTAGTGACGCGTTTGCTGGACACTGCGGTAGGAATACTGCTCGTGTCGCTGACTGCCTTCATCTGGTACTTTTTTGGTACTGGGCGGAAATGGCTGGCTCTAGCGATCCCGTTCATTTACGCCATTGGATTAAGTTTCGACTTTTTCCCAGGAACGCCGCCTGGTGTGGGCATGACTTACCAAGCGTTCATTGGTTTCAGAACCGTCGAGACCTTCGGTGGAGCAACCTTCCATGTGGCCGAAGGGGTGCCAAATCCCTGGAATGTGTTTCCGTATCTTGCGGTCTTGGCGCAGATCGTGTTTGTGGCGGATGCTTCCTTAAGATTGAGGCGCCTCGGCGGAGGCCGACGTGCGGTGCTTGTCGGAGGCGCCGTCGTGCTCTTCTTTCTGGGTGGCGGCTTGCAAGCGGCTTTGGTGGATCTCGATATCCTCAAGACACCCTATATGATCAGTTGGGCCTATCTTGCCGTCCTGATAGCCATGTCCATCGAATTGAATGCCGACGTTTTGGCGGGAGCACGACTTGCCGGCCAGTTGCAGGAAAGAGAACGCCACATGGATTTGGCCAGTGCGGCGGCTGATCTGGGAATGTGGACATGGGACATCGACTGCGACACGATGTGGGCCACAAGGCGCGCCCGCGAGCTATTCGGCTTTTCGGAATCGGAACCCATCAATCGCGCGCGATTTTTTTGCTCGGTGCATCCCGAGGACCGCGATGCCACTGGCCGGGCTATCGACCTTGCGCTGGCCAGTGACGTTGGCTATGAAGTCGAATACCGAGTGCTTCTCCCTGACGGAAAAACGCGCTGGATGGAAGCGCGCGGCCAGATTGAACGGGGCGGGAGCGGCAAGGCAAGGCTGCTGCGCGGGGTGGTGCTCGATATTTCCACGCGGCGCGCTACGGAACTTGAGTTGCAACAATTGCGCAGTGAACTGGCCCACGCCAGTCGCATCTCGATGATGGGGCAGTTCGCATCAGCACTCGCGCACGAATTGGGCCAGCCGCTTGGCGCCATCCTGCGCAATACCGAGGCGGCTGAACTGTTCCTTGAACACGACCCGCCGGACATCGAAGAAGTGCGGGCTATATTGGCCGACATCCGCGACGACGACCAGCGGGCCGGCAACGTGATCGACCGGCTTCGGGCGCTGCTGCAGCGCCGCAACTTCGCCCCGCGGGCGCTGTCTGTGAGCGATGAATTGGCAAATGTTGCCGCCCTTGCGCGCAGCGATTCGTCGACCCGCAAAGTGCACCTGGAAATCGACACGGCTCCCGATCTGCCAACGGTATTGGGTGATCCGGTACACCTCCAGCAGGTGCTGTTGAACCTCATTCTTAACGCGATGGATGCGGCCGAGGCCGTACCCGTGGCAAGACGGCGGGTGACAGTACGGGCAAAACACCATGGACTGCGTGAGATCGAAGTGACTGTCAGCGACTCCGGTCCCGGCGTCGCGCCGGAGTGGCTAGAGCGCCTGTTCGAGCCGTTCTTCACCACCAAGGCCAACGGCATGGGCATCGGGCTCTCGATTTCGCGCACGCTCATCGAGGCCCACGGCGGGCGCATCTGGGCGGAGAACAATGCCGGTGAAGGTGCTACATTCCGCTTTACGCTGCCGTTGGCCGAGGCAGCAACGCCATCATGAGCGAAACCGTGCCCATCGTCCATGTCGTCGATGACGACGCATCTTTCCTGGTCGCGCTCTCGCGTTTGTTGAAGGCGTCAGGCTACGCAGTTCGGACGTACGCATCGGCGGCCGATTTTATTGCGAAACTGGATGACGGTGCCGGTTGTGTTATCACCGATCTGCGGATGCCGGGAATGGATGGCCTGGACCTTCAGCAAGCACTGATGCGGCGGACGAACGGGCTGCCGGTGGTGTTTCTCACCGGCGAAGGCGACATCCCGACAACAGTCCGGGCGATGCGCCAGGGGGCCGAGGATGTCCTCACCAAGCGCGCACCGAAAGAGGATCTGCTGGCAGCAGTGGAGCGGGCGATTGCCCGCGACGCCAGCCTGCGGGAAGAAAGCACCCGCAGGCTGGCGTCGCGGGTCAGATTTTTGACCCTCACGAGCCGCGAGCTGGAGGTTTTGCGGCACGTCGTTAGCGGCCGGCTAAACAAGCAGATCGCGGCCGACCTGGGCATCAACGAGCGAACAGTGAAGCTTCACCGCACGGCCATCACCACCAAGCTTCAGGTGCACTCCGTAGCCGAACTCACACGGCTCGCGCAGGCCGCAGGTTTGTTCGACGGAATCCAAGCCAACCTTCCCTAAAGGGCAGTAGTCTAGACGCGTCAAATCACTTACGCTGCATGAGTGAGGGTAGGTGGCGGGAATGCCGGAAGCTATGGCAGCTCGAACCCCATGGCAGCTAGCAACGGTAAATTGGATTCAGCGTGGCATTGTCGATGTCAGAGCAAACCATTTCGACGCAACGAAACAAAAAGGAGTAACGATATGACGAACTTCAAGAAAGCCAAGGTCGGATTGATTGCCCTTTCGGTAGCTTGCGCGTTGGCCGCAGGCCCGGTCGCCGCAGCCCCGGAGAAGGGACCGCATGCCTCGCCGGAACAGGTAAAGGCGATGGAGACATGGTCCTACACGCTGGCCGTTCAGGCCGCCACCTACGCCGCGCCGCTCGTCGCGATGTACAACCTACGGTCGACGGTAGCTGTCGGCCCCAAACCCAAGGCATTGCCCAACACCATTTGGCGAATGGAGGACATCTCCACGCCGAAGCTGGCGGCGGAATCGGGCTACGTGTCGCCCAATCTCGATGTAATTTACGGCTTCGGCTTCGCCGACCTGGGCGCCGAGCCGGTCATCCTCACGGCACCCGACTCGGGCGGTCGCTACTACATGATCGAGATCGTCGACATGTACACTAACGCCTTCGCCTACCCGGCCGGCGGACCTTCCGGCTACAAGGGCGGCAAGTTCGCGCTGGTTGGACCGGGCTGGAAAGGCGAACTGCCGGCCGACGTGAAGCGCATCGACGCACCAACGCGCTGGATCGAGCTTCAGCCGCGGGTGAATGTGAAGGGTGAGGCTGACCTGGCTGGCGCCAAGAAAGTGATGCAGGGCGTCACGCTGCAAACGCTGTCGGAATACAAGGGCGGCGCGGCGCCAAAACCCGTCAACTACAACTACGAAGTCCCCAGGATGGAGCCCGGGGTGGCTACCAGCCACATGCAGTTCGATGACCCGCTGCAATTCTGGTCCATCTTCTCGGCAGCCCTGAACGAAAATCCGCCGCCGGCCAGCCAGATCGAGGCGGTTCTGCCGCAGTTCAAATATCTCGGCATCGAGCTCGGCAAGCAGTGGAAGCCCGAGCACGTCAATCCGCTGATTCTCGCCCAGATGAAGAAGGCTGCGCAGGGGATCGGGCCGATGGCGCTCGGCACCATGCCACTGGCCGGAACGCTGAAAAATGGCTGGGTCATTCCTCCTGCCAACACGGGTTTCGGTGGCGCCGACTATCTGTCACGACTCGACGTTGCGGTGTTCGGATTGACAGCGAACACGGCGACGCAGGCAATCTACTACTCGGGCGTTCTGGATGGCAACAACCAGCCGATGACCGGTGCCAAGAAGTACACCATGACGCTCCAGCCGCCGATGGCCTACGCCAAACCGGTGCCTCCGGGCTTCTGGTCGGTGACGATGTACGACAAGCTCACGAGCTATACGGCGCCTAACCCGATCAATCGCTATCATCTCGCCGATTACGACAACCTGAAGAAAAATGCCGACGGGTCGATCACCATCTACATGCAGACGACCAGCCCGGGCGCGGACAAGGAGTCGAACTGGCTGCCGACCCCGAAAGGGCCGTTCTATCTGATCTTCCGCAACTACGCACCGGACGCTTCGGTCTCCGAAGGCCTGAAGGATCGCGCGACGTTCCAGGGGCCGCCGGGCGTGATGCCGGTTAGCGCGAAGTAACAACGCATTGAACAAACGAGCCCTTTAGCAGGAGAAACAAAAATGAAGCTCATAAATGCAAAATCAGGATGCATAGCACTGTCGGTCGCGCTCGGGCTGGCCGCTGGCCCCGTCGCCGCTCAGGCGAAGAAGCAGGGCATGCCGCCCGAGCAGGCCGCGTTGATACAGGCTTGGGCGCGCTCGACAGCGGTCTATGCCGCAACCTACTGTTCCGCTACCGTCGGCATGTACAACCTGCGCGACACGGTGGCCGTCAGACCCGGGGCCAAGGCACCTCCGGGCACGATGTGGAAGTTCGACCAGATCGCCACCCCGGAGATCGCCGCGCAGACCGGCTACGTCACGCCCAACGTGGACGTGATCTACGGCTTCGGCTTTTACGACCTCGGCCAGGAGCCGGTCATCGTCACCGCGCCTGACTCCGACGGACGCTACTACATGATCGAGATCGTCGACATGTGGGACAACGCGTTCGCTTACGCTGCCGGCAAGGAAGTCGGATACAAGGGTGGCAAATACGCGGTGGTCGGGCCGGACTGGAAGGGCGAACTGCCGGCTGGCGTCAAGCGCATCGACAGCCCGACCCGCTGGGTCGAGATGCAGCCGCGCATCCGCGTGAAAGATCAGGCCGATCTTCCCGGTGCAATAAAGGTCATGGATGCAATCAAGGTGCAGGGTTTGTCGCAGTTCCTGGGCAAGCCCGCGCCGGCGGCCCCGGCTTACAACTACGAGTCGCCCAAGCTCGTTCCCAAGATCGCCAGCAGCCAACTGCAATTCGTCGATCCGTTGCAGTTCTGGTCGCTCTGTTCGGCATCCATGAACGAAAACCCGCCGCCCGAAAGCCAAACCAAGTCCGTTCTGCCCTTGTTCAAGTATCTCGGCATCGAGCTTGGAAAGCCGTGGAAACGCGAGAACGTGAACCCCCTGATCCTCGCGGAAATGAAAGTCGCAGCCCAGCAAGTGGGTTCGATGATGAATGTGGTCGGGCCCATCGTCGGCAAGCCGTCGAACGGCTGGGACGTGCCCCCGGTGAATTTCGGTGCGACCGGCGCCGACTACCTGACGCGCGGCATCAATTCGGTGCTTGGGTTGACCGCGAACACGACCACGGAGGCCTTCTATCCCCTTGGGACGGTCGACGTGAACGGGGCGCCGCTGAACGGGAACAAGGCGTACACGCTCACCTTCCAGGCATCGAATCCGTACCTCAAGGTGATCCCGCCGGGCTTCTGGTCAGTCACCATGTATGACGGTAAGACAAAGTTCACCGTTCCGAACCCGCTCAACCGCTATTTCCTTGGCAGCGCCAACGACATGACGAAGAATGCCGACGGGTCGGTCACGATGTATCTGCAAGCGACCAGCCCGGGCAAGGACAAGGAAGCCAATTGGCTGCCTTCGCCCAAGGGGCCGTTCTACCTGCTGCTGCGCAACTACGCTCCGGAGCCTTCGGCCATCGAAGCCCTGAAGAATCCGAGCGCCAACCCGATGCCGGGGATAATTCCGGTTAGCGCGAAGTAAGGCACACGTCGGGCCAGGTAAAAGGGCTGTTGCCTCAGGGGCAGCCCTTTTACGTTGGCCCGACCATTTTGGAAAGAAGAATGTCGAGAGCGGGTGAAGTCCAGATTCCCGGCCACATGCTGGCCTGGAATCTTCTTTGATAGGGAAGCCGCAAATGACATTCACACCTACGCGCAAATTCGGTGCTTTTTCGGCGTTGACCGCAACATTGCTCGCCGCCACGCCGACGCTGGCCCAGACAACGCCATCGCCTTCTGCCGAGGGAACATCTGACACCGAAAATCAGCGAACCTCGGTGGCAGAATTGCAGAAACTCAAGCAGAACCCGGTGAGCGGTCTGCGCCAATTCTTGTTCGAGGCTAATGCCAATCCCGGCTACCCCAACTCTGGACAGACGCAAGGCATCTATTCGCTGCAGGCGGTCTGGCCGTTTTCGATCAACGAGGACTACCGGCTCGTCACCTACACGATCCTGCCAGTGGCGCACCTCCCCGGCACGGCTGGAGCGAACTCGACGACCGGCCTCAGCGACACGCTGATCAATCTGTTCGTCTCGCCAAAGAAGGCGGGCGAGATCGTCTGGGGGATCGGCCCCAGCATCCTGTTGCCAACCCGCTCACAGCCTGAACTCGGCAGCAACCGGGTGGCCCTTGGTCCGGCTGCGCTTCTTTACTATCAACAGGAGAAGTGGAGTGCAGGCCTGGTATTGCAGAATGGCTGGTCGCTCGGGAACGCCAGTGGTAACAACCGGGTCAACGCCCTCGGGGCGCAATACCTGTTCAGCTACAACCTTCCCGATGGATGGTCGATCTACAGCAACGCCACCATCACGTCCAACTGGACCAGGCCATCGGACGAACGCTGGACCGTGCCGATGGGCGGCGGGATCGGCAAGCTGTTTTATGTCGGCCCGCTGCCAATCAGCCTATCGGCGCAGGCGTTCTACAATGTCGTCACACCCACCGACGGACCGAACTGGTCGGTCAATTTCCAGCTTGCTTTCCTGTTCGGGGCGCCGAATTGATTGCCGGGTCAGAAAATGAGACCCCATTCCGATCATGAAGGCGTAGACAAGACCAATATTGTCACCGGGGACGGGCAGGACTTCGTGCGCGTGTATTCTGAAAAAACCTGCGGCATTCCACCCGAGCAGGTGGTCGGCCGGTTCCGCGCATCCCTGACTTTTTTGAGGAGAATCAGTGTGAGGATTCCACGTTCAACAATGGCACTGGTGTTTGCCATGGCCTTGTCGGGGCCAGTTGCGTTTGCGCAGGACGGCGGCTCGGTTGAAAACGCGACGTTCACCGCTAACATCGCGGACGGTGCACCGGTTGATTTCCGCCAGCAGTTTACCAATTCGACTCCGGTCGTCTACTTCTACGGCGAACTCCTCGACCTGAACGGTCAAACGGTGACCTTCCTTTGGAGCCTCGAGGGCAAACGCATGCAGGAAACGGCCGTTCAAGTCACAAGTCCGCGCCAGCCCGCCTGGTCGAAGATGAATATGCAGGAACAATGGACGGGCAACTGGAACGTAGCGATCCTGGATGGCAAGGGCCGGACGATCGAGCAGCGAAATTTTGCCTTTAATCCACCCTTGTAGTGGCATGGTGATTGGCGGCGCTGCGGATCGGCACGCGCGTGGCGCAGGATCGTTACCGGAAACAGAGCGCTTGTGGGGAAGTCAGTTTTGTTAATCACTGTGGAGATTGTCATGAAGACACCTGTACTGCTGTTGCTTGCGGCCCTTTGCTTCGGGTCGTCGCCAGGTTTTGCTGCCGAGTGGTCATGGGACCCGCTGAAGGACGCCGAAAACGTCCTCCCCGAAGGGGTGCCGAACGAAGGAAAAATCATCCAGGCCCGGCACCAGGTCCGGGAGATGGCCCAGGACGCGCTTGCGACCCTTTATGAAATCCAACCCGGCGCGCGGCGGGCGATCGAACGTTCCGCCGGCTACGCGGTGTTCAGCACCTTCGGGATCAAGCTCTTCTTCGCCGGCGGCACGACCGGCAAGGGGGTCGTCGTCAACCGGCAGACCAATCGCCAGACCTTCATGCAGATGGCCCAGGTGCAGGGCGGGCTGGGGTTCGGCGTGAACAAGAATCGCCTGATCTTCGTCTTCGCCAACCAGCAGGCGCTGAGCAACTTCGTCAATCAGGGCTGGGAATTCGGCGCCCAGGCCAGCGTCTCGGCGATGGCCGGCGGCGAGGGCGGCATGTTTTCCGGCGCTGCCTCGGTGGCGCCTGGCGTCTACCTGTACCAGTTGACCGATACCGGGCTATCGGCGACGCTGACAGTGTCCGGAACCAGGTTCTTCAAGGACTCCAGTCTCAATTGAGCGACTGCGGCGTCCTGCCGGTCCAACCCGTTTACGGGCCGCTAGCATGCGGCCCGTGAGTATTTAGGCGATTTCCAGAGATAGAGATACCGACAAACGACCGCCGTCATCCCGGCGCAAGCGGGGATCCACCGTTCGGCCCAATGCAGGACAGACGGTGGACTGGATTCCCGCTTGCGCGGGAGTGACGGAACTCCTGGACGGTTTGGGATGGCAATTCCTGGAATTCGCCTTAGTCCGCGCTCGCAAACTCCCCTGACATTCGCAATGGATAGAAAGAAAGCAAGATGAAAGCAAGAAATCGCTCCGGGCTCGCCGCCTCGCTGCTTGGCTTGACGGTTATTGGCTTGGCGGGTTGTGCCAACCAGAATGCCCCGGTGTTCTACAGCTCGGGCATGGATGTCCAGATGCAGCCGCTCGCGGTCGATCCGCAGCTTGATGGGCAGGCCAGCACGCCTGGCGCGGACAACCAGTCCGCGATCCCAACCCAGATCCAGGCCGATCCATGGCCACGCCAGGTCGCCCTTGCCAATGCATCCGCGGAAATCTACCTGCCCCAGGTAAACAGCTGGTCCGGGAACACGCTCAGTTTCCGCGCTGCCGTCTCGGTCAAGGCGAACGGGGGGAAGGATGAGACTTTCGGTGTGGTCTTCGGTACCGCACGCACCCACGTCGATGCCTCGTCGCGCACGGTCGCCCTGAACGAGCTCGTGCTGACGCAGGCCAGGTTCCCGACGCTGCCCGACAACGGGCTTGCCTACCTGCAGCAGTTGCAGGCGCAGTTGCCCACGGCGATGGCGACCATGTCCCTCGACCTGCTGGCGGGGGAGCTTGCCGCTTCGCAGACGGTCAAGCCAGAAACGGTACAGGTCAACAACACGCCACCCAAGGTCATCATCAGCTATTCGCGGGCAATTCTGGTGCCGATCGATGGTGTGCCGAGCATCAAGAAGGTTTCCGACACGCGCTTCGAACGCGTCATCAACACCCAGGCACTGATCGCCAGGGTCCGGAGTGATCGCAACTGGTACCTGCATGTTCTGGATGGCTGGATGTCGGCACCCTCGCTCGACGGGCCTTGGATCGTTGCGGCGACCACGCCGTTCGGGCTGGAAGACCTCGCGCAGAATCTCGCGAAAAAAGGCATCGTGGATCTGCTTGATGGCGGCCCCCGCGCCGACCCGAAGCCGACCCTGGCGGCTGGCGCACCTGCCATCCATGTAACGCAGGTGCCGGCCGAACTGGTCGTCTTCAAGGGGCAACCGAACTTCATTCCGGTCACGGGGACGTCGCTGTTGTGGGCTGAAAACACGACCGCCGACGTACTGGTCAATACGGCGAACAACGACTACTACACTCTGCTCTCCGGACGCTGGTATCGCGCGCCATCCCTCGGTGGGCCGTGGACCTTCACGCTATCGAGCAGCCTGCCCGCCGACTTCGCTCGGATTCCGAAAGCAGCACCCGCCGGCGTCGTGCTGGCATCGGTTGCCGGCACGCCGCAGGCGCAGGAGGCGCTGATCGCCAATTCCATACCGCAGACGGCGGCTGTTCCGCTCGTCAACGGGCCGAAATTCACGCCGGTCTTCGACGGTGCCCCGACCTACCGAGCCATCGACGGAACGCCACTGCGCTATGTCGCCAACGCGCAGCAACCGATCATCCAGGTCAGCCAGAACCGCTATTACGGGCTCGAAGCGGGCGTCTGGTTCTCGGCCCCCGCGCTGACCGGTCCGTGGCTCGTCGCGACCAGCGTGCCGCCGGTGATCTACACCATTCCGGCCAGTTCCGCGCTGCACTATG
Organism: Pseudomonadota bacterium; assembly: GCA_029780075.1. Classification (GTDB taxonomy): domain Bacteria; phylum Pseudomonadota; class Gammaproteobacteria; order Burkholderiales; family Rhodocyclaceae; genus Accumulibacter. The sequence goes on from JAKOZI010000190.1 coordinate 9,813, forward strand.
TGACCTATGTGCAGGTCTATGGCGCCACCCCGGAAGTGATCTATGTCGGATACACCCCGGGATACCTCGGCACGGTCGTTTCCCCCGATGGGGTGGTGGTCTATGGCACGGGCTACAACTACACGCCGTGGATTGGCTCGTCCTGGTATGCGGCGCCTTACACCTGGGGACTGGCGGCCTCCCCGATCTACAACCCCTACGTCGGCTATGCCTTCGGCTTCGGCCTTGGCCTGGCCACTGCGGCCTGGGCGGTTCCCTACTGGGGTGCCGGGTACTACCACCCGGGGTACTGGGGCTATCCGTGCTGCGGGTCGACCAGCGCCGGCGTCTATGGGCACTGGGGAAACACGGTCTATTCCGGAACACGGAACTGGTATGCCAACGCCGATGGCAAGATCGGAACATCCGCGACAGGCAACTACAGCAACTTGCGCACGGGAACGAGCGGCTCATACGCCGCCGGACGCAGCTATAACCCGGAGACCGGCCAGGCCCAGCGCGGCTACGACCGGACATTCAACACCGCCGGCGGCACCAGCGGCAACGTGGCACGCGGCGGCTCATACAATACCGAAACCGGGCAGCGTTCCTATGGAGCGAGTGCCTCGGCCACCGGCCCGGGGGGCAGTTCCATAAGTAGGTCAGCCGCCGCCACCGCCGGCCCTGATGGCGTTGGCACCCAGCATACGGTCAGTGCCTATGATGCGCAGACCGGACAGAGCAAGAGCTACACGTCGAGCGGCCTGTTCGGCAACCATTACGCCGGTGCCGACGGCAATGCCTACCGGAACACCGGCAGCGGCTGGCAGCAGCACGGTGCCGGCGGCTGGCAGTCGGCGGGCGGCGACACCTCATGGGCTGACCGCGAGCAGCAGGCGCGCAGCAGTTTCGAGAGCCGGGCCGGAGGCTTCGGTGGCGGCGACTTCGGCGACCGGTTTGGTGGCGGCGACTTTGGCGACCGTTTTGGTGGCGGCGGCTTCGGTGGACGTTTTGGTGGCGGTGGCTTCGGTGGTCGCTTTGGCGGTCGGCGCTAATCGGCGCAGGCCCGCCCGGCGCAGCATGTTGCGGTCTATTCGTTCTACAAGGAAAAAAGTGAACAGTGATCTGAATAAAGGAAGAGATGCAGTCGCGGGTCCAGTAGCCATTCTGGCACTTGCTGTCGCCGGCATGTTGCCGGCCGGTTCTGCGCTGGCGGCGATGCTGAACGGTCAGGTACTCGGCGGTGGCGTGCCGGTTGCCAACTCCACCGTCACCCTCTGGGCCGCCAGTGCCAGCGCGCCGAAACCACTGGCGCAGACAAAAAGCGGGTCCGACGGTCGCTTCACGGTCATCGCACCCGCCGCCCAGGGAACGAGCCTCTACTTGGTTGCCCAGGGCGGGCAACCGGTAGCAAACAAGTCTGCTGGCAACAACCCGGCCATTGCCCTGATGACGGTGCTCGGGGCAAAAGCGCCGGGCAAGGTCACGATCAACGAAATGACCACCGTCGCCTCGGTGTGGACGCACAACCAGTTCATCAGCGGTACGACGATCCAGGCGTTGCCGCTGCAACTGAAGATTGCCGCCGGTAACGTCCCGAGCTTCGTCGATCTCGCCACCGGTGGCTGGGGCGGCACGATCCAGGACCCGCTCAATAGCGGCCAGACGCCGACGATGGCCAATTTCGCCACTCTGGCCAATGCGCTGTCCGGTTGCGTGACGCTGGTAAAGGCCGACGCCTGCGGCGCGCTGTTCGCCTCCGCCAAGGGGCCTGCCGGCGAAACACCCGCCGACACGCTGAGCGCGGCTCAGGCGATCGCCAAGGCGCCCTGGTATCAGCCGCAGCGGGTATTCGCGCTGCTCGAGCAGTTTTATCCAGTTCCGCAGGGCAAGACCATGCGCCCGGTGCCGTTCATGCCCTATCTGCAGGTGGCGCCCAGTGCTTGGGTGTTGCCGCTGAAGTTCGACGGTGGTGGCTACCGCGCCGGTGGCAAGGCGATGTTCGACGCCGAAGGCAACCTCTGGGTCGGCAACAACTTCACCATCGGCTGGCAGGCGAGCGACACGCTCTGGCAAGGCAACGCCAGCAAGTTCGACCCCAACGGCAAGCCGCTGTCGCCGATCACGACGGGTTTTGCCGGCGGTGGCATGCAGGGTGGCACCTTCGGCGCCACCATCGACCTCAAGGGCAACGTCTGGCTTGCGAGCTATGGCAGCAAATCGATTACCGTGTTCGACACGAACGGCAAGCCGCTGACCCCGCCCGAGGGGATCAATTTCGGCGGCAAACTCGGCTTGATGCAGGGCATCATCACCGCGCCGAATGGCGATGTGTGGGCGCTGGGCGTCTCCAAGCGCCAGTTGCTGCACTTCCCGAAGGGCGACTGGAACAATGGCCGTATCGTCTGCGAGGGCGACAGCGGCGAGCCGTGCAAGTCCTTCACCGCACCGTTCCATCTGGCGATCGACCAGCAGGACCGCATCTGGGTGTCGGACAGTTCGGTCCATGTGATCCGTTTTCCGGCCGCCGACCCGACCAAAGCGGAACGCTTCGACGTGCGCTCCAACAACAGCGGCCTGAACATCGACAGCCAGGGCAACGTCTGGGTGACCAACCGCTTCGGCGCTGGTTTGCTGGGGTTGGCGCATATGGTCGACATGGCGGTGCATCTGAAGACCGGTGGCGTGCTCTCGGCGTCCGACTACCTGACCAAGACCATGTCCGAACAAAAGGGCGGTAGTGGCAGCATCACCGTGCTACGGCCGGATGGCACGCAGTTGCCGGGTTCGCCGTTCCGGGGGGGCGGTCTGCCCGGCCCGTGGGCCGTGGTGGTGGATGGCAACGATAACCTCTGGGTCTCCAACTTCGCGACGCCGGCGAGCCCGATCGTCCAGTTGTGCGGCGTGCGCACGGAGAACTGCCCGCCCGGCTTCAAGACCGGCGACCAGATCTCGCCGCCCGGAGGCTATGTCGGCGGTGGCCTGCAGTTGCAGACCGACATCGCCGTCGGCCCTGCGGGGGACGTCTGGGCCATGAACAACTGGCAGGACATCGACAGTTGCTACCCCGGCGCAGCCGAAGCACTGTCTACCCGCTGCGGCGGTCAGGGCGTAGTGATCTTCTTCGGCATGGCCAAGCCGGTGCGTTCACCACAGATCGGTCCGGCTCGCCCGCTTTAAGCATTAAATTCCTGGCCGCTTTGCGGCCAGGAATTTTTTTCTATCAGGGAGCATTCAATGACCTTCACCACCAACATAAAATTCGGTGCTTTTTCCGCGTTGACCGCAGCATTGCTCGCCGCCACCCCCGCACACGCCGAACTGAGCGCCGAGGAACTGGCCAAGCTGGCCCAGAACCCGGTCGGCAACCTGATCAGCGTGCCATTCCAGAACAATACGAACCTGAACGTCGGGCCGGAGAAGCGCAACCAGAACATCCTCAACATCCAGCCAGTGATTCCAATCTCGGTAAACAGCGAGTGGAACATCATCACGCGCACCATCGTGCCGGTGATCTCGCAGCCGCTCCCGGATGGTGATCGGACCAACGGCATCGGCGACACCGTGTTTACTGCCTTCCTGTCACCGGCCATTCCGGGGCGCTGGATCTGGGGTGCCGGCCCGGTCGTCCAGTTGCCGACCAACAGCAACGCGGAACTCGGCAACAAGAACTGGGGACTGGGGCCATCGGTCGTCGTCCTGCACCTCGAAAAGGGCAATCCCTGGGTTTACGGTGTGCTGGCCAACAACATCTGGTCGCTGAGCAGCAATGAGCGCGGCGGCGCCTATAACAATGGCCTGATCCAGCCCTTCGTCAACTACAATTTCGAGAGCGGGTTCTATCTCACATCCTCACCCATCGCGACGGTCAACTGGAAGGCCGACAGCAGCCAGCGCTGGACCGTGCCGCTGGGAGGCGGCGTCGGCAAGATCTTCCACCTCGGCAGGCTGCCGGTGAACACGCAACTGTCCGCCTACTACAACGTGATCAAGCCCGATGACGGCGCCAACTGGCAGATCCGTGCGCAGGTGCAACTGATGTTCCCCAAGTGATTGCAGCACCGGGAAAGGCAGTCAATCCCGGCGCGCCAACCCAAGCATCTATCGCGAATCCTCCGCCGGTCGCGGCAATACTAGCGACGTCGCTGTGCCGTACAAGATTTTCAATGCCGCCGGCCAGTCGCTGCTCGACGAGCGCATACGCAACGTGGTACTCATCATGCTGCTGGTCACCGCGATTCTGGGGCTGATCCTGACCCAAAGCTATGCGTCAGGCATGTTGGCGGCGGCCAGTGGGTACACTTGATCGTACTGCTTTCAATAGACAATCTTGAACGGCATTCTTTGCGGGACAAGCAGATCGCTCCTCCAAATCTGCCGAATTAAATGCGAATTAAACTGGACGTTAGGGTGAGTAACGAGGATTCGACTGGAGACTTGAAGCCGAACGCTTCATGGTGGCGGTGTCGCGTGATCGCTTCAACTACACCGAGTGGCGACGGCATGGATTGCCGGGGATGTCGCTCGAACTGCTGGCGCAACAAGCCAATCGCCATACGGAAGAACTGGGCGTGACTCAGGGAAAATCGGAAGGCAGCGGCGAGTAGCTGTGGTCGGGCGTGGGATGCCGCAAGGCGCATTCGACTGGTGAGGTGACGACATGGCGATTACCGATTGGCCCGAGGATGAAAGACCGCGCGAGCGCCTGCTGGCGCACGGTGCCGCATCGCTCTCGGACGCCGAGTTGCTGGCGATCTTCCTGCGTGTCGGCTGCAGGGGAAAATCCGCGGTTGATCTGGGGCGTGAGCTGATCGGCCGCTTCGGCGGGCTGAACGGCCTGTTCGCGGCCAGCCAGGCCGACTTTTCGGCGGTGCCTGGCATGGGACCCGCCAAATTCGCGCAGTTGCAGGCGGTCCTGGAAATGGCGCGGCGGTCGTTGGGCGAGGAAATGCGCCGGGGAATCGGCTTTTCTTCGCCGGCGGCGGTGCGCGATTACCTGCGGCTGCATCTCGCGGGGCTGCAGCACGAGGTGTTCTTCGCGCTGTGGCTGGACGCGCAGAATCGCCTGATCGCCGCCGAAGAGCTGTTTCGCGGCACGCTGACGCAGACCAGCGTCTATCCGCGCGAGGTGGTGAAGCATGCGCTGCGCCACAACGCCGCGGCGGTGGTGCTGGCGCACAACCATCCCTCGGGGGTCGCCGAACCTTCGCGCGCCGACGAACTGCTGACCAGCGAACTCAAGCAGGTGCTGGCGCTGGTGGAAGTGCGCGTGCTCGACCATTTCATCGTCGCCGCGCAATCGCCGCCGCTGTCCTTCGCCGAACGCGGCCTGCTGTAGGGCAACCCTCGCCGCGGCGCGCCGCGCCGAATCGGGTCTTGCTCAGAAGCCGTAAGGCTTGTACAGCCACTCCTTGACCACTTCGACGTCGCGATCGGGCAGATAGTGAAAACCCGCCTGGACGTCGTCGATGACGGCGTTGGCCAGGGCGTGCGGCGCGCTCCTGGTGGTCAGCATGTGGAAGAACCAGGCCATCGGGTAGCCGACGGCCTTGTCGTAGCGGATCATGCTGTCGTGCAGGGCCAGCCCCTGCATGCCGAAGGTGGCGCCGAACTTCGGCGGCGCGCCGTTCAGGGCCGCGACCGGCGTCGCATGCAATATCGGCTGCCGGTAGCGATCCATGTGCTCGCGCACGACGATCACCCAGTGGTGCGAAAACTGCGTTGCCGCGCCGGCGCTGCTCGCTTCCCAGGCCTCGATGAAGCGATGGATCGGCTGCGGGTCGGGTTTCTGCGCGCGCATGCGGTCGAGAAAGGCGGCGACCGGCGTCAGGCGGCGCAGGACCAGGAACGGCGCGCCGATCGGCTCGGCCCCGGCACAGCAGGTCGGGTCGGAGCTGCGCGGGTCGACCAGTTCCTCGATGCTCGTCGGCAGGGTTTCCTGCGCGAACAGCGGGTGGCAGATCACTTCCTGCAGTTCCTCGATCTCGATCTGCACGAAATCGGCCGCTCCGGGACCGGTGGCGGCGACAAAATAATGCGTGCGGCCGGTGAGGCGGGTGGCGTGCAGGCCGCGGTCGGCATAGGCGTCGCAGAGCGTCGCCATGTCGTCATCGTGAGCCGCGAGTTCGTGTTCGGCCCAGGTTTCCAGATGGTCGGAGAGATGCTCGTGGGCCGCGTCGACGACGCCGCCGAGACGATACCAGCCACCGCGCGAGAGCACCTCACGGAAGGTGAGGGAGGGCGCCAGCGGCGCCAGCTCCCGGGCCAACACGGCCGGCCCCATGGTGGCCGGAGTTCGCACGCAGAGCTCGGCGATCTTGTGCGACAGCTCCTCCCAGGGTTGTGACACGCTATTCATGCGCTGTTCTCCGACGTTGAGTGACTTTGCTGCAGGCGTTCCCGGGCGGCTTGACGCACCTCGGGCTCGGGATCTTCAAGGCTGCGGTCCAGGACGTCAAGGGGCGCGCGGCCGACCGCCGCCAGGCGCACCAGCCAGTCGGGGTCGTCGAGCAGGCGCGCCGCGTGTTCGGGGAGGGCGCGTTCGGCGACGATGCGCCGCACCTCGGCGTCGCGGTCGTCGAGCAGGCGCGCCAGGGCGAAGGCCGGCAGGCGACGGGCAATGGTCTTGCGCACCTCGCGCTCCGGGTCGTGCGCCAGACGCGGCAACTTGCCGTGTGCGAGGCGCTGCGCGACGACCACGCGCACCATGTAGTCGGGGTCGGCGGCCATCAACAGCAGCTGTTCGGCGTCGAGCCGATGCGCGACGGTGATGCGTACTTCACGATCGGGGTCGCCGGCCAGCGCGAGGGCCGCCGCCGGCGGCAGGCGCGAAGCGACGACCCGGCGCACGACTTCGTCAGCGTCGGCGGCGAGCGCCGCCACCGCCGGCAGCGGCGCGTAGCGCGCGGCGATCGCGCGCCGCTCCCAGAAGCCATCATCCAGCCAGCTTGCCGCTTCCTGCGGATGACGCCGGAAAAAGCGGTCGATGCGTTGCCCGCTCAAGGCCAGCACGCAGACCGCCGCGGGATCGCAGGCCGCACGGGCGAGCAGCGTCGCCGCGTAGCGGCAGTCGTCGCAAGGCCGCGCCGGCGCGTTCGCCGCGCCGGCATCGGCGTGGGGCGGGTCGGCGCGCTCAGTCGGCATCCTCACCGCGCCGTCCCACCACCAGTCCGCTGGCCCGCTCGGCATCGGCGGTGAGCGTGACGCAATGCGCGCCGGCATCGAGGTAATAGAGGTTGCAGTGGGCGTTGCCGAAAGCCGGCTGCGCGCGCGGCGGCACATCGTCGTCGCTGCAGACGACCACCCGCAGACCGTCGAATTGCGCCCGCAGCTGCCGCTGCAGCTCGCCGTCCGGCTGGCCGGCCGGCGCCTGGCTGACCCGCGCGGCGACCGCTTCGAGCAGCGCCGCGGCGATCATGCGTCCGAGCTGGCGAGATGCGCGGCAAAGCGGGCCAGCGAACCGGCTTCGACACCCATGATGCGCGCCAGCCACGGTGGCGGATGCTGCAGCGCCTGCTGCAGCTGCGCGAGCGTCGCGGCGGCGGTCGCGCCGGGGTTGTCGCGGCTGGAGACCTTCACCGGATGCACCCCGGCGCGCACCACCTTGGCCGTTGCCGGACCACCGATCGACTGTACGTACACGATCTGGCAGTCGCCGATCAGCGCCGCGCGCGCGACGTTGCGATCCTCGGCGTGGTCCGCCTCCAGCGTCGGGCGGACGCCGATCAGCCGCACTTCGCTCGGCGACACCTGGTAGATCAGGAAGCGTTCGCACGAGCCGTAGTGCCCGTCGAGCAGTTGCTCGCGATTCGAAGCGCAGGCGACGCGGATCGACTCGGGCATCTCGCCTTCGCTGTAGCTGGCCACCGCCGGCAGCTCGCTATTGGCGACGCCTTCGCCCCACAGCAGGCGCACCGCCTGCTTGAGCTGCTCTTTCGGAAAATCGGGTTCGACCACGTCGTCGCCCTGCAACAGCACCTGCAGGTCGGCGACGGTGACCGTCGAGAGCTTGGCTTCGGTGAGCGGCAGGTCGAGTCGTTCGACCAGCGCCGAGACCAGCTCCCTGGCCGACAGAGTGCCCAGCTCGCGGGCGGCGAGCGCCACACGCAGCGCGGCTTCGCGGGTAATCGACTGCGCCATCGGCGTCTCCCCGGCGGCCTAGATGAAGACGATGCAGGACTCGCCTGCCGGACAGGCATCGAGGCACTGCGGCGAATCGTGTTCACCCTCGCACTCGGTACAGGTGTCGACGTTGATCTTGTAGATGCCGGCCTTGCTGGTGATCGAGCTGGTCGGACAGACCGGCTTGCAGTCGCCGCAAGAGGTGCATTCGGCCTGGATGATTTTCATTGCCATGGTGTGACTCTCCGTGAGATGGATTACTCGGGCGCGTCCAGTCGCCTGGCGCGCAGCGAGATCGGGAAGCGTACAGGCAGCGCCTGCGGTTCGATGTAGTAGGCGCCACCGTTGTTGAGCCGGATCTCGCCACCCCACTTGTCCGCGCTGTCGAACTCCATCGACACGATGGCGTCCTCCAGATCGCGCTTCGGCAGGTAGAACGAGTAGGCACCGGCGGCATCCTTGCGGACCATGATGTTGGCCATGAAACTTCCCTTTGCGGTTGGCGACGGGGACGGCGAAGCGTCCCCGCCCGGCTCGGTTGGTGTTCAGCGCACCAGGTCGAAGTTGTAGTCGGTGGTGGCCATGCCCATGGTCTCCTGGTCGAGACGTTCGAGCACCGCATTGACCAGCGTGGTGACCACCTGCATCGCCCCCTCGTAGCCGACCGTCGTCTGGCGATGCAGGTGGTGACGATCGAACAGCGGGAAGCCGATGCGGATCAGCGGCACTTCGAAGGCCTTGCCCTTGTGCAGGGTGTCGCGCTGGATGAACTTGCCGTAGCTGTTGCCGATCAGAAAATCCGGCTTGTCGGTGAAGCACAGCGAACGCAGGTGCCACAGGTCGAGACCGGTGTAGGCCTTGGCGTTGGCGCCGAAGGGGCTCTCGGCGAGCATCTTCTCCATCGCCTTCAACCAGCGCTTGGTGCCGTTGTGACTGACCACGTGCGTCGGCTCGGCGCCGCATTCGAAGAGAATCTTGACCATGCCCATGACGAAGTCCGGGTCGCCGTAGAGCGCGAACTTCTTGCCGTGCAGCCAGGCGTGCGAGTCGGACATCAGGTCGACCAGGCGGCCGCGCTCGGTGGCCAGCGACTCCGGAATCGGCTTGCCGGTCAGCTCGGAGACCTTCATCAGGAACTCGTCGGTCCAGTCCACCCCCATCGGGATGTTGAGCTTGGGCACCTCGTGGTTCCAGGTGTTCTCGACCAGCTTCTTGGTCTTGTCGAGCTGGTAGGGCTGCAGCAGGAAGGTGCTGATGGCGTTCGGCGCATCCTTGATCTCGGCCTGCGTGGTGCCGCCGGCGTACATCCGGAACTCGCCGTCGGCCGGCGTGTCGAGCACCTCGGTCGGGTCGGAGAGCAGCGTCGCGTCGACACCCATTTCAGCCATCATCCGCTTGATGACCCGGAAGTTGCCCAGGTAGGTCTCGAAGCCGGGAACGAAGTTGAGCTTGCCGTTCTTGCCCGGTGTCTTGTCGGCCATGGTGTTCAGTGTGAACGAGCGCATGATGCCCTCGAACATGTTGTCCCAGCCGGTGACGTGCGAGCCGACGAAGGAAGGGGTGTGCGCGAAGGGGACCGGGAACTCGTCGGGCACGAAGCCTTCCTTCTTGGCGTTGTTGATGAACGCGTTGAGGTCGTCACCGATGACCTCGGCCATGCACGTCGTCGATACCGCGATCATTTCCGGCTTGTAGATCGCCTTGGCGTTTTCGAGGCCGTCGAACATGTTCTTCTGGCCGCCGAAGACGGCGGCGTCCTCGGTCATCGAATCCGAGACACAGCAGATCGGTTCCTTGAAATGGCGGTTGAAGTAGGTGCGGAAGTACGACACGCAGCCCTGCGAACCATGCACATAGGGCAGGGTCTTCTCGAAACCCAGCGCGCAGAGCACGGCGCCGAGCGGCTGGCAGGCCTTCGCCGGATCGACGGTCAGCGCCTCGCGCTTGAAGTTGAGATCCTGGTATTCCTGGGTCGTCGTCCAGAGGAAGACTTCCTGAACCTTTTCCGGGGAGTGGCGCTCTTCGAACAGATCCTTCTTGTTCTTCAGCGAGACCTTGTAGTCTTCCTCGCGGAACAGCGGGTAGCAGGGCTTGATGTCATCTACAGTTTGCATCTTCATCTCCTTTGCCTGCGCCACCCATTTGTGGACGCAGGCACAAGTTGAGGGAAATCTCGTTCAGGCGACCTTCTTCAGCTCGCTCGTTTCAGCCACTTCCGGGAGTTTCTTCCACGGCGGGGTCTGCTTGCTCCAGCAGGGGTTGGAGATCGCCATGTCCATGTCGCGGGCGAAGATCGCAAAACCGTCGTAGCCGTGGTACGGACCGGAGTAATCCCAGGAGTGCATCTGGCGCAGCGGGATGCCCATCTTCTGGAAGACGTATTTTTCCTTGATCCCCGAGCCGACCAGGTCGGGCTTGATGCGCTTGATGAACTCTTCGAGCTCGAAGCCGGTAGCATCGTCGTAGAGCAGCGTGGCGTTGCCCATTTCCTTGATCGTGCGGTCGTAGTCGTCGTTGTGCGCGAACTCGTAGCCGGTGCCGATGACCTTCATGCCGAGGTCCTCGTAGGCGCCGATGACGTGCCGCGGGCGCAGACCGCCGACGTAGAGCATCACCGTCTTGCCCTGCAGGCGCGGCTTGTACTTGGCGATCACCGCCTCCATCATCGGCTGGTACTTGGCGATCACGCGCTCGGCCCCTTCCTTGATGGTGTCGTCGAAATGCCCGGCGATCGCGCGCAGCGACTCGGCAATCTTGGTCGGGCCGAAGAAGTTGTACTCCAGCCACGGAATGCCGTACTTTTCCTCCATGTGCCGGCTGATGTAATTCATCGAGCGGTAGCAGTGCAGGAGGTTGAGCTTGACCTTCGGCGTCTTTTCGATTTCCGCCAGCGTGCCGTCACCGGACCACTGCGAGACCACGCGCAGGCCCATCTCCTCGAGCAGGATGCGCGATGACCAGGCGTCGCCGCCGATGTTGTAGTCGCCGATGATCGACACGTCGTAGGGCGTGGCTTCGAAGGGCTGGCCGTCGCGCTTGTCGAGAACCCAGTCGCGGATCGAGTCGTTGGCGATATGGTGGCCGAGCGACTGCGAAACGCCGCGGAAACCCTCACAGCGTACCGGCACGATCGGCTTGTTCATTTCCTTGGCGCCCTTCTTGGCGACCGCCTCGATGTCGTCGCCGATCAGGCCGATCGGGCACTCGGACTGGACCGAGATGCCCTTGTGCAGCGGGAACAACTGCTCGATTTCGGCGATCAGCTTGGCCAGCTTCTTGTCGCCGCCGAAAACGATGTCCTTCTCCTGGAAGTCCGAGGTGAAGTTCATGGTGCCGAAGGTATCGACACCGGTGGTGCCGACGTAGTAATTGCGGCGACCGGCGCGTGAATACTGGCCGCAGCCGATGGGACCGTGCGAGACGTGGATCATGTCCTTGATCGGACCCCAGACCACGCCCTTGGAACCAGCGTAGGCACAGCCGCGCACGGTCATCACACCGGGTAGCGACTTGCGGTTCGAGGTGATGCACTTCTTCGATTGCTCGATCGACTGGTCGTTGACCGCCAGGTGCTTGGCGCGGTCCTTCCTGGCCTTCTCGGGATAAACCTCGAGCACTTCCTGAATCAGGGCCTCGGTTTCTTCGCGTGTCAATTCAGACATCCTGCTTCTCCTTGTGGGGTGCCGGTACTCATGCGTACACGGCACCCGAGGGTTGCGATGGTATTGCCGGGTCAAACCCGTGCGCGACGACTCAAGCGGCGGCGAGGGCTTCGGCGGCGAGCTGTGCCGCGGTCTTGCCGATGATCGACTCGTCGTCGGCTTCCATGATCCCGAACTCCATCAGCAGCGCTTCGAGTTCGTCCATGGTCACCGGCGTCGGGATGACGAAGTTCTTGTTGTCGACGATCTTCTTCGCCAGCGTGCGATACTCGTCGGCCTGCGGCGCCGTCGGGTCGTACTCGATCACCGTCATGCGGCGGATCTCGGCGTGCTGCACGATGTTGTGGCGCGGGATGAAGTGGATCATCTGGGTGCCCAGCTTCTCGGCCAGCGCGATGATCAGTTCGTCCTCGCGGTCGGTGTTGCGGCTGTTGCAGATCAGGCCGGCGAGGCGCACGCCACCCGAGTTGGCGTATTTGACGATGCCCTTGGCGATGTTGTTGGCGGCGTACATGGCCATCATCTCGCCGGAACAGACGATATAGATTTCCTGCGCCTTGTTCTCGCGGATCGGCATCGCGAAACCGCCGCAGACGACGTCGCCGAGCACATCGTAGAACACGAATTCGAGGTCCTCGTCGTAGGCGCCTTCCTCTTCGAGGAAGTTGATGGCGGTGATCACGCCGCGACCGGCGCAGCCGACGCCGGGCTCCGGACCACCGGACTCGACGCACTTGATGCCACCGTAACCGACCGACATCACGTCTTCGAGTTCGAGGTCCTCGACCGATCCGGCTTCGGCGGCCAGGCCCATCACCGAGTTCTGCGCCTTGCTGTGCAGGATCAGGCGGGTCGAGTCGGCCTTCGGATCACAGCCGACGATCATTACCCGCTTGCCGATCTCGGCCAGGGCGGCGACCAGGTTCTGGGTGGTGGTAGACTTACCGATACCGCCTTTGCCGTAGATGGCGGCCTGACGAAGTTTTGCCATGATGCAATCTCCTTTGTTGAAATGCTGCGTTGAACTCATTTGAAGCAAGGAAAAATCCCGCGCTCCTGACAGGGCTTGTGCACAGAGCGTGCCAGCTTCCGAAGAAATGCCTGAAAGTCAGACGTGGCAAGCCTTTCAACGATTTCTGCAGGGCTCCGGCGGGAGCCCGACGAGGCGCCGATGTCTGACATTTCCACGCGTGTTTGTCGCGCTCCCGACAAGGAGGAGGGCGACGGCGCCCCAACGCTGCCGCGCCTGGCCCGCCTGCCGATCAACCGCTGCAATCTGCCGGCGGCGATCCTCGGCGGCCTGACCTACCAGCGCCACCCGACGCCGCTGCAGATCGACGGCGTCGCCGACCTGCACAAGCCGCTGTGGGCGCTGCTCGACGACGTCCCCGAGGCCCCCGAGCGCGCCGGACGTTTCGCGGGTTACATGCAGAACCACTTTCGCCTGCAGCAGCCGGAAGACGCCGGGCTCGCTGCCGGCCAGGCGAGCGCGCGCGCCCGCGCCACCTACCTGCGCGTCGTGCGCGGCTGGGCCTTCGACGCCGAAAGCCGCGAGGCGGCGGTGTTGAAGGGCTGGGTCGAGTCGCGTTTCGGCCTCTGCCCGCGCCATCATGGCGAAGCGCTGCGCGAATCGGGCAGCCGCGCCTGGCAGCGCTACGTGGAGAGCCGCGCGCAGGGCCTGCGTGGCACCAACGCCCTGGAGGCGCAACTCGACCTGCTGTATGCCTACAGCCAGTACGAACTGGCGCGGCAGTTCCCGCTGCGCACCCACCTGCGGCTGTACCGGGGCGTCAATCGCCTCGCCGAGCACGAGACCATCCACCACGACCCGGGTGGCGACAAGGTGCTGCTGCTGAACAACATCAACTCCTTCTCGCGCTCGCGCGAGCGCGCCGGCGAATTCGGCGACGACCTGCTGGCCGTCGACGTGCCGCTGCCCAAACTCGCCTTCTTCAGCCACCTGCTGCCCGGCATGCTGCGCGGCGAAGACGAATACGTGGTCATCGGCGGTCTCTACCGGGTGCGGCTGGCGCGCTTCTGAAGCGCGGGGGGTGGTACACAGAGCACCCCACACAGGGCGAGAAGGGTAGCCATCTCTCCTGTTTTCCGGCGTGCTAAACTTGACTGGTACGGACAAGCTCGACCTGGCTACACTCGATGCCGACGCGGCGCTCGCCGGCGACCAGGCGTTCACCGCTCCGGTGGTCGGGGGGACGTTCTCCGGCGTCTTTGCCAGTCCCGGCGATCTGTACTTCGACACCGTGGCGCATGTCCTCTACGGCAACACCGACGCCGATACCGCGGCGGAATTCGCGATTCAGCTTGTCGGGGTGTCCACCCTGACGGACCTTCCCGGACCCCTTGAGGTAAGTCGTGGATTCATTGTAAGAAGTCATGAAGTCGGCAAAAAGTGTAGGCATGTAAATGTAATAATATGCCTTTACAAACAATCTGCTATTGCATATTATCGTCGGCATGTACATCGCCCGTGTCCCCAACCGAAAGTCCAGGCCGGCCATCCTGCTTCGCGAGTCCTA
>JAKOZI010000260.1 GCA_029780075.1 Pseudomonadota bacterium
CGCCACGATGGGCGAGCTGATGGTTGGCCTGACCGAGTACTTCGCCTTCTACAACGGCGAGCGCCCGCACCAGTCGCTGGGCGACCAAACGCCCCAGGTGGTGTATCAAACCGGTATCGGTGGCGGGGCGATGATCGTGGATAAATTCGGCGGCGCGGGTGGAGGAACCCCTGTTCCGCTACGCTCCACAGGGGTTCCTCCCCCCGCAGAAGCAAGATCAACAGCCACAGCACAAACCAAAGCAAAGGCAAAACCGGGGCAGCGCTGTCCAGCTGCAACTGAAGTCCAGTGCACAGCTTAAACAGACTTCATTCTTGTCTTGACTTCGGGGTCCACTTTAGTTGGGCTGGTGAAACAATGGGGGGATCGAGATGGTTGCTGCGTTGCGTCGCCTGAGTCTGATGAACCGCCTGTCGCTGACGGCAGTCCTGGCGCTTCTGGCCATGCTGCTGATCGTATGGGAAAGCCTGTGGTCGCTGCACGGCCTGCTTTACGTCGATCGGCAGGTCAAGACGCGGCACCTGGTCGAGACGGCGATCAGTGCCGTCGATCATTACTACAGCCTGCAAAAAGCGGGCACGTTGACCGAGGAAGAAGCCAAGCAGCAGGCCATCGCGGCGGTGAAACGCTTGCGCTACGAAAAAGCCGAGTACTTCTGGATCAACGACCTCGGCAAGCCGGTGCCGAAGATGGTCATGCATCCGACGGTACCCGCTCTCGACGGCAAGGTACTCGATGAAGCGCGTTTCAACAAGGCGATCTTCCTGCAGGCCGGCCTGAATGGCGAAAGGCTTCCGGCGGACGGGAAAAATCTCTTCGTCAGTTTCAACGAAGTGGTAGAAAAAGCAGGCGAGGGATATGTCGAATACCTCTGGCCAAAGCCTCTCGCGGGCGGTGGCGTGACCAGCGAGCTGTTTACCAAGCTGTCGTACGTCAAGAAGTTCGAACCCTGGGGTTGGGTCATCGGCTCGGGTATCTATATCGACGACGTCGACCGGATCTTCCGCGAGGAAGCGATCCACAGCGTTCTACTGGCGCTTGCTGCCACCTTCGTGCTGCTGCTGTCCGGCTGGGTCGTGAGGAAAAGCATCGTCAGCGAATTCGGCGGTGAGCCACGCCTCGCCCTGGGAGTCACCAACCGAATCGCCGATGGTGATCTGACGCACGAGATCCCGCTGCAGGCGGGCGATCAAGGGAGCGTGCTGTCGGTTCTGGCGCACATGCAGGACAGCCTCAAGACAATGTTGCGGGCCGTGTTCACTAACGCCATCAGACTGCAGGCGAGCATCGAGCGGCTCTCCGCACAGTCCAACGAGATCAATCTGGCCACGCAGGTACAGGCCAGCGCGGTCAGTCATACCCGTTCGGCCATCAACGATGTTTCGGCGAGTGTCGAGGTTGTGAACGGACTCGTGCATGCCACCGAGGACGGTGCGCACGAAGTAGCGCGGCGTGCCCATGACGGTGCCGCGGTGGCAGTGAAAGTCGCCGGTGAAATGCAGGCCATCGCGGACACGGTTGCCGTTTCGTCGGACCAGGTTTCCCGGCTGGTGGCGAGTACCGGTGAGATCGGGCAGATGGCCCAGGTAATCAAGGAGATTGCCGACCAGACCAATCTGCTGGCCCTTAACGCGGCCATCGAAGCCGCACGTGCAGGCGAGCAAGGACGCGGCTTCGCGGTGGTCGCCGACGAAGTGCGCAAGCTGGCCGAGCGAACGAGCAAGGCCACCAGCGAAATCGGCGGCATCCTGCAGGGCATCCGCAGCGATACCGAGAGTGCGGTGGAAGGCATGCGCGCGGCCGCGCCGGTGATTGCCAGCGGCGTGACCCAGGCCAACTCCGCTGCCGAAACCCTGCACGCCATCGAGGAGGGGGCGCAGGACACGCTGGAGAAGATGCAGGCGCTGTCGCAGGCGACCCGCGACCAGACGCGGCGGATCGAAGAGATCGTCAGCAACGTAGACGAGGTGATGAGCGCTTCCGGACAGACCGAAAACGTCATCAAGCAGTCACTGCAATCGGCAGCCGATCTTGAAGCGGCGTCCAGCGAGATGTTCTCGATGGTGCAGCGCTTCAAGATCGGCGAGTTGGGCGACAGATGGCCGACAGCGGCGGGTGGTCAGGCCGCAACAGTCAAGCCGCTGATGGAGTGGTCGAGTGCGCTCGCCGTCGGGCATCCCGAAATCGACCGCCAGCACCAGGTGCTGATCGATATCGCCAACCGCCTGAACGCTGCCATGCAGTCGGGAGCCGGTCGTGCGGCCTGCGGCTCGATTCTCGATGAACTTGTGAACTATACCGTCAATCATTTCGGCTTCGAACAGAAGCTGATGGAGAAACACCGCTATCCTGACCGCGAGGCGCACCTGGGGGCGCATCGCAAACTGGTAGACGAGATCTCCAGGTTCAAACGTCAGTACGACGCCGGCGGAACCATTTCGATCGAATTGATGGGCTTCATCCGCGACTGGCTGGTGAACCATTTCCTCAAGGTCGACCGGGCTCTGGCGCGTGATCTGGCCAGCCGGGGGCTCTCATGATCAACACCGGCCGGGTGCTCGCGGCGCTGGCGGAGTAGGGCCGCCGGCAAACGAGATGAGCAGCGAACGCTCCGACCAGCAAAGCCGCCGCCGTGCACTGGCACTGGCGGTGGTTGTCGCGGCTTACGTGCTGTCCTTCTTCCAGCGCTTCGCGCCGGCCGGGATCGCGCCGGACCTGATCGCGGCGTTCAACACCACCGCCTCGTCGCTCGGCGTGCTGGCAGCGACCTACTTCTACGTCTACACGGTGATGCAGGTGCCAACCGGCATCCTCGTTGATACGCTGGGGCCGCGCCTGATTCTCCTGCTTGGCGGGCTGGTCGGTGGTGCCGGAAGCCTGCTGTTCGGGATGGCGCCCAGTCTGGATCTGGCACTGGTCGGACGTACCCTGATCGGACTCGGTGTGTCGGTGACCTTCATCGCCATGCTCAAGATCATCGCCTTGTCGTTTGCCGAGCACCGCTTTGCCAGCCTCGTTGGTCTCAGCATGCTGGTTGGCAACCTCGGCTCGGTGCTGGCCGGTGCGCCGCTCTCCTGGCTGGCACAGATCACCGGTTGGCGGGGTGTCTTCGTGGGGCTCGCGGCAGTCTCGGTTCTGCTCGGACTGGCCTGTTGGCACCTGCTGCGCGAGGAACTCGTGAAACCGGGAACGCCCGCTTCGGCGAGCGCGCCCGCGCGGCCGCGTTTCGACCGCACGGTGGTGCTCGCCGGTCTGCTGTCGGTACTGAAGAATCGAGCCACGTGGCCGGTGGCCTGCGTCAATTTCGGCATCTGCGGCAGTTTCTTTGCCTTTGCCGGCTTGTGGGCAACACCCTTCCTTACCCAGGTACACGCCATGACGCGTGCCGTCGCAGCCGAGCATGTGAGTCTGTATTTCGCTGCCTTTGCCGTCGGATGTGTATTTGTCGGCACTCTCTCGGACCGGATCGGCCGGCGCAAACCGGTGTTGATCGTCGGTAGCCATCTGTACGCCCTGGTCTGGCTGGTCTGGCTTTCCGGCAGTACGCTGCCCTTGGGTGTGAGTTATGCGCTGTTCGCGCTGATGGGATTGGTTACCGCCAGTTTTACCCTGACCTGGGCTTGCGCCAAGGAAGTCAATCCACCACTGCTCTCGGGAATGTCTACCAGCGTCACCAACATGGGCGGTTTCCTTGCCGCCGCCATTCTGCAACCGCTGGTCGGCTGGGTGATGGATTGGACCTGGCAGGGGGGAGTCACGGCTGTCGGGGCGCGTCTGTATACACCGCAGGATTTCCAGGCTGGCCTGTTGCTTTTGGCCGGGACGGCAAGCTTCGGTGCACTGGCATCGTGGAGCATCCGGGAAACCCGCTGCCGCAACATCTGGCAGCCGCCCGTCTGATATCCCCTTCGTGACTCTGTGGTACCCGGCACCACGGCCTGTTTGTGCCGCTGGCTGCCAGTCAAGACTCAGCGACGCTCGTAGACCAGTTCGACTCGCCGCATGCTCCAGCGGCAGGATTCACTGTCGCATTTTGATTTGCTGCTTTGTTCGCTGCCGACGGGTTGGCGTCGAATCTGGTTTCTCGGAACGCCGAGCGAGCGCAATCTCTCACTCACCGCTTCGGTGCGCTTCTCGGCGACGGCAAGGTTGAGGGCAGCGCTGCCCAGATTGTCTGTGTAGCCAACCAGAACCACGACCAGTTGCGGGTCCTCTTTCAGCCTCTGCGCGTTCAGGCGTAGCACCTCGACGCCGTCAGCGTCAATGAGCGTGTCGCCGAGGGCGAAATAAACTGTCCTCCTGGCCTCGTCATCGGCGAAGGGCAGTGCCTTGCCCGTTCCCGGCCTGACGGCCTGCACAGGATGTCGTGTTACCTGGTGCGCCGCTGGCGCCTTCCCTGAATCACCGGACGCCGACGGTTTGTCGGCGGTAGCGCAGGCGGTGAGAATGAGGATGGCAAGGCAGCAAGAGGCAAGACAACGACGGGCAGACAGCATGGCTAGTGGACCGGCAGGTGGCGACGCGAACGCGCGTTTCAGAGCCTGCTAGTCTAACAAGGATTCCTGCCCAGGAGTTGGGCTGGTCGCACCGCCCGGAATGGTCCGTCCCAACCGTCACGCCGGTGTGCTTGCAGCGCTCTCCTTCACCAGTCGACGCGCCTGCGCGACGATGCTCGGGACGTTGATGCCGAACAATTCGTACAACTCGGGAGCCGGCGCCGATTCGCCGAAGCGGTCGATACCGATGACGGCCCCGTTCGATCCGACATACTTCCACCACAAATCGGGATGTCCGGCCTCGACAGCGACCATCGGCAGCGATGGCGGCAGGACGGCCTGGCGGTAAGCCGGCGTTTGCAGATCAAAGCGTTGCGTACTAGGCATGGACACGACGCGGGCGGCAATTCCTGCCTGGCCGAGTACGGTCTGGGCGGCGAGGGCCAGGCAGACTTCGGAGCCGGTAGCGATCAACACGACAACTGGCGCCCCAGCTTCCGCTTCGCGCAGGACGTAGCCACCCCGCACGATGTTCGCCGTCTGGGCTGCCGTACGCGGCAGCGCCGGCAGGTTCTGCCTGGAGAGCAGGAAGCATGACGGGCCATCGTGACGTCCCAGAGCGGCAGTCCAGGCTACCGCCGTTTCGACCGCATCGGCCGGACGCCACACATCGAGACCTGGAATCAGGCGCAATGATGCCGCGTGCTCGATCGGCTGGTGTGTCGGCCCATCTTCCCCGAGGCCAATCGAATCATGCGTATAGACCATCAACTGCCGCAGTTTCATCAGTGCCGCCATGCGGATGGCGTTGCGCGCGTAGTCCGAAAAGACCAGGAAAGTCGCCGAGTAGGGAATGAAGCCACCGTGCAGTGCGAGGCCATTGGCGATCGCAGTCATGCCGAATTCACGGACCCCGTAATTGACGTAGTTGCCGCCGGCTTCACGGTTGGCAGGGCGGGTGCCGCTCCAGTTGGTGAGATTCGATCCGGTCAGATCGGCCGATCCACCGAGCAATTCGGGCAGGACCGGGGCGATGGCTTCGATCACGTTCTGCGACGCCTTACGCGTTGCCACGGCACCGGTCTGTGTCGCCACACGGTCGAGCAGCGCGGCAACCCGGTCGTCCCAGTCGGCGGGCAACTCGCCCCGCATGCGTCGTGCGAACTCGGCCGCGAGTTCGGGATAGGCCGCACGGTACGTGGAGAAGCTCTCCTCCCAGGCGTACTCTGCGGCTTCTCCGCGCGCGCGCGCGTCCCAGCCGGCGCGCACATCGTCCGGGATTTCGAAAGGGGCAAACGGCCATTCGAGTTGGCGACGGGTATTGACGATCTCGCCGGCGCCGAGCGGGGCACCGTGCACGTCGTGGGTGCCGCCCTTGTTCGGCGAACCGAAGCCGATCATCGTCTTGCAGCAGATCAGGGTCGGCCGTCCCGTCTGCGTTCTGGCGATCCTGATGGCCGCTTCAATCGAGTCCACATCGTGACCGTCGCAGTGCGGTACCACACGCCAGCCGTAGGCCTCGAAACGCTTCGGCGTGTCGTCGGCAAACCAGGGCTGGACGTGGCCGTCGATCGAAATGTCGTTGTCGTCATAGAAGACGATCAGTTTGGACAGCGACAGGCGCCCGGCCAGCGAGCACGCCTCATGCGAAATGCCCTCCATCAGGCAGCCATCGCCGATGAAGGCGTAGGTGTAATGGTCGACGATGGTGTGCCCGTTGCGGTTGAAGGTTTCGGCCAGGAGACGTTCAGCGAGAGCCATCCCCACGGCGTTGGCGAGACCCTGGCCGAGCGGTCCGGTAGTCGTTTCAACGCCGGGGGTGAGACCCAGTTCAGGATGTCCGGGGGTTCTGGAATGCAGTTGCCGGAAGCGCTTGAGTTCGTCGATGGGCAGGTCGTAGCCGCTCAGATGCAGCAAGGCATAAATGAGCATCGAACCGTGTCCGTTGGACAGCACGAAACGGTCGCGGTCGACCCACTGCGGGTTGGCCGGATTGTGTTTCAGGTGGCGCCGCCACAGGACCTCGGCCAGGTCGGCCATACCCATCGGCATGCCGGGGTGGCCGGAATTCGCCGCCTGGACGGCATCGATGGCGAGAAAGCGCAGCGCGTTGGCGCAGCGGCGGCGGAACTTGCGGGATTCGGTGGGCACTTAAACCTCCTTCAAACAGGGCACGGGAACAAACAGCAAGATGACTTGCGCTCAGCATCAGCGCGTGCGGCGCTTCTTGTCCATCAACTGCATGATCATCGGCGTGAAGATGATCTGCATGGCCAGGCCCATCTTGCCACCCGGACAGACGATGATGTTTGGTCGCGACATGAACGAATCATGCAGCATGCTCAGCAGGTAGGGGAAGTCGATGCCCTTCGGGTTGGCGAAGCGGATCACCAGCATGCTTTCGTCCGGAGACGGAATGTCCTGGGCAATGAAAGGGTTGGAAGTATCGACCGTGGGCACGCGCTGAAAGTTGACGTGCGTCCTGGAGAACTGTGGACAGATGTAGTGAATGTAGTCGGGCATCCGCCGCAGGATGGTGTCCATCACCGCCTCGGTCGAATACCCCCGCTGCGCCTTGTCGCGATGCAGCTTCTGGATCCACTCGAGATTCATGATCGGCACGACGCCGATACACAGGTCCACATAACGGCCGACATCGACGCTGCCGGTAGTTACGGCGGCATGCAAGCCTTCATAAAAGAGCAGATCGGTGCCTGGCGGCAAGTCGGTCCATTCGGTGAACGTGCCTGGTGGAGATCCGTAGAGCTTTGCTTCAGCATCGTCGTGGACGTAGTGGCGACTGCGGCCGCGGCCGTTCTCGCCGTACTCCCGGAACAGTTCCTCGAGTTCGGCGAGCAGGTTGGCTTCGGGCCCGAAGTGGCTGAAATGGTGGTCTCCGGCAAGGCTTCTTTGGGCCATCGTCTCGCGCATCGCCAGGCGATCGTAACGGTGAAAGCTGTCGCCCTCAATGATCGCGGCGTTCAACTTCTCGCGTCTGAAGATGTGCTGGAATGCGCGCGTCACCGACGTCGTGCCGGCGCCAGAAGAACCGGTGATTGCGATGACCGGATTTTTGATCGACATGGGAGTGCCTCCGTAGCTTTAGGGGAAATCGTCGCTGCGCGCCTCAATCAACCCGAAACAGGGTTCGCGTTGAGAACAGGGGTGATCGGAAAGGCTGATCCTCGCCGCTTTCATGTTCGCGGTGGTAGCGTTCGATGCGCTCGACCTCATCGCGCGAACCGAGGATTACCGGCACACGCTGGTGCAGGCTGGTCGGCTGCACATCGAGGATGCGCTCGTTGCCGGTCGAAGCCAGGCCGCCGGCCTGTCCCACGATCATCGCCATCGGGTTGGCCTCGTACATCAGGCGCAGTCTTCCGGGTTTGGACAGGTCCTTGCTGTCGCGGGGATACATGAAGACGCCACCGCGCATCAGGATGCGATGCACCTCAGCGACCATCGATGCCACCCAGCGCATGTTGAAGTCCTTGCCGCGAATGCCGGTCTTGCCCGCCAGGCATTCGCTCACGTAGCGCTGCACCGGCGGTTCCCAGAAGCGCTCGTTGGAAGCGTTGATCGCAAACTCGCGGGTATCCGGCGAGATCAGGAGGTTCGGGTGGGTCAGCAGGAACTCGCCGATATCACGATCAAGCGTGAAACCGTGCGTACCGCTGCCGACAGTCAGCACGAGCATTGTCGAGGGTCCGTAAAGCGCGTAACCGGCGGCCACCTGACGGTTGCCGGGCTGAAGAAAATCGTCCGTGCCCGGCTCGCCACCACTACAATTCTCGGGGCAGCGCAGAACCGAGAAGATGCTGCCGACCGACAGGTTGACGTCGATATTCGACGAACCGTCGAGGGGGTCGAAAACCAGTAGATACTTGCCACGAGGATTGTCGGCGGGGATGGGATAAATATCATCCATTTCTTCCGAAGCCATCGCAGCCAGGTGACCACCCCACTCACAATGGTGAATGAACGCCTGATTGGCCAGCACATCGAGTTTTTTCTGGGCTTCGCCCTGCACGTTGTCGCGCCCCTCATCACCGAGTACCCCGGCCAGCGAGCCGCGCGAAACGCCTTGCGCAATGGCCTTGCAGGAACGCACCACATCGCTGATCAGCATCGAAAAATCGCCGACCAACGCCGGATTCCGGCGCTGTTCCTCGATCAGGAATTTGTTAACGTTGGTACGTCCGCATAGCATGGCGATACTCCAGAAAATGAATGTCTTGTCGTTCTCGGGACTGTTAGGATTCTAGCGGCCTGATGCAAAAGCGCTAGTTAAACGTATTGTTCATTTTCTTTAAGAAAAGCTAATCGATGAGAAACGCCACCATCCGTCAGCTCCAGATCTTTTCGGTAGCCGCAAGCCATCTCTCGTTTGCGCGGGCGGCCGAGAACCTGCATCTGACGCACGCCGCCATCTCGCTGCAAATCAAGCAGTTGGAAGAGGTCAGCGGCACCTTGCTGTTCGAACGGATCGGCAAGCGCGTTTTTCTTACCGAAGCCGGCGAAATTCTGCTCGACCACACGCGCCAGATTCTGCAGTCGCTGAAGGAGGCGGATGCCGCGCTGCTGGCTTTGAAGGGACTGAAGGGCGGGCGCATTGCCGTCGCGGTGGCCAGTACCGCCGAGTATTTCGCGCCGGGGTTGCTGGCCGAATTTCGCAGAACACAGGCCGATGTACGCATTCGCCTGCTGATTGACAACCGCGACACCGTCAGTCGCCTGCTCGCCGGCAACGAGGTTGACGTGGCGATCATGGGTCGCCCGCCGGCCGAACTCGATGCGGTAGCGGTGTCCTTTGCGCCGCACCCGCTGGTGATCGTGGCCAGCGCCGATCACCCCCTGGTCAGGCGCACCAGCGTTGCCGTCGAGGATCTTGCCGGTGAAACCCTGATCGTGCGCGAGTCAGGATCGGGCACGCGTTCAGCGATGGAAGAATTCTTTCAGGAGCGTTCGATCAAGCCGCGGATCGGCATGGAAATGGGCAGCAACGAGGCGATCAAGCAGGCGGTCGTCGCCGGGCTTGGCATCAGCTTCATTTCGCTGCACACCCTGGGGCTGGAACTGAGTGTCGGACGTCTGAGCATCCTCAAGGTCGAAGGGACGCCGGTCATGCGCCGCTGGCACATCGTTCGCCACAGGAGCAAGCACCTCACCCCTGCTCTTGCCGCGTTCTGGGACTTCGTCGTCGAGTTCGCGCCGGCTTACCTGAGAAGGCTGGTGTGAGGCCCTACGCAGCGCATCCCGGTGTGCGAGCCAGCCGCTCCGGGAAAGTGGGCAAATGATGGGTCCTCAGGCAAATCCGCCGGTGCGGACGGGCTCGGCAATGGCTGCCGGTGGGGGCTGCAGGCGGTAAACCGGGAAGACGATCCTGGCGACACAACCCGGCGGTTCGTCTTCGCGAACCTTGCGGGTATTCGGCCGCAGGCTGGCGGCGCCCTGATGGACTTCGGCAATTTCGCGAACGATGGCCAGCCCGAGACCACTGCCCTCGCTATCTGTCCCCTCGACACGGTAAAAGCGGTCGAAAACCTTCTGTGACTCCTCGTCGGAAATCCCCGGCCCGCTGTCTTCGATTTCGAGCAGGGCGAAATCGCCTTGGGCAACCACCCGCGCGGTCACCCGGCCGCCAGCCGGCGTGTAGCGCAGGGCATTGTCGAGCAGGTTGTTGACCATCTCGCGCAGCAGGAAGGCGTTGCCCTGGATGAACACCGTGCCCGCAGGCTCGTAGCCCAGATCGATGCATTTTTCGAGGGCGTGTACCACCCAGGTTTCAACGACTTCACGCAGCAAGTGGTCGAGGTCGAGAGCCACCAGCGTCTGCTGCGAGTGCCCGCTGGCCTCGGCACGCGCGAGCGACAGCAACTGATCGACCAGATGCGACGCGCGATCGGCACCCATCAGGATTTGCCTGAGGGCATGCCGCAGTTCTGCCGGATCGGTCTCGCGCACGGCCAATTGCGCCTGTGTTTTCAGGCCGGTGAGCGGAGTTCGCATCTGATGTGCGGCATCGGCGATGAAACGCCGCTGGGCGGCGACATTGTGCTGCATTCTGGTCAGCATGGAATTGAACGCTTCGGTCAGCGGCCGTAATTCTTCCGGAACGCGGCGTAGGGCGATTGGCGACAGGTCGCCTTCGCGGCGGGCTTCGATGCGGTCACGCAGACGGGTCAGAGGACGCAAGCCCTGCGACAAACCGAACCAGACCAGCACCACCGCCAGCGGAATGATCACAAACTGCGGCAGGATGACGCTGGCGATGATCTTGTTCGCCAGTTGGGAGCGTTTCTCCGTCGTTTCCCCGACTTCAATCAGCACCCCGAGGTCGGCCGGCGCACTCGCGTCGAAAAGATACAGATAGGCAATGCGCAGGGCCTGCCCACGGTATTCGTCATCGCGAAAAAGGACCTCGCTGTGTTCGTGGTTCAGAAACTCCTCGGGCTTTCGCGGTACCGGCAGTTCCGGGTCGCCCGCGATCAGATGGCCGTCGTGGTCCAGGAGGTGAAAATAGACGTTGTCGATCTCATCCGATCGCAGAAAGCTCTGTGCCAGACCGGGTAGCGCGAGTTGCGCGCGCCCATCGACAAAACTGATCTGGCGCGATATCGCCGCCACGTGTTCGCGCAAGGACTGGTCGTAGGGGAAGCTCGCCACACTGTTGGCGAAATAGTGCGTAAAGGCAATGCTGATCGGCCACACAAAGAGCAGCGGTGCCAGCATCCAGTCCAGAATCTCGCCGAACAGCGAGCGCTGGAGATCAGGATTTTCTCTCTTCCGCAGGTTTCTCAAGATAGTAGCCGAGCCCACGCACGGTGATGATGTTCACTCCCGTCGATTCGAGCTTCTTACGCAGGCGGTGGACGTAAACCTCGATCGCGTTGTGGCTGACCTCTTCACCCCAGCCGCAGAGGTGATCAACCAACTGGTCCTTGCTGACCAGCCGTTTCGCCCGTGACAGGAAGATTTCGAGCAGCCCCAGCTCGCGTGCCGAGAGATCGAGCATCTCGCCATTTACCAGCGCACAACGGTCGGTCTGGTCAAAGGCGAGCGAACCGCACTGAATCATTCGCGAGGTGCCGGAGGAGCGGCGACTCAGGGCGCGTACGCGCGCTTCGAGTTCGGCCAGTTCAAAGGGTTTGGCCATGTAGTCGTCGGCGCCGAGGTCGAGTCCCTTGACGCGATCGTCGATGCCGTCGAGCGCTGTCAGGATCAATACCGGCGTGCCTGACTGGCGCGCCCGCAGGCGCCGCAGCACGTCCAGCCCCGATAGTCTCGGCAGGCCAAGATCGAGAATCAGCAGATCATAGGTGTTGGTCAGCAGTGCCGTATCTGCGTCTATGCCGTTGTAGGCACAGTCGATCGCGTAGCCCCCCTGGCGCAACGAGCGGCAAAGGCCATCGGCAATGATGCGGTCGTCTTCAGCGAGGAGAATGCGCATGACCCGCGATTCCCGATCTGCTGCGCGTAAGTTCTTTGTAAGTCCACGCCTTTAAGCTACGCACGCTGTTCTCCTTTTTATGGTCTGGGGAGTTCCGGTTTCGGCCGAAACTCGGGGAGCGCCTGAATACTGCACCGGGCGCTCCCCGCCATTTTTTGGACCGGTGGCGTCGGGGCCTGGTCGTAGCCGAAGCACGACCACCCCTTGACCCCTCCCAGAGTGTAACAAAAAATACCTTACAGCACGGCGCTCACCAGGCGGACCCAGTAATTCACTCCCAGCGGCAGGATCTCGTCGTTGAAGTCGTAATGTGGATTGTGCAGGGTGCAGCCGCCCGTGCCCGGACCGTTGCCCAGCCAGACATAACAACCGGGTTTCTCGCGCAGCATGTAGGCGAAGTCTTCGGCACCCATCGACGGGAGTTCGTTGGTGCGCACCTTGTCCGGACCGAGCAAGGCCGTCGCCACCTGTCGGCAGGCCTCGCTTTGTGCGACGCTGTTGACCGTCGGCGGATAGCGGTGATCGAAGCGCACCGAGATTTGCGCTCCGAAAGCGCTGGCGATTCCAGTACATAGCCGCTCGACGGCGCGCTCGACAAGTTCCTGAGTTTCGGCGTTGAAGCTGCGGATGGTGCCGCGCAGAACAGCGTCGTCGGGAATGATGTTCCACGCTTCACCGGCATGGATCTGGGTGACGCTGACGACCGCCGATTCGCAAGGGTGCAGGTTGCGGGCGACGACGGTCTGCAGGGCCAGCACCAACTGGCTGCTGACTACCAGCGTGTCGACCCCCTGATGCGGCATCGCCGCGTGGCAACCGTGGCCGCGGACAGAAATCTCGAAGGTGCAGGTGCCGGCCATGACCGGCCCTGGCCGCACCGCCATTTCGCCCACCGGGATGCCGGGCCAGTTGTGCAGTCCGAACACCGCCTCCATTGGAAACCTGTCGAAGAGACCTTCGGCGATCATTACGGCGGCGCCTCCCTCGGACTCCTCGGCGGGTTGGAAGATGAAGTAAACCGTGCCGTCGAAATCCAGGTCAGCGCGGTGTTCGCTCAGGTAGCGCGCGGCACCGAGCAGGATCGTGGTGTGCCCATCATGCCCGCAGGCGTGCATTCTGCCGGGGTCTCTAGAGCGGTGCGGGAAATCGTTCTTCTCCTGCAAAGGCAGCGCATCCATGTCCGCACGCAGGCCAATCGCACGTGCGCCGCTCCCCTTGCGCAGAACGCCGATGACACCGGTGCCGGCCAGGCCGCAATGAACTTCCAGTCCATAACGCGTCAACTCGCGAGCCACCAGTTCGGCGGTCCTCAGCTCATTGAATGCGAGTTCGGGGTGCGCGTGGATGTCGCGCCGGATGGCCGCGAGTTCATCGAGAAAAGGGATGTTCAGAGGTGTCATAAGACCGGCCTGTCAACGGTAGGCTGCAAGTTTATTCCAGAGTGACTTGCCCGGGGAGCCGGGCTTCCGTTATCCTTGAGGTCATGCATCTCGTTCTCATCAGCGGCCTGTCCGGTTCCGGCAAATCGATCGCCCTCAAGGTTCTTGAGGATGCCAACTATTATTGCGTCGACAACCTGCCTTCGCAGTTGTTGCAGCAGCTTGTCGGCCAGCTTGACCTGCAGGGCTACGACAAGGTGGGCGTGGTGATCGACATCCGCGGTGGCGACAGCGTCGCCATGCTGCCGTTGCAGCTCGACGCCCTGCGTGCCAACGAACTCGATCTGCAGTTCCTGTTTCTCGATGCGCAGGATGCCACCCTGATCAAGCGCTATTCCGAAACGCGGCGCCGACATCCGTTGGCCAGCGACCGCTTGACGCTGACCGAAGCGATTGCCGAAGAACGCATCCGGCTAGGCGAGTTGGGTGCCCTCGGTCACCACATCGATACCAGTGGCGTCAAGGCCAGCGCGCTACGCGAGTGGGTCCGTCAGTTCGTGACCCGAGAAGCTGACTTCGACCCCTGTCAGGGCCTGACGTTGCTGTTCGAGTCCTTCGGGTTCAAGCACGGCATTCCGCTCGACGCCGACCTGGTGTTCGACGTGCGTTGTCTGCCCAATCCGCACTACGATCCGAACCTGCGGCCGCTCACCGGGCGTGACCAACCAGTCATTGACTTTCTTGAAGCGGAACCCGAAGTCCTGCGCATGCGTAGTGACATCGCCGGTTTCGTTCGCTCCTGGCTGCCTTCTTACGTTCAGGACAGCCGCAACTACCTGACGGTGGGCATTGGCTGCACCGGTGGTCAGCATCGCTCGGTCTACCTCGCCGAGTGGCTGGGCCATGAGTTTCGTGGTTGCGCGCGCGTGCTGGTTCGTCACCGTGAGACGCGCCCGCTCCTGATGGCCGCCGCCGGCACCCAGTGACAGCATGGATCGGGCTGCTCAAGCCCGGTGACTGGCTGGTGATGTTGCTGGGTCTCGCGGTTTGCGGCGTGTCGTTTCCCTTGGCGTGGCAGGCCGGCGTCGCCGAGAAGGCGATCGTCCGCCGCGGCGGCGAAGTCTTTTCCGAACTCGATCTGGCGCGCAACCGCCGCCTGGACGTTCCTGGTCCGCTGGGCATCACCACGGTCCTCGTCGAGCGAGGTCGGGCACGCGTCGCCTCGGACCCCGGTCCCCGCCAGTACTGCGTACGCCAGGGGTGGTTGGCGCGCCCCGGTGAGATTGCGATTTGTGCGCCCAATCAGGTCAGCGTCGAGATCCGGGGACGCAAACCGACTTACGATTCGCTGTCTTACTGAACGAATCCCGAATTCTGCGCTGGTGAGTGCATTTCGTCACCGTCTGGACGGCAGAAGCCGGGTTATAATCTGCACTTAATCCGAGGAGCGCTGCAGGGCTGTCGTCCGACAGTTTCAGGCTCGGATTTCTCAAACGGCGCTCATCCAACCAACCCGTGCCGGGCATGGGAAGATGGGTGGGCGTAGGCGGAGGTTCTTCCGCCGGCAGGCACCCGCACTTCCTCTCCCGGTCACAGTTCTCAAGGAGCCTTACTGTGTCGGATGCTGTTACCCAAACTCAAGATTACGTGATTGCCGACTTCGGTCTCGCCGACTGGGGCCGCAAGGAAATTCGTATCGCCGAAACCGAAATGCCGGGCCTGATGGCGATTCGCGAGGAATTCGCTGCCGCCAGACCGCTGCAGGGCGCGCGCATCACCGGTTCGCTGCACATGACCATCCAGACCGCGGTGCTGATCGAGACCCTGACCGCCCTCGGCGCCGAGGTGCGCTGGGCCTCGTGCAATATCTTCTCGACGCAGGATCACGCGGCCGCCGCCATCGCCGCCGCCGGCGTGGCGGTCTTCGCCGTCAAGGGCGAGTCGCTGCAGGACTATTGGGACTACACCCACCGCATTTTCGAATGGCCGGATGGTGGTTACAGCAACATGATCCTCGACGATGGCGGCGACGCGACACTGCTGCTGCACCTCGGTGCGCGTGCCGAAAGTGATGCTTCGGTCCTGGCCAGCCCGACTTCCGAGGAAGAGACGATCCTGTTCGCGGCGATCAAGGCCAAGCTGGCCAGCGACCCGGGCTGGTACTCGCTGCGCCTGGCGGCAGTCAAGGGGGTGACCGAGGAAACGACCACCGGCGTCCACCGTCTCTACCAGATGCACGCCAAGGGCGAACTCAAGTTTCCGGCGATCAACGTCAATGATTCGGTCACCAAGTCGAAATTCGACAACCTCTACGGCTGTCGCGAGTCGCTGGTGGACGGCGTCAAGCGCGCCACCGACGTGATGATCGCCGGCAAGGTCGCCTTGATCGCCGGCTATGGCGACGTCGGCAAGGGCTCGGCGCAGGCCATGCGCGCCTTGTCGGCGCAGGTGTGGGTCACCGAAATCGATCCGATCTGTGCGCTGCAGGCGGCCATGGAAGGTTACCGCGTGGTGACCATGGACTACGCCGCCGACAAGGCGGACATCTTCGTCACCTGCACCGGCAACTACCACGTCATCACGCATGCGCACATGCAGAAGATGAAGGATCAGGCGATCGTCTGCAACATCGGCCACTTCGACAACGAAATCGACGTCGCCTCGGTCGAGGCCTACCCCTGGGAAGAGATCAAGCCGCAGGTCGACCATGTCATCTTCCCGGATGGCAAGCGCATCATCCTGCTGGCCAAGGGTCGCCTGGTCAATCTCGGTTGCGGTACCGGCCATCCGTCCTACGTGATGAGTTCGTCGTTCGCCAACCAGACGATCGCCCAGATCGAGTTGTTCACGCGCAATGCCGACTACCCGATCGGCGTCTATACGCTGCCCAAACACCTCGACGAGAAGGTCGCCCGCCTGCAACTCAAGAAACTCAATGCGCAGCTTTCCGAACTGACCGATCAGCAGGCGGCGTACATCGGTGTCGCCAAGGAAGGCCCTTACAAGTCCGACCACTATCGCTACTGATACTCACCTCGACAGGGGACCGCCGTGCGACTGATCCTGCTCTGGTTGCTCAACGCCCTCGCGCTGCTTGCCGTTGCCTATCTGCTGCCATCGATACAGGTGGCGTCTTTCGGGTCGGCGATGGTCGCAGCCCTGGTGCTCGGGCTGGTGAATGCCGTCTTGCGTCCCCTGTTGCTCCTGCTGACGCTGCCGGTCACGCTGTTGACGCTGGGGCTCTTTCTCTTCGTCCTGAATGGCCTGATGTTCTGGCTGGCGGGTTCGCTGCTGGAAGGCTTCGTCGTCGGCGGTTTCTGGCCGGGAGTGTTCGGCGCCATCCTCTACAGTATTTTCTCGTCGCTGCTTTCTTCGCTCCTGCCGACGGGAAAACGTACGCCATAGTCTTGTCATGACCCCTGACCTTCGTACCTTCAGTCTTGAGCTCTTCCCGCCGCAAACGCCCGAGGGTGCGGAGAAGCTGCGCGCCGCGCGCGCGCAGATGGCGCTGCTCAAACCCAGCTTCTTCTCCGTCACTTTTGGAGCCGGTGGTTCGACGCGCGACCGCACCCTCGATACCGTGCTCGAAATCCAGAGCGAAGGCCACACCGCGGCGCCGCACCTGTCGTGCATCGGTTCGACGCGCGAGAGCATTCGCAGCATCCTGGAGCAGTACCGGGCGCACGGTATCCGGCAACTCGTGGCGCTGCGCGGCGACCTGCCGTCGGGGATGGCTCGACCCGGCGCGTTTCGCTACGCCAACGAACTCGTCGAATTCATCCGTGCCGAAACCGGCGACTGGTTCCACATCGAAGTCGCCGCGTACCCGGAGTATCACCCGCAGGCCAGGAGCCCGCGCGAAGACCTGCTGGCCTTCAAGCGCAAGCTCGATGCCGGCGCCAATTCGGCGATCACCCAGTATTTCTACAATTTCGATGCCTACGCGCACTTCGTCGACGAATCCCGGGCGATCGGCATCGACGTCCCGATCGTTCCCGGCATCATGCCGATTTCCAGCTACAGCAGTCTGGCGCGCTTTTCCGACAACTGCGGCGCCGAGATTCCGCGCTGGATCCGGCGCAGGCTCGAAAGCTACGGTGACGATACGGCATCGATCCAGGCCTTCGGACTGGATGTCGTCACGCACCTCTGTGAACAACTGCTGGCCAGTGGGGTGCCCGGCCTGCACTTCTACACCCTCAATCAGGTGCTGCTGACCAGCACCCTGTGGCAGCGCCTGGGGCTTGCCTGATCGGCAACGGCACAAGCGCCGCATGCGGGCAGCCGTCGAGCGGCCCTGCCC
Source organism: Pseudomonadota bacterium (assembly GCA_029780075.1). GTDB lineage: Bacteria > Pseudomonadota > Gammaproteobacteria > Burkholderiales > Rhodocyclaceae > Accumulibacter. The sequence continues at coordinate 17,629 of JAKOZI010000260.1, forward strand.
GTATGCGGGTGCGCCGAGGCTGCTAGAATGGGCCATCGGGCGGCACGCCCAGCGACTTGTTGAGGGTGCATGAAGGACCATTACGCCATACTGGGTATCGCCAGCGACGCGTCAAGCGACGAGGTCAGGTCGGCCTATCGCAGGAAGGCCTTGCAGTTTCACCCGGACCGGAACACGGCCCCGGAAGCGACGGACCAGTTCCGCGATGTCCAGGAAGCCTACGAAACGCTTTCGGACGTCGCGCGTCGCCACGCCTATGATGAGAATCGACGCCGCAATCTGCTCGAGAAGCCGCTCGAAACGGCCCGGGAGATCTGGAAGAACTATCTTGAAGGAGTATTGCAGTGAGACTCTCGTCATTTTTTGAAGAACTGAAATCCGCCTATGAGGCCGAACTTGACGACCTGACGACCGATTCGGCGGGACACGATGTCCTGGCGAAACGGCTGCAGGCGAAGCGGGGCCAGGTGTCGCAGTTGCTGCCGATGATCGAATGCAACCCGGAGATGGTTGCCGTCGCCTTCCACGGCGGGATGCGCTTCGACAGTCCGGAAGTGATGCGCGACCTCGCCGCACAGGAACCGGAAGACCTGCCCACCTGGACGGAATTGCTGGCGTCGGTACACCTGGAGCCGTGGGCCGAAACCCTGGCCAACATTGTCCTCAAGGACCCGAATGGCGAGCAGTTCCTGGTCGTCACCGCGTGTCTGGAGTACCTGCTCGGCCGTTCGGCGATCCCTTCGGAGTCCGGCGAAGGACCGTCGCAGGGCAGCAGGGGTGACGGCGGCGGCGATGATGACGACGGGCGCGCGGAGTCCGACGACGATGTCGACCTCGAAGAGGCCGGTGCCGACTGGCTTTCCGAGCAGGGCTTCGATCGCAGGGATCGTTTTTCCGGAGACCACTGATGAGCCATCCGGTACTCGCCAAAGCAGCGCATCTGATCCGCGTCGGCGACATCGTCGGCGCCGAAGCCGCTCTGGTCGCTCTGGTCGAGAGCGAAGGTGACGAGGCGCTGGTGGTGGCACTCGACGACTTCCCCGCCAAGGACCTGCTGGCGGTTCTCCGCGACTTCGATGCGTCGCGGGAGTCGGTCGTCAACCTCCTGGTTTCACCCGCGCAGTTTGCACGTGCCATCGTCCTCGAAAGGCGCTACGGCGATGCCGGTCACGAGCGCCTGCACGGCATGATCAACTCGGTGCTTTTCCGGGTGGGCAGCGATCCCGGGGAGTTCATCGATGCCATCGGCGAACTGGAAGGGGGGTGCGAGGTGCTGGCCGATTACTTCTGCGAGCGCGCCGAAAACATCGAGTACTTTTTCCGGAGCGGGACCTTCGATTTCTTTGGCGAAGCCGACGAATCGGCTGCCGAAATGAGCGACGAGGAACGCCTCGATGCGCTTTCCGATGCCGATGCCGATCGTCCGTTCCTGAGCCATAGCGAGGTTGACGATCATGACTGGATGGAACTGGCTTGGATGCTGCGCTACCAGCACCCGGAGATCTTCCGCGATGTGCTGCTGATCCTGAGGGCGCGGGCCAGGGCGACGGAATCTGCGGAGAGCAACACCGCGGCCCTCGGCTCGGCGGGTGCGGCTTCGCTGGCCGAGCCGGACGAAGAGTCGGCGCTGTAGTTCGGCCGCCCACGCCTGAATCGATAGCAGCCCACGGATGTCACAATCGATGCCGCCCAGCAGTCAGCAGGTTGCGCTACTTGACGATCGACCGTTTTTCGAAAAAGCGCTCGTCTACGGCGTGCGCAACGGAATCGTCACCCAGCAGAAACTCGCCGACATCCTCAACGACGCGCCGAAGGGGATGGTACAGATTGCCGAGTTCTTCGGCACCCAGTACCTGCGACCGAATATCGAGGAGGCACGTGCGCGCATCGTCAATCTGGTCAGTTTGTTTCTCGAAGAGGGCAGTGGCGGCGATCTCGCCAGAGCAGCGCGATCGCTGCGCGACCAGAGCTTCCTCTCGCATTCACGGGGCGGGTCGGAAATGCTCAAGCGGCTGTGGGCGATGCCCGAGGACGGCTCCTACGGCGTCCTCGCCAGGCCGTCCCAGAAGGAGTTTCTCGACGACTGGTCCTTGCGGACCCTGTCTGAATATCGCCAGGCGCTGGCTCAACGGCAGAGCCACCAACTGACAATTGCCGCCGGGCTGTGGTTTGCCGAGAACCTCGGCATGGCCGCTGCGGAGGTGTCGACCGTCGCCGTCGAATCGGTGATCCGTACCGCCATGCTCGTCTATCTGAGCGCGACCACGCCAGCCGCAGTGCCCAACGCTGCCGGCCTGATCGCCATTTTCGACACGATCAGGAAGAAGGGAGTCCCCGCCAAAGGACGAAAGCGGTTGCAGGAGATCTTCAAGGTCGTGCCCGAGCCGTACCGGGCGGTTGCCCGACGCGAGTTGAAAAGGGTCGAGGCCGAGGATTTGCCGAAGGTGCTCGACGCTTCGCAGCCGATGAACCAGTTGATCCGAGACCTGGAGCCACTGTACTTTCTGCGTGATTTCGGTCCGGAGGACGCCAGCCTTTTCGACGCGGCGGTGTCTGAGGACTGGCAACGGATCACCGGCGGCAAGACGGACGACAATACCCTGTTGACCATTTTTCTCTGTCTGGCGGCCGACATCGCACCCAAACCGGCATTGTCCAGGGCCACAGCCCGCGCCCTGGTCCGCAAGCTGCGCGCCGACGGTTTCAGGAAGCAGCCGGTGCTCGCCTTCATCCGGGCCTCAGCTCCCTACGAGATGCAGGATGACCTGGCCGTGCTGTGGAGGGAGTTCGCTGCGGAGGCCGAGGCCGTTCTCCTCGATGCCGCCGACACGAACTGCCGCGACGCCCTTGATTTTCTCCGGGACAACTGCAACGTCGTCTAGAGGCAACGTGAGCCAGGTCGGGATGCGGCGGGCAGTCGATCCGCTTCAGGTCTCGGCCGGTATTCTGGCCAGGCAGGTACGGTAACGCTCTTCGACGCGGCGGGCGAACCACTCGGTGGTCAGTTGGCGGGTGATCTTTGGACTTTTCAGGTCGATCTGCGGCAGGCGTTCGCGTGGCCGCGGCGCGCCGCTGGTCGCATCGGCCAGGGCGTAGAGGCGCTGGTAGAGCACGCTTTGCTCGAAGGCCTGAGACTTTTCGAGTTTGAGATCGCGCACGATCTCGGCTTCATTGAGGCGCAGGCGTGCGCGCATCAGCAAGATCGCCCGTTGGGTCTCGCTGCTGCCGTCTGCCGGGACGCCGTCCTGGTAACGCAGCAGGTCGCCGTCGAGCGCTAACGTCTGACCGCTGAGGCGGCTGACGGCGTCCTGGAACGCCGCGTTGCGGCTGCTGTAGCGGCCGGCGTTGAAGTCGGCAAAGCGGTAGAGCATCTGGCTGTAGGAGCCTGGGTAGTCGAGCAGCATGGCCATTCCGAAATAGACGCCGCCGCGACGTGTGAACACCTCGTTGCGCACGCTGTCGCGGCGCGCGTAGGGGTAAGGGCGCTGGCGAATTTGTTCCTCGGCAAAGGCGATGCTCACCTGCATCTGGCCGCCGGTACGGATCGGGTTGTAGCCGCCGAAAAGAGTCTTGCCGCCCGGCAACTCCGAGAGCATGTCGTCGTAGAGCGCGTTCATCTGTCTTTCGGTCTGCAAGGCGTCGATGCGCGCCCGGTAAGTGCGTCCGTCCGGGGAAGACTTGCGCAGGGCAAGGTCCAGGACCAGCCTGGGGATGCTGTACTTTTCCCGCCGCCGCTCGATTTCCTGCCAGGCGATGCGCGACAGCCCGGCAACCGGCGGGTCCGCGACGAAGCTCGACTCCTGTTCGATGACTGCAATCGCGGCACAGAGATTCTCCGGTAGCGCCGGGATCTGCAGGGCGGTGAGCGCCGCCAGAATGTCCGTCGTCCAGCCGGCACGGTCGCCGATGTTTGCCGGCAGCAGACGGTTGAGCAAGGCACGGCCATCGCGTTCGTGCGGGGAGGCTGGCGAGACGGGCGACGGACGCGGCAGCGCTGCCGGAGGGGCCGGAGTCGGTGGCGTTGCGCGCACCGACTCCGGCGCGACTGCCGGTGATCGGGGTTCGTACTGGCCGTCGGTGGCGCAGCCGCCGAGGCCGGCGGCGAGCAGACAGGCGAGCATCAGGTGTCGCGGGAAGGGGTGCCCGGTTGTGGCTGCGGTGGTCACTTTCACTCGCCCATCACCCGTCCCTCACGCCGCGGATCGGCGCCACCGGCGAAACCGCCGGCATTTTTCAGAATGGCTTGCAGGCCGCTGTTCATCGGGATTTCCCTGACTTCATGGCCACGGGCCTGGAGTGCCGCGATGAACGACGCGGTGAAGCGCTTTTCCTCGAGCAGTATCGGGCCGTTCAACGAACCGAAATTGGGCAGGTCGATCGCCTGTTGCGGTCCCAGACCCCAGTACGAAGTCGCGTAGAGCAGCTTGGCCGTATAGTGGATGATCAGCGCGCCGCCTGGCGAGCCGCCGCTCATCACCAACTCGCCGGTCTGCGCATCGAAGACCAGTGTCGGACTCATCGACGAGCGTGGGCGTTTGCCGGGCTCGACGCGGTTGGCGATCGGCGTGCCACGCTCATCGCGGGCGGTGAAGGAAAAATCGCTGAGTTCGTTGTTGAGCAGAAAACCTCTGACCA
>JAKOZI010000271.1 GCA_029780075.1 Pseudomonadota bacterium
GATCTGGGAACCGTCCGGGTTCTGGTGGCGAATGTCGAAACTGTTCCGATCCCCACGTGGCACCACGCTGGTGGTCGCATCGACTGCGACTGCTTGCGCCGGTGTCGACCGGTGCCTATCCGGGCTCGGTCGGCGCCCGTCGGCAGCCTGACGAGGCTGCGCCGGGCCGAAGACGGGTGCCGGTTCGCCTCCGGCGGCCGGGGTCTGTGGCTGGCCCGGCGGCGCAGTGGCAATCCCCTGGCCTGCGGCGGGAACAGACCGGCGACCGTCGGGTTGGATTTGCACTGTTGCGGGCGGCGGTGTCGTCTGAACCGCTGGCCGGGCTACGGCGGGGGGCTGTGGTTGGGTCGACGCGGTCGCTGCTGCCTGGCCCACCTGGCCGGGCTGGGCTGGCCGGCGGCCATCGGGAGGGGGTTGTACCTGTGCCGTTGTGGGCGGCAACGTCGCCGGGCCGGGTGGCCGGGCTACTGCGGGTGTCTGTGCTTGGGTCGGCGTGATCGCTGCTGCCTGACCCACCGGGCCGGGTTGGGGTGGCCGGCGGCCATCGGGAGGAGGTTGTACCTGTGCCGTTGCGGGAGAGGGCGCCGGCGGGCCGGCTGGCCGGGCTACTGCGGGTGTCTGCGCTTGGGTCGGCGCGATCGTTGGTGTCTGACCCACCGGGCCGGGCTGGTGTGGCCGGCGGCCATCGGGAGGGGGTTGAACCTGTGCCGTTGTGGGCGGTGATGTCGGCGGACTCGCTGGCCGGGTTACGGCGGGGGTCTGTGGTTGAATCGGTGCCTGGCCCACTGGGCTGGGCTGGGCCGGCCGGCGACTGTCAGGCGGCGGTACTTGGGCGCTTGCGGACGATTGATCTGGCCGGCCAGGCTGGCGAGCGCCACCAGATGGCCCCCACGCCTGAGCTTGCGCGGCAGCCTGGACGGAACGTTGCTGCTCCTGCTGTTGAGCCTGTTGTTTGGCACGCTGTTGTTCCTGTTGCTGTGCCTGCTGTTGCGCGCGTTGCTGCTCCTGCTGCTGGGCCTGTTGTTTGGCACGTTGTTGTTCCTGTTGCTGTGCCTGCTGCTGCGCGCGTTGCTGCTCCTGCTGCTGGGCCTGCAGTTGTGCGCGTTGCTGCTCCTGCTGCTGGGCCTGCTGTTTGGCGCGTTGTTGTTCCAGTTGCTGCTCCTGTTCCCTGGCGGATGGCGAAGCACGCTTTCCACCCGCAGCCAGATGATTTGGGCACTGGGGGTCGCTGTTGCCGTCCGGACAGTTCAGCGCCAGGATGATGGCACCAGGCGTTGGGGCAGGAGCGGCAGCCGCCCATGGACAGGTCAGAATCAGGCATAGTGCCAGCATCTTTGATTCAATACGTTTCATTCTGTCTTTCCCGGATCGATACAAAACCCACGCGCTCGCGGGTCGGGCGGCACCGTACATCACTCTACCAGCTTGTCCCCAGAGCAACGCAGGGGCGTCTTGCTGCGCTGACCGCCATGGACCCTTTAGTTTGCATGCTCTGGGCGATCTTGGCGCGTGCCTGGTCGGGTTTGGACTGAGCGGGGGCGTGCTTCGTTCGGACCGGCGGGCTGCCACAAAGGTACGGCGCGAACCGTGGCCACCTCCCTGACGCCATTGGCCACTCACGGTGCCCGACGACAATTACCTCTGCATGTTGGTGCGATCGCCTTGTTTGGCAAGGGCTGGCACACCACTTCGGAGCTGTGCTTGTGCTACAGTCGCACGTTGATCGTCAAAGCGGGTGACTGGGCTGCTCGGTGCTTGCCAGGGGCTTCAGGCGTAGGGGACCGTCAAAGATGACATCTCGGCGGGCCGGCTTGCTCGGATGAACGCCCTTCGTTCAGATCACGCGCGCAGCCGCGAACCTTGCACCGCAAAGCACCACATGAACCGGGATATCCAGGATGAGCATCGTTTCTGACCTGTCGCGCTGGCTGGCTGGCGGGCCGGTTGCTTTCGCCGAGCGCTGTGTACGCTGCGCTTCGCCTTCGGGTCTGCATCGCTTGGCATATACGGAGTGGGGCGAGCCGGAGAATCCGAATGTCCTGGTTTGCGTACATGGTTTGACACGCAATGGGCGCGATTTCGACGAATTGGCGCGAGCGCTGGCCGCGGATTATCGCGTCATCTGTCCCGATGTCGTGGGGCGTGGCCGCAGTGACTGGCTGCGCGATTCGTCCGGCTACACCTTCCCGCAGTATGCTTCGGACATGATGGTGTTGCTGGCTCGCCTGAATGTCGCCTCGGTGCATTGGCTGGGTACTTCGATGGGCGGTTTGATCGGGATGTGGATCGCCAGCCAGGAAGACTCGCCGATTACGCGCCTCGTGCTCAACGACGTCGGTCCGTTGATCCGTGTGGCGTCCTTGCTGCGCATCGGCGAGTACGTTGGGCAAGCGCCAAAGTTCGACACCTATGAAGACGCGGAAAAGTATGTGCGTCTGGTCAGTCAGCCCTTTGGGCCCCTGAGCGACGCACAGTGGCGCCACCTGACCGAGTTCAGCCTGCAGCGTCTTCCGGATGGACGGTTGGCGATGCGTTACGATCCCGCGATTGGCGAAGCCTTTCGGCAGGCACTGAGTGCTGGAGACATCGATCTGTGGCCGATCTACGACCGTATTCGCTGCCCGACGCTGGTGGTGCGCGGCGCTGAGTCGGACCTGCTGACGCGCGCAACGCTGCAGGCCATGGCCATGCGCGGGCCGCGCCCGCAGACCGCTGAAATTGCCGGTGTCGGGCATGCTCCGATGTTCCTCGACCTGCAGCAGATCGGCATCGTGCGCGACTTTCTGCTCGTCGTTTGACGATGGCTTGCGTTGACGTCGGGGGGCAGTCGCTCGAGTACTGTCTGATTGAGCCCCAGCGCGGGGATCGGCCGACTCTGGTCTTTCTCCATGAGGGCCTTGGCAGCGTCGCCCTGTGGCGTGATTTCCCGATGCGGGTGGCGCAGGCGACGGGTTGTCGTACGCTGATCTGGTCGCGCCTCGGGCACGGCCACTCGGCGCCGCTGCCGGCGCCGCGGACGGCGGCATACCTGCACGACGAGGCGCTGCAGCGCCTGCCAGCCTTGCTCGCCGCGCTGGCCATCGAACGACCGGTGCTGATCGGCCACAGCGACGGTGGTTCGATCGCCTTGATCCACGCCGCGGCCTGGCCGGATCGGGTCGCCGGCGTGATCGTCATGGCCCCGCACGAGTTTGTCGAGGAGAAGGCTCTCGATGGCATCCGCCGCGCAGGCGAAGCCTATGCGAGCAGCGATTGGCGAGTGAAGCTCGCACGTTACCACCGGGACCCGGATGTCGTTTTTCGAGCCTGGCACGACACCTGGCTGGCCCCCGAATTCGCTGGCTGGCAGATTACCGACTGCCTGCCGGCGATCCGTTGTCCGCTGTTGGCGATGCAGGGTGAAGACGATGAATACGCGACGATGCGACAGATCGAGTGCATCGCCGAAGCGGCCCCCGACGTCGAATTGCTCAGGCTGGCGGATTGCCGGCATGCGCCACACGTCGATCAACCGCAGGCCGTCATCGCGGCCATGGTGCGGTTTATCGAGCGGCTGGCCATCGGACGCTGCGCCTGAGCCCGGCGCCGATCCGCCGCGTGCGGCACGCCTGAATAACGGTGGCGTCGGGGGTTGGCTCGTCGGGCTGGTTCAGCGTCGTTGCGGGCATGATCGGGAAGCCGGGTCCTGGCGGTAGAAGACGGCGAGTTGCGCGTAGAACGCAGGATATTCGTCGCGCAGCAGGGTCGGTGTCTCGAAAAAGGCCTCGCTCATGACCGCGAAAAACTCGCCCGGATTCTCCGATGCGTAGGGGTCGAACACGGTGTCCAGGCCGGCAGCATCCGCCTCGTCGACCAGGTTGCAGAAATCATCGTAGCTGGCCCGCAGAACCTGCTGCCAGTCGCTGCGCGCGATCTCCGGCGGTAGCGGTGGAATGCCGTTTGCCTCGCCATTGAGCATGTCCAGTTTGTGCGCGAACTCGTGGATGACGACGTTGTAGCCGCTGCCGGCCATCTGGGCGTCGCGCCAGGAGATCAGCAATGGTCCGCCATCCCAGGCTTCGCCTGACGCCAGTTCCTGATACTCGTGGACTATCCCGAATTCGTCCTCGACGCTGCGCGGGATGATGAATTCGTCGGCGTACACGATCACTCCGACCCAGCCACGGTAGTAATCCAGGCCGAGATTGAGGATCGGCAGGCAACCCTGTGCGGCAATCGAAACACAGATCGCATCGCTGAGTGCGAGTCCGCCGGCGGCGGTGAACTCCTTGCTGGCGAGGAAATCCTCGGCCAGCCGGCGCAGGCGGAGCTGTTCTTCGGCACTGAGTGAGACCAGGAAGGGCAGCACCGAAAGCACGGACTGCCATAGCGCATCGGGCACGTGCGCCGGTTCCTGCCGATTCCGCAACCAGCCGAGCAGCCTGCCGATCATGGTGTTTCTGCCTGCGGCCGCGCCGCGGTGGTCAGGTAGATGCCGCCGAAGATCAGGGCCATCCCGACGTAGTGGTATATCTGCGGGATCTCGTCGAGGAACAGGGCCGACAGAATGGTTCCGAAAACCGGCATCAGGTGGATGAACAAACTGGCCTTGCTGGCGCCGACTTCAGCAACCGCGCGGTTATAGAACACATAGCCGAGAAACCCCGGAAAAATTCCGGTGTAGGCAATGCCGGCGAGGGATCCGGCCGAAACGACGATGCGCTTGCCCTGCGCGATCTCCCAGGCGTATGCCGGGGCGAGTGCGGTGAGGCCGACCAGCGTGAAGGCGGCGAGCAGCAGCATCGGGTTGAGTCCAACGGGCCGCCACTGCAATCCGATGGTGTACAGGGCCCAGGTGAATACCGCTGCCAGCATCCACAGGTCGCCGATATTCGGGCTCAGCATGGCCAGTGTGGCGATGTCGCCACGGCAGACAATGGCCGTGACCCCGGCGAACGAGAGCAACACGCCGAGCCATTCGAGCGCGCGCAGATGTTTGTTCAGGAAGAGCCACGACAGGGTGATGGTGGCGATCGGGATGAACGAATTGAGAAGTACGGCGTTGGTTGCCGGGGTGTATTGCAGGCCAACGTACGCCAGCGTGTTGTAACCGCCGACGCCGAGCAGTCCCAGGATGACCACCGCTTGCCAGCCCGCACGCAGCAGCGGCCACTGCGCGCGCAGGTGCGGCAGCGCGAGCGGCAGCACCAGAGCCAGAGCGATCGCCCAGCGCCAGAAAGCCAGCGAGAGCGGGGGGACCTGGTCGCGTATGGCGCGCCCGAGAACCATGTTGCCGGACCAGAACAGGGTGGTCAGCACGAGCAGCAGGTAGGGGTGGCGAAGGCGGGAAAGCATCGGCGGCAGGCGGGAAGCAATCGCGCATTATGCCTGATGCTCTGGCGAGCCCTTATAATGCGTCCATGGTTTCGGTCATTCACTCGGTCGCCGCGCAGAGCGACTTCGAACAATACCAGCACATGCTGGCCGAGGGGCTGCATGGCGACGAGGTCGCGCGGGTTCCACTGGCCGTCGATTTTGCCCGCTCGATCTATGGCGATCGGCGACTCGGCAGCGGCGAGCACGTCTGGGGTCATGCGCTTGGAATGGCGTTGATCGTTGCCGGCCTCAAGCTCGATGTCGATTCGCGCCTGGCCGCCCTGCTGTTCGCCGTGCCGGCATTGCAGGAAAACGGTCTGGCCCTCATTCAGAAGGATTTCGGGGTCGGCGTCGCGCAACTGGTCGACGGGATTTCGCGCCTGAACCGACTGCGACCGATCACGCGTGGTTTTGCCGCCGCGTCAGCCGAGAACAGCGAGAAGAATCCGCAGCAGCATCTTGCGCAGATCGAGGTTCTGCGCAAGATGCTGCTGGCGATGGTCGAGGATATCCGCGTCGTCCTCCTGCGTCTGGCCTCGCGCACACAGACCCTGCGTTACTACGCCGAAGAGCCCGACGAGTTGCGGGTCCCGGTAGCGCGCGAAACGCTGGCGCTGTATTCCCCGCTGGCCAACCGGCTTGGCGTCTGGGAATTGAAGTGGGAACTCGAGGACCTCTCTTTCCGCTTCCTGCATCCGGCGATCTACAAGGAGATTGCGCAACATCTCGACGAGAAGCGAACCGAGCGCGAGCAGTTCATCACCGAAGCCAGCGAACGGCTGCGGGCCGAGCTGTTGAACGCCGGCGTTGCCAACGCCGAGATCTACGGCCGGCCAAAACACATCTACAGCATCTGGAACAAGATGCGCAAGAAGGACGTGGCGTTTTCCGAAGTCTACGATGTTCGTGCCGTGCGGGTCATCGTCGACGATGTGCAGGCCTGCTATACCGCTCTGGGCATCGTGCACCACATCTGGTCGCCGATTGCCAAGGAGTTCGACGATTACATTTCGCACCCGAAAGGCAATGACTACCGCTCGCTGCATACGGCCGTGCATTGCCCCGATGGGCGCTCGCTCGAAGTGCAGATCCGTACTCGCGAGATGCATAGCCACGCGGAACTGGGTGTTGCTGCGCACTGGCGCTACAAGGAGGGCAGCAAGGCCAGGCCCGAAGACAGCTACGACGAAAAGATCGCCTGGCTGCGCCAGCTGTTGACCTGGCGTGATGAAGTGGCCGACTCCTCGGACTGGGTCCGGCAGTACAAGCAGGCGGCCTTTGACGAGACGGTCTACATCCTGACCCCGCAAGGCCGGGTCGTCGATCTGCCGCGCGGCGCGACGCCGGTCGATTTCGCGTACCGTGTGCACACCGATCTCGGCCACCGCTGCCGCGGTGCCAAGGTTGATGGCGCGCTGGTGCCGCTGAACACGCCATTGGCCACCGGACAGCGTGTCGAGATCATTCTTGCCAAGCATGGAGGGCCGTCGCGCGACTGGCTGAACCCCTCGCTGACGTATCTCTTTACGCATCGCGCACGCCTCAAGGTCAGGCAATGGTTTGCCAGCCTGGCTCTCGAAGACACCCTGGCCGAGGGACGTGCGGTCGTGATTCGCGAATTGCAGCGGATGGGGCAGGCCGGGGTCAACCTGGACGATCTTGCGGCCAAGCTGGGTTTTGCCAGAAGCGACGACTTGTTCATTGCCGTGGCCCGCGCCAAGCTGAACATGCGCCAGTTGCAGGTGGCGGTGCGTGGCAGCGAGACACCGGTTGAGGAGCGCGTACCGGACGAACTGACGGTGCGTCGGCAGCGCGACAGCGATGCCTCCGAGAAGGGTATCCTGATCGTCGGCATCGACCGCTTGTTGACCCAGCTCGCAGGCTGCTGCAAACCCGCTCCGCCCGATCCCGTGGTGGGCTTCGTCACGCGCGGCAAGGGGGTTTCGGTGCATCGCGCCGATTGCAGCAACTTCTCCAACATGCGCTCGATGCATCCCGAGCGAGTCATCGAAACGACCTGGGGCGGGCGAACCGACGGCGTCTTCGCGGTCGATATCGTGATCGATGCGCACGACCGGCAGGGCCTGCTACGCGATGTGTCGGACGTTCTGGCACGCGAGAAGATCAACGTGATCGCCGTCAATACGCAGTCCAGGGAAGGCCACGCACATATGAGCTTCACCGCCGAAGTCGGCAACATCCCACAGCTCAATCGTACCCTGGCCTTGCTGCATCAGGTCGAGGGCGTGGTCGGCGCGCGTCGGGCCTGACGCGGGCGCCCCTGCCTGGGCCGGCAGCAGCGCACGGCGCCAGAAGAGGGGAGGGCAAGGGGGCCGGCGACGCCGCCCCCCTGCTGCCGATCAGGAAGCCTGCAGCAACTCGATCAACTCGGCTTGCGACGAGTGTGGGCTGGTGCGTGAGCCGCGCCGCTGGTGGTAAGTGCCATCGGGTCCGAGTTCCCAGGCGAGGGTGTTGTCGGTGAGATAGATCTGCAGGCCTTCGGCGATGACCCGCCGCTTCAGTTTGCGGTCGAGGACCGGAAATGCCAACTCGATGCGCCGGAAGAAGTTACGTTCCATCCAGTCGGCACTCGACAGGTAGACCTTTTCCTCGCCACCGGCGTAGAAATAGAAGATCCGATGGTGCTCCAGCTGCCGGCCGATAATCGATCGCACGCTGATGTTCTCGGACAGGTCCTTGACGCCCGCGCGCAAGCCACAGACGCCGCGGACGATCAGATCGATCTTGACTCCGGCCTGCGAGGCTTCGTACAGCGTGGCGATGGTTTCCGGTTCGAGCAGCGAATTCATCTTGGCGATGATGCGCGCGCGCTTGCCGGCACGGGCAGCCTCGGCTTCGGCGCGAATCGCGGCGACGACATTCGGTTGCAGAGAGAATGGCGCCTGCCAGAGGTGCGTCAGTGTCTGCGCGCGTCCGAGGCCGGTGAGCTGCTTGAAGACCTCGTTGGTATCGGCGCCGATCTCCTCGTTGCAGGTCAGCAGGCCGAAATCGGAGTAGAGGCGCGCGGTCTTCGGATGGTAGTTGCCGGTACCCAGGTGCACGTAGCGGCGCAGGATGCTGCTGCCGGCCTTGCCTTCCTCACGACGGACGATCATCAGCATCTTGGCGTGGGTCTTGTAGCCGACGACACCGTATACGACGTGTGCGCCCACTTCTTCCAGCTTGGTCGCCCAGCCGATGTTGGCTTCCTCGTCGAAGCGGGCCATCAGTTCGACGACCACCGTGACTTCCTTGCCGTTTTGCGCCGCGCGCAGCAGCGACTGCATCAACACCGAGTCGGTGCCGGTGCGGTACACGGTCATCCGGATCGCCACCACTTGCGGGTCGGTCGCCGCCTGGTCGAGCAGTTCGATCACCGGGTTGAAGCTCTGATACGGATGGTGCAGCAGGATGTCGCCGCCACGGATGCTGTCGAAGACACTATGGCACTTCTGCAGCGCCTTCGGCGTTCCGGGAGTGAACGGCACGAACTTCAGATCGTTGCGCAGGACCCAGTCCGGAACCTGCATCAGGCGAACCAGATTGACCGGGCCGGCGACGCGATAGAGGTCGCTTTCGGTGAGGTTGAACTGTCCGAGCAGGAACTGGGTCATCGCTTCCGAGCAGTTGTTGGCGATTTCCAGCCGTACGGCGTCTCCGAAATGCCGTTGCGGCAATTCGCCCTGGATCTTGGCGCGCAGATTCTTCACTTCCTCCTCATCGACGAAGAGGTCGCTGTTGCGCGTGACACGGAACTGGTAGCAACCGAGGACCTTCATTCCGGAGAACAACTCGTGTACAAACTCGTGCAGGATCGAGGACAGGAACACAAAGGCGTACTCGACATCGCCAAGTTCGCGGGGCAGCCGGATCACGCGCGGCAGGACGCGCGGCGCCTGCACGATCGCGGCTCCGGAACTGCGACCGAAGGCATCGCGACCCTCGAGTTCGACGGCGAAGTTGAGGCTCTTGTTGAGTACGCGCGGAAAAGGATGCGAAGGATCGAGGCCGATCGGGGTAATCACCGGCATCACTTCGCGGAAGAAGAAGCCCTTGATCCATTCACGCTGAGCTTCGTTCCATTCGGAACGCTTGACGAAGCGGATGCCTTCAGTGGCGAGCTGCGGCAGGATCTCTTCATTGAGCAACTGGTACTGCTCCTTGACGAGGGCATGCGTCTCCTCGCTGACCAGACGATAAACCTCCCGGGCGGTCTTGCCGTCGGTGGTGATCGCCACCGAGTTGAGCTTGAGCTGCTCCTTGACTCCGGCCACCCGAATCTCGAAGAACTCGTCGAGGTTGCTGCTGACGATGCACAGGAAACGCAGGCGCTCAAGCAACGGCGTGCGCGGATTTCTGGCCTGCCAGAGTACCCGTCGGTTGAAGGCGAGCAGACCAATCTCGCGATTGAGGAAATATTCCGGCGGGAAGCCGGAGGTGGCCTGGAGGGGCGGTGTTTCGGTGGTCGTGGCGACGATGTTCATGGGTTCATTCCGTCGGAAGGGATGGATCGGACAGGTGGATTGAAAACGAGCATATTACAACCATCGGCGGGTTGCTGGTCGATTGCAAAGCGGTTTTGTGAATACGCCAGCATCGCCGATCCTCGCACAGCGCCATGGCGGTCTGGGCGGCAGTGGTAAAATATCTGATCCGCAAACAGGCTTGACCATCCGCCCGAAAAAGAATAATCATGAGCTACGAATTAATCGCCGGTGTGGACCTGGGTTCCAATAGTTTTCGCTTGCAGATCGGGCGAATTGTTGGCGATCAGATCCACCCACTCGAGACACTCAAGGAGACGGTCCGGCTTGGTTCCGGACTGACCCGGGAGAAGCTGCTCGACCATGCCTCGCAGCAACGTGCGTTCGAGGCATTGCGTCGTTTTGGCGAACGCCTGCGCGGCTTCGATCTGGAAACCGTGCGTGCCGTGACCACCGACGCCATGCGCGTGGCCAGGAATGCACGCATGGTCCTTCCCCAGGCCGAGGCGGCGCTGGGCTTCCCGATCGAGATCATCGGTGGCCGCGAGGAGGCGCGCCTGATCTTCATCGGCGCCTCGAACGCCCTGCCCGCGGCCAATTTCCGGCGTCTGGTGGTCGATATCGGCGGCGGTTCGACCGAGTTCATCATCGGAGAGCGTACCGAACCGTTGTTGATGGAATCCCTGTTCATGGGTGGCATCAGCTATCGGCAGCGCTTTTTTCCGGAAGGCAAGGTCGACAAGAAGCGCTTTTACGCGGCGGAAGTGTCGGCCGCGCGCGAAATAGAAGCGATTGCCGTCGACTACCAGCGCTTCGGTTGGCAGGAGGCCGTGGGTTCCTCAGGCGCGGCGCAGGAAATCGCCAACATTCTCGAAATGAACGACCTGAATCCCGATGGCGGCAGCGGCATCAGTCGGGAGGGCCTGGCCAGGCTACGCCAGTTGATCATCCGTGCCGGGTCAGCGGAGGCGCTGGATCTCAAAGGCATGCGCGGCGACCGCCTGGTGATCCTTCCCGGTGCCATTGCCATCATGTCGGCGGTGTTCTCCGAGTTGGGGATGGCGCATATGACGTATTCCGACGGTGCGCTACCCCTGGGGGTCCTCTACGATCTGCTTGGGCGCTTTGAGCACCACGATACGCGCGACGAAACAGTGGCCCAGTTCATGCGTCGCTATCAGGTCGATGAGACGCAAGTGAGGCGCGTCGAGCGCACCGCGCTGTTGCTTCTCGGTCAGATGATCAAGCTCGATTCACCCGAGCACGAAAACCACGTCCATTTTCTGCGCTGGGCAGTCTCCCTGCATGAAATCGGTGTTTCAGTAGCCCACAGTGAATTCCACAAACACGGCGCCTATATTCTGGCGCATGCCGACATGCCCGGCTTTTCGAAGCGCGATCAGGCACGTCTGGCGTTGCTGGTGCTCGGCCAGCACGGCAAGCTCCAGAAACTGGCTTCGATGCCGGCAGGCGATCCGAACTGGCGCCTGGTGTTCTGTCTTCGGCTGGCTGCCCTTCTGCATCGCTCGCGCGAGGACCAGCCGGTGTCGCAAGTGTCAGTCAAGGAATCGCCGGTCGGTTTCCAGGTGGAGGTGCCGGCCGTCTGGCTGGACGATAACCCAATGACTGCCGCGGCGTTGACTGATGAGGCGCTGCTCTGGCGTCGGATTGGCCTCAAGGTACGAGTCAAGCCGGTGTCCAGCGAGGCGGCGGTACCCGTTGAGGGGTAAACAGCGTGTCACAGGCTGGCGGCGACCGTCTCGCCCTGTCGCTCGTCGGCCGGGATCGCGGTGCGCACGCAGCCTGAGCGGGCCTGTGGCGGCGAGCCACGCAGCGTACCGACTGGACCGGCCTGGAGTCAGCGAATGAGTGGCAACGCAGGGCAGTCGCGCTGCGGTTGTCCGCGAGGATCCTGAGACCCGCGATGACGGTGGCGACCATCGAAACAGTGCGTCAGGCGGACGGGGCGCAGATCCGTCTTTCCGGCGAATGGACCTTGGTCACCCTGCCGCCGCCGATTGCCGGGCTCGAGCTACGTCTGCGCGATCTGGCGTCCGGCAATACGTGCTGGGATCTGCAGCCGATCGAGCGCATGGACAGCGCCGGTGCGATCCTGCTCTGGCGTGCCTGGGGTAGGCAATGGCCGGCCTCGCTGGCGGTTTCCGGTGCGCACCGATCGCTGCTCGAACGTGTCGAGGCCATCAGTGCCGACGTCGAACCGGAGCAGCCGAGCGCATCCTGGACCTGGATTCGCCTGCTTGGCGGCGGGGCGTTGGCGGCCATCGGCCATCTTGCCGCACTGCTCGCCCTGATTGGCCAAATGCTCCTGGACGTCGCGCATCTGTGCGTGCACCCGGGTGACATTCCCTGGCGCGAGTTCTCGGCCAATCTCTACAAAAGCGGTGCGCAGGCCTTGCCGGTGACGGCATTGATCGGTTTTCTGATCGGCATCGTTCTCTCCTACCTGTCCGCTCTGCAACTGGCGACCTTTGGCGCCGACGTCTTCATCGTCAATCTGCTCGGGATCAGCATCGTCCGCGAACTCGGCCCGGTGCTGGTCGCGGTGCTGGTCGCAGGACGTTCGGGGTCGGCGATGACCGCCCAGATCGGCGTCATGCGGGTGACCGAAGAAATCGACGCGCTGGCCACGATGGGCGTTTCACGGAGTCTGCGCCTGGTGTTGCCGAAGGTTCTGGCGCTGGCCCTGGCGATGCCGTTGCTGGTCATCTGGTGTTCGGCAGCCGGGATCGTCGGCGGCATGGTCGCGGCCAAACTGCAGATGGATCTGTCTTTTGGCTTCTTCATCGATACGTTGCCCAAGGTGGTCCCGGTCGCCAATGTCTGGATCGGTCTCGGCAAGGGCGCTGTCTTCGGCGTATTGATCGCGCTCATCGCCTGCCACTTTGGCCTCAGGGTCAAGCCGAATACCGAGAGTCTGTCGTCGCGGACGACCACGTCGGTGGTGACTTCGATCACGGTGGCCATTCTGGTCGATGCCGTCTTCGCGGTGCTGACCCGTGGTGTGGGGCTGCCCTGATGAGCGCACGCTCGGACAGTGGCCGGCAAACACCGCCGGCGATCGAAATCCGCGGCCTGTGCACGCAGTTTGGCGATGTCGTCATCCACCGCGACATCGATCTCGATGTCGAAGCCGGGCAGATGCTGGGTCTGGTCGGCGGTTCGGGCAGCGGCAAGACGACCCTGCTGCGCGAGATTGTCGGCCTGCTGGCACCGAGCAAGGGGTCTGTCAAACTTTTCGGGCAGGCCGTGCTCGATCCGGATCCGGATCTGCGTCGCCAGCTTCGCCGCCGCTTCGGCATGCTCTTTCAGCAGGGGGCGCTTTTTTCGGCGCTCTCGGTGTTTGACAATATCGCCTTCCCGTTGCGCGAGCTGCGCCTGCTCGACGAGGGCATGATCGCTGATCTGGTGCTGCTCAAGCTGGGGATGGTCGAACTGGAGGCGCGTCACGGCCGCCTGATGCCCGCCGAATTGTCCGGCGGGATGGTCAAGCGTGTTGCTCTGGCACGAGCCCTGTCGCTGGAGCCCGAGTTGCTGGTACTCGACGAGCCCACCGCCGGCCTCGACCCGGATCGCAGCGAAAACTTCGTCAACCTGATCAAGATGCTGCAGAAGGCCCTCGGTTTTACCGTGGTGATGGTGACGCACGACCCCGAGACGCTGGCCGGGCTGGCCACCCGCCTGGCTGTGCTTGCCGATCAGCGCATCGTCGCCTGCGGTACGGCCGCAGAAGTATTTGCCGTCGAGCACCCGTTCATTCGCAATTTCTTTAGTTCCGGACGCGCTGCAGCGACCGTCAGGCAAGGGGCCTGTTAGTATGGAGAATCGTTCGCACGCCCTGATGGCAGGGCTTTTCACGCTCTTTCTCGGCCTTGCGGTGGTGTGCTCGATCTGGTGGTTTGGCGGCAAGCACGAAGCGACGACGGACTACACGGTGGTAACCCGGCAGAACGTCACCGGCCTCAGCCTGCAAGGGCAGGTACGTTATCGGGGGATCCGGGTGGGCAAGGTGCAGGCCATTGAACTGGACCCCAGGGACGTTCGCAACATCCTGATTCGCATCAGTGTCGGCAGCGCTGTCCCGGTAACCCGCGGGACGACGGCCAAGCTGGGCTATCAGGGCGTCACCGGCATCGCCCACATCCTGCTTGAGGACAGCGGTGCCGATCAGGTGCCGCTGCGTAGCGTCGACGGTGAACCGGCGCGCATCGCGATGCACTCGTCGCTGATCGAGGAGTTGTCGGACGCCGGTGGGGCCACCCTGCGCCAGGCACGGGATTTCCTGGCCAACGCCAACCAGATGATCGACAGCGAGAATCGTCAGCATCTGGCCACGATTCTCGCCAACCTCGAAGCCACCACTGCCAATACCAACGCCGTCGCACGTGAGTTGAAGCGGGTGTTGGCGGCGGACAACCAGCGCTTGTTGAATGCGACGCTTACCCATGCCGAGCAGGCGGCCGCCGAAGCGGGTCCGCTGCTGGTCGAGTCGCGCCAGTTGATGACTCGCCTGCAACTCGTCAGCGACAAGCTCGACCTGCTGCTCGGTGATCCGTCGCCAGGCGGAATTGGCGCCCTGGTCGCACGTTTCAATGAAGTGGGCAGCGGTCTGGCGCGCAACTCGCGCCAGCTTGACAGGGTATTGCAGGTGCTCGAAGACTCGCCGCAGAGCCTCCTTTTCGGGCCGGTATCGCCGCTCCCGGGACCTGGCGAGGCCGGCTTTGTTGTTCCGTCAAGTCGCAAGGGGTCACCATGAAGAGCTTGCTGATGTGTCTGGCTGTCTGCTGTCTCGCGGCGTGCGCCGGTAGTGCTCGCAACGCGTCGCTCATCGAAGCCTACGACTTCGGGCCACCGCCCCGACACCTGCCCGACGACGACGGGCGCTGGTCGAGTGTGGCCCTGGAGGTGAGCGTGCCGTCATGGTTCGATGCCCCGGGAATCGAGTATCGTCTGCTCTACGAGAACCCGCTCAAGCTGCGCAGCTACGCGGGCAGTCGTTGGGTGGGAGCACCGGGATTGCTGCTGTCGCAGCGCCTGCGGCAACAGCTTGGGTTCGTTGGCGTCAGCGGACATGGCGCGGTGACTTGCCTGTTGCGCCTCGAACTGCAGGAGTTCTCGCAGGTGTTCGATACGCCCGAGCGTAGCCGCGCCTTGCTGCAGGGCAGGGCCAGCCTGCTCGACAGGGGGCGCCGGGTAGTCGTTGACCGGTTGATCGACATCGAGCAGGCGGCCACGACGCCAGACGCTCGTGGCGGCGTCGTGGCGCTGGTTTCCGTCAGCGACGAACTCGGGCGGCAGCTCGCTGCCTGGTTGAACGCTGCCTGGTTGAACGATCAGGAGAAACGTGGCACGCTAAAAGGCTGCCGGGTAACGGCGGCGCACTACCCATGACAATTGACACACTTTCGAGGGGGAGCTGAATGCAGAATATTTATCAACAGGGTCTCGACAAGAACACGGCCAACTACACGCCACTGACGCCGCTGACCTTCATTGCCCGCACCGCTTACATCTATCCGGATCGCACCGCGGTGATTCACGGGCAGCGCCGGTATACCTGGGGGGAGACCTTCCGGCGCGCCCGTCGCCTCGCTTCGGCACTGGTGGACCACGGCGTTGGCGTCGGCGATACCGTGGCGGCGATGCTCAACAATACCCCCGAGATGGTCGAATGCCATTTTGGCGTGCCGGCTACCGGTGCGGTCCTGAATACACTCAACACGCGTCTGGATGCCGAAACGATTGCCTTCATGCTCGAACATGGCGAAGCCAAGGTGCTGATTACCGACCGCGAATCTTCGCCCACCGTCAGGAAGGCGCTGGCCGCTACCCAGCGCCAGATTCTGGTCATCGACGTCAACGACTCCGAATACAGCGGTCCTGGCCAACGCCTGGGCACGCAGGAGTACGAGTCGTTCATCGCCGCTGGCAGCCCGGACTTTCCGTGGGGCGGTCCGAGCGACGAATGGGA
>JAKOZI010000279.1 GCA_029780075.1 Pseudomonadota bacterium
ACGCTACGCAGCACCGAGTGGTCATCCATCCGATGCGCTTCGCACAG
The DNA here is from genome assembly GCA_029780075.1 of Pseudomonadota bacterium. Classification (GTDB taxonomy): domain Bacteria; phylum Pseudomonadota; class Gammaproteobacteria; order Burkholderiales; family Rhodocyclaceae; genus Accumulibacter. The sequence continues at coordinate 48 of JAKOZI010000279.1, forward strand.
GTGCCGTAGTCGCTCAATTGCCTTCGCGTAGCGGACCGGGAGTCCTTCTTCCGGTGGCGGATCGATCCGCGCTGCGTAGATGGCAGCCATCAGCGTTTTCATGATGCCTTCCATCTCTTGTCCAACCTCGGAGACTCGCGCATCGCTCGATTCGGCCAGGCCCCTCAATTTGCGCATCAGGTGCGGCCAGCAGCGCAAGCGGTTTTCCCAGGCGCGATAGACGCCGTAGCCATCGCTGATGAGCAGGCCGGGAAAGCCGTCCTGCAGGGCGTTCTCGAGCATTTCCCGGCTGCGCGGGCCGATCAGGAACAGCGTCGTGTGGGTGGTGACCAGCGCCCACAGCCACAGCAGCACGCCGGACTCCGGCCACGAGGTCTCATCGACATGCAGTTGCGCGGCCTGCACGATGTCGGCCACCAAGGCGTCTTCCAGCGGCAGACTGGCGCGGCCCGCTTCCCGGATCGTTTCGTCGATGACGCCGGTACTCAGCGTTAACTCGAACATTTCCATCAGCAGTTCGCGAATACTCGCCCGTGACAGGCGCATGCGCAGCGCCAGCAGGACGATCACCCCGGCCAGGCGGGGACCCACGAGACGCCATTCCCCCAGATCAACCTTCTCCCATTGCCCGTCGGCCGGCGCCCGCCAAGGTTGCGCACGGCTGACATGGCCACAGGAGCAGCTCACTTCAAGCAGCGTGTGGCGGGTGACACGGAACGTCAGCCCGATCAGGCCCTCAACCTGCGGTGCAATGTCGACTTCGTCCCAAGCCGTGTAAGCCTGCGACGCCGCGTCCGTCGACAACGCTGCCGCACAAGCGGCGCAGCGCTCGGGGCGGTGATCGCACCGGGCGGTGATCGCCAGTTTCTGACTGCGGCCATGGCCTGGACTGCCCGGCTGCTTGCCGGGCCGCCTCCCCGACCCCTTCTTGGTCGATGACCGCTGGCCATCGACCGGCGGAGCCTGTTCCGTCTCTTCCGTAGCGCTTCCCGTCGCCCTCTCCGTGCCGGCGTCTGCCGTGTCGCTCTCGTCCGCCGCGCCACTCTGTTCCTCCGAGTCGCCTGTCTTCGCCCAAGGCGCTTGGCTGGTCGGCGGACGCGAGCTGTTGTCCGGGTTCTGATTCAGCCGATCCTGCAACTCCTTCACGTCGTGCAACAGGCGCTTCGACACTTCCAGCAATAGCTCCGCCGGCAGCTTCTTCAGCCACTCGTCGTTCATCTGGAACAGGTCAGGTTTGCTCAGGTGCATCGCGCCGCGTCTGTCAGGTCGTTTCCAAGTTTCGCAACTATGCCATACAAATCATCACGCTGGCGGCTTTTCTTAAGGGGGTGTGAACGGTTACGACGGGCCGGATCGGCAAGCATCTTCCGGAATGTATTCCTTTGCGGATGGCCTTCTATTCCTTGCCGTGTTTGGATTGGCGTCCATTCCAGCTTCCTGTGCAGCCCTGTACTTTCTACGCCAGGTGCAACGCTTTTGGTCTGCACTTGCCTTCGTTGCGCTTTCAATCGCCACCACAGGCCTCGTCGCGCTCTATGCCTACTTTGTGAGACCATCGGCAGTTGCGGATTCGGTGCTTTATATGATGGTAATCCTCTGGCCAATCCGGGTGCTCTTCGCGCCGCTGCTTGCCGTGGCATTCTTCATCTCTGGTCTGTTCGCTCCCAGCCGCTCATCGCGCTTTGCGATTTTCGTTGCTGCTGCCATGGAGGCTCTGGTCTTTGCCTCGGTAGCGATTCATTTCGTTCTCACTAATCTCGTCTTGGCGAAATGAAGCGCCAGATGCTCGACCTGGCCGCCCGCAAGCTGCGCTTGCAATGGTAAGGAAATCGACAAGTTTGTGCAGTGAAGAATAGTAAATTGGTAAGGTTGGATATTGGGAAGAAAAGCGGGAAGGCTGCAACAGCCGGCGCCTGTGCCAACTATCACCCAAAAAGCAGCAAGCTGCCGTTACATTTCAGCCGCCAGGTACGCAATTTGAAATCTGAAACGTATGCAAACAGCGTGAAGCATAGGGGTGCAAGAACTGCCGACGGTGTGGTGCCCACCCCCCGGCCTACCTCAAGAAAGAAAAGCGGGGGGCGGGTCTTCCGGTCATGGGGCGGGCAGCCTATCCACTATGGCCGGCTCTACGTGGATAGGCTCTTGCCCTGTTCTTCGCGGAAACGAAGAAAACTTGTCGATACGGGATCCTACTGGCCAGCAAAAACGCCAAGCTAGCCCGTAATCCCTACGCTCAAAAGCTGTTCGGCCAGCTCGTCACGGCGCGTAACCAGGTCGTCGAGTTCACAATCAATCTCGGCGATGCGCTGCCGGCGCTCGGCAACGGGCAAGCCGCCTTGCGGCCAATCATGCACAGCGTCCAGGCCAGCCATGAAGCGCGCGGCGATCAGATCGCCAAAATAGAAATAGAACGCATCAGCAGACAGCCGGAACCCGTCAAAGCAGTCTTCCCCATCCATGAACGGGAAATTCTGTAATCCGCCGCGTTGAAATGCCCGCTCCAGAGTCACGAAGCTGGCTGTCATCTTGGCATTGCCTCGCCCCGCGTGGGTGGCAAACTGCTGGATTCTTTGCCGGAACAGTTCGCCCCTCCGGGCCAAGTCGGA
>JAKOZI010000308.1 GCA_029780075.1 Pseudomonadota bacterium
GAACGACACCGCGAACGGTAGCGCCGTGCGATCGCTGCGGAAGACCGGAATCGCGATCGATCCTCAAGGAGGACCCCGCAGCTTCGGAGGGTCACGTTGTGGCAGAAGGGTCGCGACCACCCGGAACTGACCGATCCCGCAATGCGGACAGCGTGCCTGCTCGATGCACGTGACCCGCTGCATGAACTCGGCGACCGACTCGACCACCGCGGGCGCAGGTGGCGGCACGTTGAGTGCCGCACGAGCAGCCGCCAGAGCCTCCTTTTTGCGCGTCGGCGAGAGCAAACCGTAGTGACGGATCCGCTTGAAACCGGCCGGCAGGACGTGTTGCAAAAAGCGGTCGATGAACTCGGTTCCCGGCACGCGCAGTGTGCGCTTCTTGCCGCTGGTGGGATCGGTGCGGACGCGCAGGAGCACGTCGTTGCCCTCAATGCCCAGGATACGCTCGTTGGAGACGGCTATCTGCCGCGGATGCGCCTGCGTTTGGCCCGCGTGCTTGCAGTGCGGCAGATAAACGCTATTCGTTAGGCCGTTGACGCATCCACCTGGCCCGTCTGCTAGCCATGACCCTCTGAAGGCAGAAATGGAGTGACTTTTGCTTCAAGCAGCTTGACCAAGGCAGGCTCCATGAATTTGTAGTTGTCTGGGATGTTGAGGCACACGACTTTCTTGCCCAGAAGCTGCGGCCTGAACTGCGCTGATAACTTGGACTTGTACTGCTTCTCCATTACGAAGATTAGCTCAGCCCACTCAACAAGCTCTGCCGAAATGGGAACTTCTGCATCGTGGCTCAAGCCAGCAGAAGCGCACTGAATGTCTCGATGTTCTGAGAACACTTGCTCCGCGGTGGGACTACGCCACTTGTTCTTGCCGCAGATGAAGAGAACGTTGCTCACGGAATTTCAGCGACCTAACAAATAGCAATCCTACCTGACGCAAAGCCTTGCGTCAAAATGCAATCGCCATCAATGACCTCCGACAGAATCACTGATGGAACAAGACGATGGCGCATTGGCCGGTTAACTAAAATCGTCATGGCCGCGGCCGCTTCGCCTGCCGCCCGCATCGCCAGTGCAGGACCGGCGGGCGGCGATCGACGGCGCTGCGGCGGGGGACGCGGCAGCCTGTCCTTTCCCCCGCCGTGGTCCGGCACGCGGCGATCTACTTCGAAGCCTTGCTGCTGCTGCGGGCGGGCACCTTGCGCTCGGACTTTTTCTTCAGGCCCAGTGAAGCGACCTCGTCCGAATCGGCGCCGAACTGGGCGATGACCTGATCCTTGACGCCGAGAATCAGATTGTGATGTTCCCACCGCGCGGCAATCGCCGCGTCGCGTGCGGCGTCGAGGGCGTTCTGGGCACGCGGTCGACCTCCGCGACGGCGCGTATCGCGTGTCTGACCTCGCGACAGCGATCCTGAGACTTCGGGAAGGCATCCTGACTCTTCACGGAAGCATCTTGATGCCTCAGGGAAGCATCCTGGCCTGTCAGGCAGACATCCGAATGCCTCGGCAAGGCATGCGGCCGCGTCACGCGCCGCCGCTGTCGCGCATCCCGTGGCCGCTTGCCGGACGCGCCGGCGAGCTAGCGCGGCTCGGTGTCCGCATGCGCGTGCGCTGGCGAGCCGTAGCACAGCAGGATCAGCGGGCCTCCCGTCCAGCTCGGTCCTGACCCCTCCGCCAGGCGCAGGAGCCAGTAACCGAGCGAATCACTTCTCAGCCGTGTTGCTCAGCGTACGCCTTCCGTGTGCTGCCGCTCGCCCGCCAGGCGTCAACATGCTCCCGCCCGTTCGCTGCCAGTTCCACTGCCTTGCCCCTCTCCTTCTCTCTCGGGTGTTTTACAGGCGGAACCGCTGTACGCTTACGGTGTTTCTTCCGCGGCGCGGGGAATCCCTGGCCTGCGTGACCGCCGGGCTTTGCCGGTCCGGGGTACGTTTGGATTCTCTACCCTTGAACGACTGCCGGATGCGATTCGCGCAGCCGCTACCCGGTGCGGGATCACCCGATGCCGGATCGCGGCTGCGCGGTGTGGGACTATTCGGCCGATGCCCCGAGATCAAGCAAGGTCGAAGCGATCAAGGTTCATCACCTTGTTCCACGCTGCCACGAAGTCCTGCACGAACGCCTGCTGCGAGTCGCTGCACGCATGGACTTCGGCGAGGGCTCTGAGCTGCGAGTTCGAACCGAAGACGAGATCAACGACGGTGCCTGTCCATTTGAGCTCGCCCGTTGCCCGATCACGCCCCTCCAGCACGCCTTCAGAGGTGGCGGACTTTTGCCACCTGGTGTTCATGTCAAGGAGATTGACGAAGAAGTCGTTGGTCAATGTTTCGGGTCGCTGGGTGAAAACACCGTGCGTGGACTGTCCGAAGTTTGCGCCCAGGACGCGCAGGCCGCCGATGAGAACCGTCATCTCGGGAGCGGTCAGCGTCATCAGGTTGGCCCGATCCACCAGCAGTTCTGCCGCAGATTCCTCGTGTCCCTTGCGGTGGTAGTTGCGGAACCCGTCCGCGGTCGGTTCCAGCACGGCGAAAGAGGCTGCATCGGTCTGCTCCTGCGACGCGTCCATGCGTCCCGGCGAGAACGGAACCTTGATCTCAACGCCGGCCTTCCTGGCGGCGGCCTCGACGGCTGCGCAGCCGCCAAGAACGATCAGGTCGGCCAGCGAGACCTTCTTGCCACCGGACTGCGCGCCGTTGAATGCCTTCTGGATGGCCTCCAGCGATGACAGAACCTTGGCCAGTTCGGCCGGCTGGTTCACCTCCCAATCTTTCTGCGGCGCGAGGCGGATGCGTGCGCCGTTGGCGCCGCCACGCTTGTCACTGCCGCGGAAGCTGGCCGCCGACGCCCAGGCGGTGGTAACCAGTTGGGAAATGGACAGACCACAGGCGAGGATCCTGGCCTTGAGGTCCGTGATGTCCTGCTCATCAATCAGCACATGGTCGACCGCGGGGATCGGGTCCTGCCAGATCAGCGCTTCCTCTGGCACCAGTTTGCCGAGATAGCGGGCGCGCGGACCCATGTCGCGGTGAGTCAGCTTGAACCAGGCGCGAGCGAAGGCGTCGGCGAACTCCTGCGGGTTCTGCATGAAGCGGCGCGAGATCTTCTCGTAGGCGGGGTCCATACGCAGGGCCATGTCGGCTGTGGTCATCATCGGGGCATGGCGTTTGGTCGGATCATGGGCATCCGGCACGGTGGTCGCCGCAGCGGGGTCCTTGGGCTTCCACTGGTGGGCGCCAGCCGGGCTCCTCGTCAACTCCCACTCGTAGCCGAACAAAGTCTCGAAGTAGCCGTTGTCCCACTGGGTCGGGCTGGGGGTCCAGGCGCCTTCGATGCCGCTGGTGATCGCATCAACGCCCTTGCCGGAGCCGAAGCTGCTGATCCAGCCCAGGCCCTGCTCCTCAATGCCCGCACCTTCGGGTTCGCGACCGACGTGGGCGGTGTCGCCGGCGCCGTGGGCCTTGCCAAAGGTGTGACCGCCGGCGGTGAGCGCAACGGTCTCGTAGTCGTCCATCGCCATTCGCGCAAAGGTCTCCCGGATGTCGCGCGCCGAGCCGAGTGGATCAGGATTGCCGTTCGGGCCTTCCGGGTTCACGTAGATCAGGCCCATCTGCACGGCGCCAAGCGGGTTGTCAAGCTCACGGTCGCCCTGATAGCGCGCGTCGCCCAGCCAGGTGGTTTCCGGGCCCCAGTAGATTTCGTCCTCCGGTTCCCAGATGTCCGGGCGGCCACCGCCGAAACCGAAGGTCTTGAAGCCCATCGATTCCATCGCGACGTTGCCGGTAAGGACGATCAGGTCGGCCCAGGACAGCTTGCGGCCATACTTTTGCTTGATCGGCCAGAGCAGGCGGCGCGCCTTGTCGAGGTTGCCGTTGTCTGGCCAACTGTTGAGCGGGGCGAAGCGCTGTGCGCCGGTGCCCGCGCCGCCGCGGCCATCGGCGATGCGGTAGGTCCCCGCAGCATGCCAGGTCATGCGGACGAAGAACGGCCCGTAGTGACCGTAGTCCGCCGGCCACCAGTCCTGCGAATCGGTCATCAAATCATGCAGGTCCTTGATTACGGCATCCAGATCAAGGCTCTTGAACTCCTCGGCGTAATTGAACGACGCGCCCAGGGGATTGGACTTCGAGGATTGCTGGTGTAGCATTTTCAGGTTCAGTTGCTGGGGCCACCAGCCTGCGTTCTTGTGGGCCCCGGACACCGTGTGGCTTCCCACGCCGCCCGCGAACGGGCACTTTGTTTCGGTTGACATGGTTCTCTCCTTTGGTTGTTTGAGATGGACTACCCGATTCAGTCTGGCGTTCAGGCACCGTTCCACCAACGAAGTGCTTCGAATGAGACTACCTGCAGAATCACCCGTAGGTACGCCAGACAGTTCAAGTGTAGGATCGTCTGGCGCATTGTTCCAATCAATTGTAGGTATTGACCCAATTGTTAATGGCTATTGATCGGCTGGCGGTCCCGGTTCTGCCGGCCTCTACGAAGTACTGGTAACCACAACTGCTGCGCGCGTCCTGGCGGTACCCATGCTCTTTGCATGCCGGGCACCTCAATGAAGAGATGCACAATAAAACAGGAATCTCGTGTCGTTAGCGATTCGTTACCGCGCGGACAACATTCGCACCCGCACTGCCCCCCTTCCCAGATGCGCAGTGAGCAGTTTGTAGGTGTCCCGGTCGAATCGCCCCTGACCCGACTGACCCAGCAGGATTTCCTGGATCTCGGCCTCGCTGCGCGCGCTGCCCAGGTGCCGCCAGCCGTTCACGACGTGCACTTCCTCGACTTCCCGCAACTCGTCGCGCTCGACAATGCCGATCGCCCCGGGGTACGGCCAGGTGCTGAGCTTCAGCTTCAGCAGCGCCGACATCATGCGAACGTTGTGCACGCCGACGGCTTCCTTGCCTACGCAGGCACCCCGGCATTGCTTGATCTGGTGGGCGAAGCAGGGTCGTCCGGGTTGGGCGGGCTTTTCCAGCCCGAGGACTATCGGGCACAGTTCGTGCCTAGCAGCCATGTTGCGCAGGGACTCGGTGGCTTCCCTCCGGTTGGCAAAGAGGCCAAAAAGATCTTCCGAGCATACGAAATCGGCAGCCTCGCCGCTGAGCAGTTTGAGCCGGTAATCGCCAGGGGCCACTGGCACCAACTGCCAGGTGCACAGGTCCGAAGTGCGGCGCAGGCGACGATTGTGAATCGGCTGGCATTCCTTCACCAGTCGCGATTCCAGCAGCAGGGCGCCGAGTTCACCAACGGTCTCATGCCAGCAAATGCGGCGCACTTGCTGGCTGAGGCGCATCTCCTTGTACTCACGCAGGTCGGACGCGAAGTGAGCCCGTACGCGCTGACGCAGGTTGACGCTTTTCCCCACGTACAGAAGGGCGTCGTTGTCACCGTAGAAGAGGTATACCCCGGCGGCTTCGGGCAGATCGTCGAGCAGGGTGGAATCCAGGTGGGGCGGCAGGCTGGGGCGCTTGAGCTGCTGACCGATGGCCTCGGCGAGAGCCTCATCGCCGCGTTCCCGTTTCAACAAACACCAGAACTGCCAAAGCAGGTCGACGCTGGCCAGTGCGCGGTGACGGTCGCCCGTCGTCAAACCATGACGGACGATGAGGTTGTCCAGGTTGTGATTCTGGTGTTCCGGGAAGAGCTTGCGAGACAGGCGCACCGTACACAACCCTTCGGCCCGGAAGGACTTCCCCAGACGCCGGTATTCGTTCTTGACGAAACCATAGTTGAAGCGGGCATGGTGAGCAACGAACAGACGCCCGTGCAGGCGATCGGCCAGTTCTGTCGCAACCTGGGAAAAGGTAGGGGCGTCGACTAACGCCTCGTTGCGGATACCGTTGAGTCGCTGGATGAATTCAGGGATCGGCCGCTGTGGGTTGACCAGTGTGCTCCAGGTCGAGACCTGCTCACCCTCTGCTTCCAGCACGGAGATCCTTGTGATGCGGTCCCGTACCGGGTTCGCCCCGGTGGTTTCCAGGTCGATGAAGGCCAGCCGCGCGGGAATCACGAGGCCAGGCCCAGTGCCCGGCCGATCGACCCGTTGCGGGATCTCCTTGCCAGGGTAGCCAACCATCCTCCGGGCAAAAGGATCATAGGCGGTCCAGCGAGTTGCGTAGCTCGTCTGCCTGCTCCTGTAACGAACGCCGCGTCGCCTCATCCATTTTCGCCAACTGCCGATAGACCAGGCCCAGGCGCGGATTGGTCGAGAGTATTCCGGCGTTACGCGCAAAAAAGTCCCAGTAGAGCGCATTGTAGGGGCAGGCTCGCTCGCCAGTGCGCAGCTTCTTGTCGTAATGACAGCCCTTGCAGTAGTCACTCATGCGATCAATGTAGGCGGCGCTGGATACGTACGGTTTGGTGGCCAGCAGTCCGCCGTCGGCGAACTGGCTCATGCCGAGGGTGTTGGGGAGTTCGACCCATTCAAAAGCGTCGACATAGACGCCGAGATACCAAAGATGCACCCCAGCGGGGTCCAGTCCGGCCAGCAGCGCAAAGTTGCCGATCACCATCAGTCGCTGGATATGGTGGGCGTAGGCCTGTTCGAGAGACTGGCCGATGGCGTGGGCGAGACAGCGCATCCTGGTCTGACCGTTCCAGAACCATCCCGGCAGCGACCGAGCGTGGCCGAACACGTTTTGCTCGACATACTCCGGCATGTGCGCCCAGTAGAAGCCGCGAATGTACTCGCGCCAGCCGATGATCTGCCGGATGAAGCCCTCGGCAGTTGCCAGGGATACCCACCCCGCGCGACAGGCGGCGTCGGCCCTGGCAATGACCTCGCGCGGGTCGAGCATCTTGGTGTTGAGTGCAAATGACTGGAGTGAGTGAAACATTCGCCAGGCGCGATGGCTCATCGCGTCCTGGAAGTCGCCGAAGTGCGGCAGAGCCTTCTCGATGAAAGCGTCGAGTTGCTGCAAGGCCTCGGCGCGGTTGAGCGGCCAGGCCAACTGTGCTGCGTTGGGCTCACCGAAGCTGCTGACGCCCGCGCAGACGATCGTCTGCCAGAGCGCTGAATGGTCGTGAGACGCCCGGAAGTCTGCTGGTTCGGACGGTAGCCCTGGCCAGGGCTTACGGTTGTCGTGGTCGAAGTTCCATTGGCCGCCGACGGGTCGGCTGGCGTCATTGATCAGCACTCGATGTTGCACTCGCATATGGCGGTAAAAGTGCTCCATCACCCATTGTTTACGTCCCGAAAACAGCCGCGCCGCCTCGTCGCGCAGGGTATAAAAGTGCTCGCTGTCCACCATTCGGCAGTGGATGGATTGACGCCGACCATAGTTGGCCAGTTGCGCGTCGAGTCGCCATTCGTCGGGTGCCTGGTATTCGAAGGCCCGGATGTTGAACCGAACCATCAGCGCATCGAGATTGTCCGGCAGCGCTTGCCGGTTGTCCGGATCATCGATCGTCAGGTAGTGCACGCAGTGTCCGGCCGCACGCAACTGACGGGCAAACTCGCGCATCGCGGCAAAGATGGCGATGATTTTCTGCGCGTGGTGCAGCACGTAGTCGGTTTCCTGGCGCATTTCCATGAAGACGTACAGCACGTCGTCGCGCTGCTGGTCGAACCAGGTGTGCCGCGGATTGAGCTGGTCCCCGAGCACCAGCCGGAGGGTAGTGCCGGGACTCATGCGATTTTCTGGCCAAGCCCACTGCGCTGGCGTTGCGGCAAGCCGCGCCTCAGAGGGAAAGGTTTGTGGCAGGGCCGCGCCGCAATGCGGAGAGGACGCAGCGAAGTTGCCGTCACTGGGGCGTGCGCCGCTTGCGGGCCGTGCCGCAGGTCATGGGGCGTCAATATGATGAGCTGGTGATCGCCCCGGGCCGCGACTTAGCGAGTCCGGCCGTCAGCATCGCGCGAACGACCGCAACACCTGTTCGGCCAACGTCCGGCCGCTGAGCCAGGCACCCTCTACTTTGCCACCGTTGAGCCAGTCTCCGCAAAGCCCCAGCCCAATATCTGGACGCCATGCGCAACCTTCGTCGAGGGCCGGCTCGGTGTCGGCGTAACGCCAGCGGTGCGCAGTCCAGTCTTGTGGGGCCGGACCGCCCAGTTGGCCAAAGGCGTACAGCAGGGCTGCGGCGACGCTCGCGGAATCTTCTTCCAGATGCGCCTCGCTCCATTCTGCGCAGGCGTGCAGCAGCCAGGTTTCCTTGCCGCTGCGGCCCGGCTTGCTGCTATTGCGAGCGATCCACCGCAGTGGGCCCTGATTGACGAAGGCGGCATCGAAGGCCAGGTCGACCGGAGCAGAAAAGCGCAGCATCAGCGCCCAACAACCGCGCATCACGGTGCTGCTGGCCAGTGCCGCCAACTCGGGGGCCAGTTGCCGCAATAAAGGCGCTATCTGCGGCGCCGGGACGGCCAGCAGGACGGCCGCGAAGCGCGTCTCCAGCCAGCCGTGTTCAGCCGAAAAGACCTGCCAACCGTGCGTCTGGCGCCGGAGCTGCTGGATGTTCGTCGGTGCGTGCACGGTCAGCGTGCTGGCCAGATATCGGGCCGGTGCCGTCATGTCGGCCATGCCGACAAAACGCTCGACCGTCGACTCGCGCCCTTCTGACGAAGCGCCCTCAAACAGCCATAGCCTGGGATCCCACACCTCGGCGACCGCGGCCTGCTGCCAGCGTGCCACTTCGGCACGGAAGTCGGGGCGGCGAGCGGTGAAATACTGGGCACCGTGGTCGCATTGCCAGTTGTCGCCTCGACGGTTGCTCATCCGTCCACCCGGGCCGCGACTCTTGTCGAACAGACTGACTTCGAGGCCAGCCTGTTGCAGTGCCGTGGCACAGGACAGGCCAGCGATGCCGGCACCGATCAGCGCCAGATGGGGAGTTGGATTCATGGTTTATTTGTCAATCCTCGATCCGACGAGCCTGCGCGCCGATTCTTCTCGGCACCAGTCATTGCCAGCCTTGCAGCCACTGCTTGTGATCGGTCAGATTACGCCAGGACAGCGAAAACACCCGCCGAGAGTACACGGCTTCCAGTTCGATGCTCTCGATTCGAGTGGCCGGGGGCTCTGGCTGAATCACCCCGGTAACGATGAAGTGCTTCTCCTTGTCATGCGGGGTAGCCGCCGTCCACTTGCTGAACAACAACTTCTTCGGGTTCAGGCGGCGAGCAGTCTGTGGACTGAAAGCCTTGAGGCCGATTCCGTGTGTAGTGGAGGTTTTTTCAGTTTTGTTCATAATTGTCCTAGACAATATATGGTTGTGCACCTATCATAGTGTTAAATTGTACTCTGTTGACAATTATTTGCATTTTTGTCCAGAGCAAAAGCGCCTTCCGATCAATGTGCTGATTTCTATGGCGGCCAAGGAATCCATTCCTGGACAGCAGGTGAAGCTGGAGAAGATATCTCATGGAAAGAATAGCTCTTGTCACTGGAGCGGCAGGCGGGCTGGGTCAATCGGTGGCGGCCAAACTGGCAGAGGCAGGCTGGAGACTGGTCGTGAACAGCCGGGAGGGCGAGCGCCTGGCCCGCAGCTACGGCGACAACCACCTTCAGGTGGTCGCTGACTGCTCCAGCGTGGCCGGATCGCGCCATATTTTCGAGGTGGCCAAAGCGCATCAGATGCTGCCCACGGCATTCGCGCACTGCGTCGGGAACATTCGCCTGGGCGCATTGCATCGGCTGTCCGAGACCGACTTTGCGGCATGCCTCAACGCGAATCTGATCAGCGCCTTCTATACCCTGGCGGCTTTCGTCGGCGCTTTGCGCGACGCCAAGTGCCCCGGATCGGCTGTGCTGGTCTCGTCGGCTGCCGCACGGATCGGCACTCCCAATCACGAGGCGGTAGCGGCGGCGAAAGCCGGTGTCGAAGGACTTGTGCGCAGCGCGGCGGCGACCTATGCGGGCAATGGCATCCGGATCAACGCTGTCGCCCCCGGCATCATGGACACGCCGGCCTCGACCGCCATTCTGGGCACCGCGATGGGCCGCGACGCGGCGGCTCGACAGTACCCCTTGCCGGGCATTGGTTCCCCGGACGAACTGGCCGAACTGATGGTTTGGCTGCTCTCGGACAAGGCGGCCCGGGTGACCGGCCAGGTGTGGTCGATGGATGCCGGCTTTTCCACCATTCGGCCACTAGTCAGGTAAGGCGGCATGGAGCACTCGCTGCCTGAACCCATTCCGCGCAGCGTTGCCTGGCTCGGTTACGGAGGACTGCTGCCGTTTCTCGTCCTGGCACTTGCCAGCCTCGTCGACCCGCAGCACGCAAAGCTCTGGAGCAATGCGCTGTTTGTCTATGGTGCAGTGATCCTGACCTTCGTCGGCGCCCTGCATTGGGGATTCGCCATGACTTTGAGGGATCTGAGCGCGACTCGGCGGACGTGGTGTTTCGCCTGGAGTGTCGTCCCGGCACTTCTCGCCTGGTCGGCATTTCTGTTTTCGCCGATGCTGGCGAGTATTCTGCTGGTGACCGGCTTTCTGACCCACTACTGGCAGGATAGATTTCTGGTCGCGGCCAGCCATTTGCCTGCCTGGTACCTGCCATTACGCTTCCGGCTGACAATTGTGGCCTCCCTTTGCCTGATGGCAGGTGCTTTTGCTGAGACTGGGTAATTGTTCAAGACCTATCGAGCAAAGGAACAACGATGAACGCCTTCAACAGACTTCCTGGATTCGTGCAGACGCCAGCTGGGCGTGAGCGCGACGTACTGCGCCTGTTACCACGCGTGCTCGATGCCCACTGGGGGCATGGCTGGGACCGTCATTTCCGGCAGTTCTCGTTCACTCCGGTAGCGGCGTCGTCGATCGGGCAGATCCATCCCTTGCTCCTGCCTTACGAGTCGAGGCAGGCGCCGGCATGAGTCGGTCGGCATGACAGAAGCCCCTTTGAAATGGGAATGGGGTGCACTTCCGGCTTGCCAAGGGAAGAAACGGCGATTCCTGGGTTCGCGGAGGTAGACTGAATCTTTGTCCGATGAGTTGATGTTGATGGTGCGTTGTCCCTGGTGCGAAGGTTTTGACCTTTATCGTGAATACCACGATTCGGAATGGGGCGTGCCGCTCTATGATGATCGAGCTCTGTTTGAGCTGCTGATCCTCGAAGGTGCGCAGGCGGGTTTGTCCTGGGCGACAATCCTGAAAAAGCGGGAAAACTATCGGCGCGCTTTCGATGGATTTGATCCGAGCCGGATTGCTCACTATGACGACGGAAAAGTTGCGGCACTGTTGGCAGATTCGGGTATTGTCCGAAATCGTGCCAAGGTGGCTGCAGCCATCGAGAACGCCAAGGCGTTCCTGGCTCTCACCGCCGATGGACAATCATTCAGCAATTTTTTGTGGAGCTTCGTTGAGCACGCCCCGATTCAGAATCAATGGACTTCCATGGCCGAGGTGCCAGTCAGGACGACACGCTCGGATGCCATGAGCAAGTCTTTGGGCCGAGCCGGGTTCAAGTTCGTTGGTTCGACGATCTGCTATGCATTTATGCAGTCGGCTGGCATGGTCAACGACCATCTGACCACCTGCCCGCGTAATGGTGAAGTCAAAGATCGCTTCCGGCGATGAGCCTGGCCACGATTCGCTCAAATCGCCGGCCTGACTTTCCATCGCTCCAAGCCACCGCGTTCAAGGCGGCGGATGGCGCAGTGTGGCAATACATTTTCTTTCCGGCGTGTTCCTCGGCGCTACCGACACCTGGTTCGCGACTTCGAGAAAGCTTTCGGCTACATTCGCCAGTTCTGCTGAGGCATCGCGCCACCTCCTCTTCGCGACCCGCAAGGGCCACGCAGGTGAGTCCGAAGGGCCAATATACGGGCCACTGGGATGCCCTCAGGAACGCCGAGACCGCCGCTTTGCGCCTGTTTTTTGTGCATTTCGAACGCCTCGGCTAGCCCCCGCGCGAACAAAGCAGACGGCGCTTGACGAGGCGCTGAACGCCGGAGATACTGCCACCGAATCGGGCGTGTTCCGCGCCCGCTTTGCCCTCGTTTTCGACCCTTTCGATCAACCGAATCTGGAAAAATGCAATCATGAGTGCAACACAAATCAAGGCAGGTGTCGCCACAGGCGACGAGTTGCAAGCCATCTTCAGTCTGGCCAAAGAAAAACAGTTTGCCCTTCCGGCAGTCAACGTCATCAACACCAGCACGGTCAACGCAGTCATGGAGACCGCCAAGGAACTCAACTCTCCGGCGATCATCCAGTTCTCCAATGGCGGCGCGCAGTTTTTTGCCGGCAAGGGCCTCGACAATACCAACCAGCGCTCGTGCATTGCCGGCGCGGTTTCGGGCGCCAATCACATCCATCAACTCGCCGAACTGTATGGTGCGACGATCATCCTGCACACCGACCACGCGGCCAAGAAACTGTTGCCCTGGATCGACGGCCTGCTCGATGCCGGCGAGCAGTATTTCAAGGCACACGGCAAGCCGCTGTACAGTTCACACATGCTTGATCTGTCGGAAGAGCCGATCCACGAGAACATCGAGATCTGCAAGCGCTATCTCGAACGGATGAGCAAGATGGGGATGACGCTCGAAATCGAACTGGGCGTTACCGGTGGCGAAGAAGACGGCGTGGACAACTCGGGGGTGGACAGTTCCAAGCTGTACACCCAGCCCGAAGATGTGGCGCTGGCCTATGAGGAATTGTCGAAAGTCAGCGACCGTTTCACCGTCGCCGCCGCTTTCGGCAACGTGCATGGCGTTTACAAGCCGGGCAACGTCAAGCTGCAACCAATTATCCTGAAGAATTCGCAGGATTACGTGCAGAAGAAATTTGCGACCGGTGAGCACCCCGTCAACTTCGTCTTCCACGGCGGATCGGGATCGACCCTGGAGGAAATCCGCGAAGCGATCTCCTACGGCGTCATCAAGATGAACATCGACACCGACCTGCAATGGGCGTTCTGGGATGGTGTGATGGGCTTCTACAAGAAGAACGAAGGCTATCTCCAGGGCCAGATCGGCAACCCTGAAGGCGACGAAAAGCCAAACAAGAAGTACTACGATCCTCGGGCCTGGCTGCGCAAGGGTGAAGACGCCTTCCGGGCCAGACTGAAGCAGGCGTTTGCCGACCTCAACAACATCGGAACGCTGGCCTGACCGATTGTCCGACAAGGGCGCGCAAGTGGGCTGGTCCAGGTCTGGACTGGCCCTTTTTGTGTCCGCCCGGAAACATGGCGACGGGCCATGGCCCAGGCGATCGGGAGTCCGGCGCATCGGCGGCGCCGCTCCGTTAGTCACTTACCCCACATTTCTTGTACACCGAGGATCAAACCATGAGCACCCTGGTAGAGCAGTTGATACAAACAGAAGCGCACAAGTCGGTTTTCGAATCCGCCGTGCGCCAACTTCCCCTTCCGGTCTGCGCCGCATTCGGCTCGTCAGGCAGCCCGCAAGCTGTTGGCTTCAGTAATACCGCACGTGTCCTGAGCACCCGGGACAGCGATGGCGTACGCGCGCAGTTCCCGCAGAGCGTCGCCGCCTCCGGCAATGTCGTGCTCACTTCCGCTGGTCCCGGCAGCACCCGGGTCCAGGGTAAACGCGTTGCCGTCCTGTTCTCAGGCGGCCCGGCCGCTGGCGGGCACAATGTGGTTTGCGGCATCAAACGCGTGCTCGGCGCCGGTAACACCCTGTTCGGGGTCAAGGCCGGTCCCAAAGGCCTGCTCAAGGGGTCGCTGTTCGAAATCACCGACGCCAACGTCGACTTCATCATCAACACCGGCGGTTTCGACTTCCTCGGATCCGACCGCACCAAGATCAAGAGCGACGAGCAGTTCGCGCAGGTGCGCGAAACCTGCATCAAGCACAACCTCGACGCGATCGTCGTCGTTGGCGGCGACGATTCGAACACCAATGCCGCCGTGCTCGCCGAGTCGCTGTTCACCGGCGTCAAGGCTGACGGCTCCGGCGTACAGGTGATCGGCGTGCCGAAGACAATCGACGGCGACCTGCAGGTCGGAGACCTGCTTGCGATCTCCTTCGGCTTCGATACCGCCACCCGCATCTACAGCGAAATGGTCGGCAACATCCTGCAGGACACCAGTTCCTCGCTGAAGTACTGGCACTTCGTCAAACTGATGGGTCGTTCCGCTTCGCACGTCGCGCTCGAGGTGGCGCTGCAGACCAAGCCGGCAATCACCCTGATCTCCGAAGAGATCGCCGCCCGGAAGGAATCGCTGGCGAGCATCATCGATCGCGTCGCGCAGGTCATCGTCGAGCGTTCGCACAAGGGAATGAACTACGGCGTCCTGCTGGCGCCCGAGGGCCTGATCGAGTTCATCCCCGAAATGAACGCCATGATTGCCGAACTCAACGATGTCCTGGCACATCATGTGGCCGAGTTCGCCGCCCTCGCCGATGATGCCAAGCCGGCTTTCGTCGGCAGTCGGCTCAGCCCAGACAATGCGAACCTGCTGGCCTCGCTGCCGCATTACATCGTCAATATGCTGCTCGCCGAGCGCGACTCACACGGCAACCTGCAGGTGTCGCTGATCCCCACCGAGCAGCTGCTGATCGACATGGCCAAGCAGCGCGTCCGGGAACTCGACCCGGCCGTACCCTTCGCCGCACATAGTCACTTCCTCGGTTACGAAGGCCGTTGCGGTGCTCCGACACTGTTCGATGCCGCCTACACCTACAATCTCGGCCTGACCGCCGGCTCACTGATCCTCGACGGCCGCACCGGTTACATGGCGACGATCACTGGCCTGAGCAGCGGTGGCGTGCCGCAGGCCATTCCGCTTGCCGGCTTGTTGAACATCGAGCGCCGCCACGGCAAGGACGAATTCGTGATCGAAAAGGCACTGGTGAAGATGGATTCGCCGGCCATGCAGTACTTCGTCTCCCGCCGCGAAGCATGGGCCGCCGGCGATCTCTTCACCTCGCCGGGCCCGCGCCAGTTCTGGGGTCCGACGACCCACCAGTTGCCGATCAGTGTCGCGCTGAACTCGGGCGCTGACGCCCTGATGTTCAACATCGGCTGATCGGAAGCAAGCTTCGCAATACTAGGGCCATCGGGCGACGGTGGCCCTTGCCTGTTTGTACCTGGCCGCGAACGCCGGACATGAGCGGCAAGGCTAGCACCATCGACGTCAGCAAGGCGATCGCCGAAGTGGTGACGGTTACCCGGACACCAAGCGCCGGTAGTTGATCCGTAGCATGAGCGACACCCAGGCCTGGGTCAGGCCCAAAGCTACGCCGAGGTGTCGATATGGTTGCCCAGGTTCGGCGGATTGTTCGGGATGACCTGTGCCGCCGCTTCGACAAGTTGCATGGCGCCCTGCGCCTGTATATCCAGTGCCTTCTTGAGTACCGCGATCTGCACCGCATCGACGGTTCTGGCCTGGCTCATTTCTGTCGCCACTGAGGCAATTCCACTCACGTCCATGCGCGCTGCTCCTCGGGTTTTCTACGGATGAAAATATCTTTACGGCAGTTCGGATAGATTCTTGAGTGTCGGCCTCACCAGGGTCTTCGGATTTGCTGCCGGGATGCGCTTTCCGGAAGGCGCGGTGCCACAGGTACGTCGGGCTACGCAAGGCGCCAAACCTCCGCTTCCCTATTGTGCAGCCCTCTTCGCGAGCATAAGATCGCCAATCATGCCATCCCGATTGTTATTTGCCGTATGTACCTGCATTTTGCGCGTCCTGGTCGTCGCGGCAGCGTGTCTTGGCGTGGCCCACGCGCAGCATCTGCCAGCACCATCCGATCGCCCCGATTCGCCGGGCAAGTTGCTGCCCACCGCAACGGCAGCCGCGACAGCGAATCGCATCACCCCCAGCGGCGGTCAGGGACGACGCGTCGCTCTGGTGATCGGCAACGGGGAGTACCGCTACCCGGACAACCTGCCCAGGTTGGCCAACCCGGTCCACGACGCGGAAGACATTGCCAGCGCCTTGCGACGCTTTGGTTTTGAAGTCATCGAGCGCAAGAACCAGACGCTGGAAGCCATGCACCAGAGCATCGCCGAATTTGGCAGCCGGATCGGTGGCAGCGAAGCCGCGCTGTTTTTCTTTGCCGGGCACGGCATTCAGGTGAGAAACCAGAACTACCTGATGCCGATCAACGCCAAAGTGGAAAGCGAAGCGATGGTTCCCTATCAGGGAGTCAACGTCAACCAGATCCTCGACGAGATGGATAACGGCAGGAGCAGCGCCAACATTGTCATCCTCGATGCCTGCCGCAACAATCCGGTCACCGGCAAATTCCGTTCCGGCCAAACGCGTGGCCTCGCCAGTCCCGGCGGTGTACCCAAGGGGACGGTCATCGTGTATGCCACCGACCCGGGCAATGTCGCCGCCGATGGCGACGGTCGCAACGGCTTGTTGACCGCGGGCCTGCTGGCTGCGTTCAAGGGCCGGGACCTGAGCCTTGATGGGGTACTGACGGTAGCGAGTGCTGAAGTCGAGCGCGCCAGCGCGCAAGCGCAGACCCCTTACGTCAACGGCCCCAAGACACTGCAGAAGAACTTTCACTTCCGCGTCACCGTGGACCCCGGCCGCGGCGAAGTGGAGAGGACTTTCTGGACCAGCATTGAGCGCAGTACGGATGCGGCCGATTTCGAGGCGTATCTGAAAAATTACCCGCAAGGCAGCTACCGGGATTTGGCGGAAAACCAGCTCCGGCGCTTGCGGGCAAAACCGGTCGAAGCAACCAGAATTCCCGCCCCCGCCCCCGCCCCCGCTGCCGTTCCGGCGGCTACGGTGGCAATTGAAAGAAAAGGCGCCGGACAGAACAGCAGCGAAGGACGCCAGACAGGCACAGCGCAACTTCCGTCCCGTGTCGAGAAACCCGCTCTCCAGATCGGCGACAGTTGGGTCTATCGCCGCATTGACCTCTGGAAGAACGAAGAGAGCGCCAGGTTCGAGTGGCGGGTCAGTGGCACGGACGGGGATAGCATCACCCTTGATCGGGCCATGATTGCCGGGAAGGTCAGCGCGGATACCCGGCCTGCCTCCAGGAGGAAGGTCGATCGATCGACCTGGACCTTCGCAGACGCCAGTGTCAGCCAGGGCAGGCGTGTGACCTTTGCATTTCCTCTGGAAATTGGCAAGACTTGGGAATTCGAGTATGCAGGCAAACGCGACAACGGCACCAGGGTGACTCACCAGCGTGTTGCCAGAGTCGAAGCATGGGAGGATATCGAAGTCCCTGCTGGAAAATTCAAGGCGTTGAGGGTGGTGCATGCAGGTCGCTTCGAAGTGCATCCCACGATCGGTCCAGTTTCTTCGGGTAACGTCACCGAAGTTCTCTGGTACGTACCCGCAGTGAAAAGCTTCGTCAAGCGCGAGTATCGTGACACCATGGGCGACCTGCGCACCAGGGAACAGTTCCGCGAGGAGCTGACCGAATACAAGGTCCAGTGAGCGAGTGCAGTCACCCGTGTGGCTGCTTGATCAGAACGGCTGACGCCGACTTTGTTGCGTGCACGGGGTCAACCGGGATCAGCGGAGCCACCGCGGAAACGCGCGTGCGCTGCAGCGCCCCGCCTTGAGGCAGCCGCCGGGAGGCGCGCACCATGACGAGGCGCAAATAACCCTTGACGCCCCGGGCCATACGCCAACTCGCTGATTTATGGCCGTGGCACGTCTGTTGCTATGCATAAGCAGGAGCAAAAGACATGAGCCAGGAAGTCAAATCCACCTGTTGTTACTGCGGCGTCGGTTGTGGACTGCTGATCGAAAGCGAAGGCGACAAGATCATCGGTGTGCGTGGCGATTCCGAGCATCCGGCCAACCTTGGCCGTTTGTGCACCAAGGGCGCCACTCTGCATTTGACAGCGCGTCCGGATTACCGCTTGCTGCATCCCGAACTGCGTCAGCAGCGCGAACAAGCGCGACAACGCGTCGGCTGGGATACGGCCCTCGATCATGCCGCCGACCGCTTTGCGGAAATCATCGCCGCGCATGGGCCGGACAGCGTCGCCTTCTATATTTCCGGGCAGTTGCTGACCGAAGACTACTACGTGTTCAACAAGCTGGCCAAGGGCCTGATCGGCACCAACAATGTCGACACCAACTCGCGCCTGTGCATGTCCTCGGCGGTCGCCGGGTACAAGCAGACGCTCGGTGCCGATGCACCGCCCTGCTGCTACGAGGACATCGCCCTCGCCGACTGCCTGCTGATTGCCGGCGCCAACCCGGCCGTTGCGCATCCGATCGTTTTTCGACGCATCGAGGATGCGCGTGCGGCAAATCCCGAGTTACGGATCGTGGTCATTGACCCACGCCAGACCGAAACTTCGGCCATCGCCGATCTGCATCTGCCGCTCAGACCGGGTACCGACATCGCCCTGTACAACGGCCTGCTGCACGTGCTGCTCGGCGATGGACTCGTCGATCGGGGCTACATCGCCGCCCATACCGAGGGTTTTGCCGAGCTCGAACGCACCGTCGCTGCTTATTCGCCGGCGGTCGTCGCAGCGATCTGCGGCCTCGACCATGGCGACGTCATCAAGGCTGCCCGCTGGTTCGGCACTGCCGGTGCGACGTTGTCTCTGTATTGCCAGGGTCTCAACCAGTCCTCACACGGCACGCACAACAACGCGGCGCTGATCCACCTGCACCTGGCAACCGGGCAGATCGGTCGACCCGGTGCCGGCCCCTTCTCGTTGACCGGACAGCCGAACGCGATGGGCGGCCGCGAAGTTGGTGGCCTGGCCAACCTGCTTTCGGCGCATCGCGACCTCGCCAATCCCGAACACCGCGACGAAGTGGCCCGCCTGTGGGGCGTGCCATCGGTCCCGGCGGCGCCTGGCAGGACGGCAATCGAACTCTTTGCGGCGCTGCAGCGCGGGCTGATCAAGGCGGTATGGATTGCATGCACCAACCCGGCACAATCGCTACCCGATCAGACCGAAGTGCGCGCCGCCCTGCAGGCAGCCGAATTCGTCGTCCTGCAGGAGGCCTACGGCAACACCGACACCGCTGCTTATGCTGACCTGATGCTACCAGCCACGACCTGGGGAGAAAAGGAAGGAACGGTCACCAACTCCGAGCGCCGGATTACCCACCTGCGCCCAGCGGTCAGCCCGCCGGGTGAAGCGCGTCACGACTGGCAGATCGTTGTCGACTTTGCGCATCGTCTGGGCGGCAGACTGGGGCTGCCGCAGACCGAGAAACTGTTTCCCTATCGCAGCGCCGAGGCGATCTTCAACGAGCATCGCGAAAGCACCCGTGGGCGCGATCTCGACATCACCGGCCTCAGCTACGCAATGCTCGACGCCGCTGGCCCGCAGCAGTGGCCGCTTCCCGAGGGCGCCAGCCACGGCCGGCAGCGCCTGTACGAAGATGGTATCTTCCCTACCGGCAGCGGCCGTGCGCGGTTCGTCAAGGTCGAGCATCAGACGATTGCCGAAGATACCAGCGCC
Source organism: Pseudomonadota bacterium (assembly GCA_029780075.1). Classification (GTDB taxonomy): domain Bacteria; phylum Pseudomonadota; class Gammaproteobacteria; order Burkholderiales; family Rhodocyclaceae; genus Accumulibacter. The sequence continues at coordinate 19,315 of JAKOZI010000308.1, forward strand.
GCGCGCCCGATCAGTCTGCTCTCCGGCCGTCTGCGCGACCACTGGCATGGCATGAGCCGAACTGGCAGCGTCGCCCGGCTGTTCAATCTCGACGACGAACCCTTGCTGTCGATGCATCCCATCGACCTGCGCGAACGCGAGCTCGCGGCAGGCGACCTGGCCCGGGTGGGCAGCGCGCGCGGCGACATCGTCGTCCGCGTCAAGTCGGACGATGGCCTGCGGCGGGGCTGCGCCTGGCTGCCGATGCATTGGGGAAGCCAGTTCATGAGCAGCGCCGGCGTCAACGCGCTTACCACCTCGGCTCGCGACCCCTACTCACACCAACCCGAACTCAAGCACGCCGCAGTCGCCGTAGAAGCCGCCGATCTGCCCTGGCAACTGGTTATTCTGCGCAAAGCCAGCGGCGGCCAACTGGCGGCCCTCCCGCTGCTCGACAAGGCGCGCGGCCTGCTCCCGGAGTTCGCCTTCGCCAGCATCGGTCTTTACGGTCGTGCGGAACCGCTGGTGATTCTCCGGGCAGCGCACACCACTGCACTACCGGAAAGCCGCCTGCAGCAAATCGATGCGCTGTTCGGTCTCGACGACGATGCAGCGGCCATCGTCTATGTCGATCACCGCCGTCAGATCAGCAAGCGCGCGGTGGCGCCGGACGGCGAGCTGACCGGCGTTCGCCTGGCTGGTGAAACGCAGGCCCAGTCGTGGCTCAGGGAGGTGATGGCAGACAACACGCTGGATGCCGAGCTGATCCGCTGGGCGGTCGCACCGATCGGCCAACGACCTGGCAAACTGCAGCCGCGCAGCCGCGTCGTCTGCAAGTGCGCCGACATCACTGCCGCTCAGATCGCAGCCGACATCGAAGCCGGAGCGACACTGGCCGTGCTGCAGGATCAGCGGAAATGCGGTACCTTTTGTGGTTCATGTCTGCCGGAGCTCCGACAGATGATCTCTGCCCTGCCGCTGCTCGCCCACGGCGAAGGCGCGCTGCGACAACACCGGGAGGGGGCATGAATTTCGCGCTGTTCATCAGGGAGATCGGTCGTGGCGCCACAGGCGCGCGCGACATGTCACGCGCCGAAGCGCAACAGCTCTACGGCGCCATGCTGGATGGCGCGGTCCCCGAACTCGAACTCGGTGCCATAGCCATCGCGCTACGCATGAAAAGCGAGACGGTTGACGAAATGGTCGGTTTTCTCGCCGCCGCCAGCGAGCGCCTGCCAGCTCTGCGGCGTCCGCAGGGACGCATCCGCCCGGTGGTCATCCCGACTTACAACGGCGCCCGCCGCAATGCCAATCTGACACCGCTGCTGGCGCTGCTGCTGCAGCGCTATGGCGTGCCGGTGTTGCTGCACGGTTTGAGCGACGACTACGGGCGGGTCACCAGCGAGCAGGTGCTGCGCCAGTACGGCCTGCTCCCGAGCGGCAGCCTGCAGGAGGCGCAACTTCGGATCGACGAACACCACCTGACCTACCTGCCACTGCCATTGCTTTCGGCGGGACTCGACCGACAACTTGCCTTGCGCAATCGTCTGGGCCTGCGCAACAGCGCACACAGCCTGGTCAAGATGCTCGACCCCTTCCAGGGAGATGCCGTGCTGCTCGCTGCGGCGACACACCCCGATTACCTGACCAGCATGCGTGCCGTGCTCACCAGTATCGGCGCCAATGCGCTTCTGCTGCGCGGCAGCGAAGGCGAACCTTTCGCCAACCCCAGGCGTCGTCCGACGATCGAACATATCCACGGCGGCGTCAGCGATATCCTCTTCGAGGCCGAGCACGACAGCCTCAGAAACCTGCCACAGTTGCCCGAGAACTGTGACGCAGAGGCGACGGTTGCCTGGATGCGCCGCGTCCTCGCCGGCGAAGTTTCGCTGCCACTGCCGATTGCCAACCAGCTTGCCTGCTGCCTCTACGCCTGCGGCCGGGCAACCGATTTTCATCAGGCAAAAGCGCTGGTTGCGGTGGAAGGAAACGGCCTGGCCATGGTTTAACGGTCGCCCGGCTCAAGCTGCAACTTCACGCGGTGCTCAGAACGGGCGAAAATGCGCTACTTTCTTCGCCACCTGACCTGCAATCCCGGCCAAGCCGGCCTGCCGATTCGCTTGGCATGCTACAGAAAGCTGACATGAAGCGACAAAGAGCCACCGTCATCGTCGAGATCGATAGCCGCATTCTGCTGGTGGAAAACCGTGGGGGACTTCTGCTGCTCCCCGGTGGCGGAATCAACCCTGCGGAATCCCATCTGCAGGCAGCGGCACGCGAACTTGCGGAAGAAACCCGCCTGATCGCTGAATCGATGCTCTTCCTGTTCAGCCATGAGTCGCCAACAAATTGCCATAGCGTGTTCTGGGCGGCGGCCTCGGGACAACCCTTTGCCGGCGATGACGCGACAGCACTGCATTTGTTCGAACCTCAGGACCTCGCTCTCACCAGCAGGATGTCACGGGCAAGCCGCCAGATCATCGATCGCTTCCTGGGAACGCGTGGCGAGGCTGTCGCCAACTGGTATGCCAGAATGTCGGGCGCTTCGGGAGAGGGCCACGACATCAGGGACGTGGAAACCTTCTCTGGCGTCTAGATCTGACGTCACCCAGCCGGATGAGTCAGTCACCACAGGCCAGCATTACATTGCCCTGCGACGCTCGGCGCGTCCGCCTGGCAGCAGAGCGCGCACGCTGCAATTCAGTGCGGGTGACGTAGTCTTCACCCTGCGCTTGATGTTAACAGCATCAGGCGAAAGATGTCTCACCGCCCACGATTCGACAACGAGGTTATGGTCCAAGGGTGCGACGGGCGCTGCGCCCACAACAACGATTTGCCCGATCTATCGCACAAGCCGGTCGACACAGGCTGCCGAGTTTGTCGTACAATTCTCCTATTGAACGTGGTGGCCAGAGCAATCTTGTGCTTAGTTAACCACAGTCCAACCGGATTGGTTTGGGGGGTATAGCTCAGTTGGTAGAGCAGCTGACTCTTAATCAGTAGGTCGCAGGTTCGAATCCTGCTGCCCCCACCAAGAAAAACATAGACTTGGCCCAACTCGCAAGGTTGGGCTTTTTGCTTTCCGGTGTTCCAGTAAACAAATGGTAAGCAGATTTCATCAATCCGAATCCATCACGCCATAGAAATCCCGGCAACTTTGCCGGGGCCGGCCTTACCATCTTAACAAGCACGGTCATCGCGGCAGTTCATGCCTGCCCGCTGGATCTGCTGCAAGACGCCCGCATCTGGACTAGACTCCTGCACGGCGGCAGATCAACGCTATTCCTTTGACGGCTTTCCGAGATGGTGGCGAAGCGTGCTTTTCAGGCCTTTGTGGCAGTACTGCTGAGCGCTTCGACGCTGGCTGCCGAGACCGTGGCGGTAGTCGACGCTGTGCCGCCGCCAGGCCCGCGGATCGGCGGCTGCGCGATCTTCCGTGAGGGTGGTACAGGCTGGCTGTTGAAGGCGCCGACTTACTGGCTGAAGGGCTCGATCGTCGGCATCTCGCGCGAGCAGCGAATGGCGAATCTCTGTCCGCAGATCGGCAAGCCGGCGTCCGCTTTTACTCAGGCCGACCGTCTTCGCGTGGCGGCAGCGACACCTTGCGTGCTCAAGGCGGCCGAGATCGGCGAGGTGTCCGTGATCCGCGTCCAGCTTGCCGTCGAAGCATGGGAAACGCCATGGTCGTCACAGCACGGCGCAGGCGGCTGGCTTTTTCGAGGGCAGTTTCTCGATCAGACGCTAAGAAAAGGGGAAATCGTAGACATCGATGCCAACTGGCTGGAACCCTGTGAGGCGGGCTCATGAGCGGCGGTCCATTGCGCGGGGTCCGCGTTCTCGATCTGACACGCCTGTTGCCAGGTCCGGTCGCCACCCTGCACCTTGCCGATATGGGGGCCGACGTGATCAAGATCGAGGATCATGGCGTCGGTGACTATGCGCGTACCCTGGGCGACGGTCCGGACGGCGTTAGCGTCTTTTATCGCAGCGTCAATCGCAACAAGCGAGGTCTGCGCCTCGATCTCAAGCGCGCGCAGGGACGCGAGGTGCTTCTGCGCCTCGCGCGGGCCACGGACATCGTGGTCGAAAGCTTCCGGCCGGGGGTCAGCCGCAAACTGGGCATTGACTATGAAACCCTGCGGGCGATCAATCCCGGGATCGTGTATTGCGCGATCACCGGCTACGGACAGACCGGACCCTTGGCGAGGGCTGCCGGACACGATCTCAACTATATCGGACTGGCCGGTGTTCTCGATCAGATCGGCGTAGACGGCGGTCAGCCGGCGATTCCGAATCTGCAGATCGGTGACCTGCTGGGCGGTGCGATGACGGCCGTGATGGGTATCCTCGCGGCCTTGTTCGATGCGCAGCGCAGTGGCCAGGGGCGGTTGGTCGACGTGGCGATGAGCGAGGCCGTATTGGCGCACAATCTCTTTCCCTTTTTCGCTCTGCAGAGCGCCGGTGGGTTGCCGCAGCGCGGTGCCGACCTGCTGAGCGGTGGTGATGCGGGCTACGGGGTCTATGCCACCGCCGATGGGCGCCATATGGCGGTCGCACCCCTCGAGGCGAAATTCTGGGACGTCTTTTGCGAGGCCCTGGGACGTCCTGAGTGGAAGACGCGGCATGCGGCGCGCGGCGCTGCCGCAGTGGCTTTGCGTCGTGAACTCGAGGATCTTTTTGCCGCTCGCACGCAGGCCGAGTGGCGGGACTTCTTTGCTGACGTCGACTGCTGCGTGACGCCCGTGCTCGGGGTGGGTGAGGCGCTCGAACATCCGCAGTTCATCGCACGCGCCATGGCGGTCCATGCTGACGGGGTGATGCAATACGCGCCACCGCTGAAGCTCTCCGGCTGGGTCTTTGCCGTTGACCGGGTCGCGCCAGCGCCCGGCGAGCATAGCGAGGAACTGCTGCGTGAGGTCGGGTTCACCGAGGATGAAATCGTCACCATGCGGCAGACGGCAATCATCTGAAGCTGTAGAAGCTGGCGGACGCTACCAGCCCGGACGCCACCAGCTTTTTCCCCTTCATCTCGCGAGCACCCGGTACATTCCACTCTCTCTGCGGCTGGGGCTGCGGGTGTTCCTACGGTTTGGGTTTGGCTTCGTCGTCGCGCGTCTGGCTGGCCTGTGTCACCGCGGTCGCGGCCTTTTGCATCTGCTCCTGCATCTGCTGCAGCATGGTCAATGGCCAAAGGGCAGCCTGCTTGAGCACTTCATTACCGCTACCGGCAGCAACACTGTCGCCCGAGGTATCGCCGGTCGTCGACGGACCATAACTGGTCGCCATCTGGCCCATCGCTCGCACGGCGTTAAGCGTCACACACTGCATTTCGAGACCCTGAATGGTCATTTGCAGCATCGACAGGTTCATTTTCAGCCAACTCTCGACGGCCTTCAGGTCCTTGACCTTTTTCTCGATCTCTTCGACATCGAGGGTCGGAGTGACCATGCCCGGCAGCGAAAAACCCATGCCCCCCCACATTTTCTTGGCAAAGCTCAGGGGATCCGTTAACGAATCGTGATTGGACATCAAAGTACTCCTGTGGTGGTGGAACGGTTCATGGTAGCAAAATTCCGGGGTTTTCGGCGAAGTGGCTCGACCGTCGGTTCGGGAGGCGAGTCTTGTCGGGATGGATCGAAGCGCATCGTGCGGCGGGTCGCTTGATTCAGTGGCGAGGGTTGCCGGACCGGTAGCAGTAGAGACGGGTTTGCCGCGCGTCGGCGACATCGATGACATACGTAGGGGGGATGGCGGGCACCGCAAAACTGTTGCTGATCAACAGGCTTCCAGGCGGCATCTCCTGTTCGACCTTGTTCCACAAGGCGGCCATTGGCGCCGGTGACAAGAAGGCGTAAACGACATTGTAGGCGGCGAAATCGCTTCGCCACAGATCGCCCCAGCGCCAGTCGCAATTGGCCAGGCCAGCGGTGCGCAGGCGGCCAAGGAGCCAGGTCGCGGGCGCGTTTTCGACACCCGTGAAATGGCCGTCAGGACGCTCCCTGGCCAGCGGCAACAGCACGCTGCCGATCCCCGCGCCAAGGTCGATGAAACGCAGATCAGGCAGTTCTGCGGTAATTCTGGCGAGGGCTGCCGCAGTCGGACGGTTGGAAAGATAGAGCGGAACCTGTCCGCCCGCCGCCCCGCGATACACCAGCAGCAGCATGATGAACAACAGCAGGAACCAGCCGGGGTCGATACCCAGCGTCGATACGCTCCAGGCCAGCGGCGCGAACAAGGCATGCATCACCCGCCACCACCAGGGTTGCCGGCTCAGGCTGGCAAGCAGCCCCGCCGCGGCGCCGATGGCGAGGGCCGTCTGCGGCCAGGGCAGCGCCTCGTTGCGGATGCCGTAGTAGGGCCACGCCAGCGATAGCACGGCGAGCGATGCCGCGAACTGCAGGATCAGTTGGCGAATTTGCGGGCCGGGCACCGCCGGCGCGGCATCCGTGGGTTCGGGGGAGGGGACAGACAAAGGCATGCTCCTGGAGGCTGAACGACGAATTGTAGGGCCTGCACTCAGGGTGCGCTCGCCGGGGCGCCTGTCGCCACCAGCAGCTGCGCCCGCAGCAGCGTCCGTCGCAAGTGAGCCTGCGACACGGACGCCGCCTTGACGTGACCAAAACCGCGAATCTGCTCCGGCACTCTGGCCAGTTCGACTGCGGTGGCCAGGACTTCCGGCCTGAGCTGTACGAGCAAGAGTTCGACGTCGTCCTCGTAGTCGGCAAGCAATTGCCTTTCCATCTGCCTTTCCTGGGTGTTACGGAAAGGATCGAAGACGGTGCCGCGCAAGACCTTGAGCCGGCTCAGCCAGTGGAAGGCGGTCATCATCCATGGACCGTAGCTACGCTTCCTGATGCGGCCGGTGGCCGGGTCAGGTCTGGCGAGCAGTGGCGGGGCCAGATGGAAGCGCAGGTGGTAGTCGCCCTCGAATGCTTCGGACAATTGCTGCCGGAATGCGGGTTCGGCGTAAAGCCTGGCGACCTCGTATTCATCCTTGACCGCAAGCACCCGGAAATAACTGTCGGCGACGGCCTCGCTCAGGATCGTGGTGCGCAATGCCGATTCGGCGACGCGTACCCGTTCGACCAGGCGGCGGTAGCGTTGGGCATAACGCGCATCCTGGTAGGCGGTCAGGGCCTCGACGCGGCGGGAAATGATCGTGTCGAGGTCAGTCGGGTCTTCTTTTTCTGCAGCGTCAGGCGCGGATCTGGTGAGGCGCCGTATGGCCTCCGGGTTGTGCGCCGCGCGCCGTCCCCAGAGGAAGGCGCTACGGTTCTGTTCCACCGCGGCCGCGTTGAGTTCGATGGCTTGGTCGATGGCCGCCAGCGACAGGGGGACAAGTCCCTGTTGCCAGGCCACGCCGAGCAGCAACAGGTTGGTGTAAAGGGAGTCACCCATCAGGCGACGGGACATTTCGGTGGTGTCCAGGAAGAGCGTATTGCCTTCGCCACAGGCCTCGTCGATCTGGGTTTGCATGCGTTGTTGCGGAAACTGCCAGTCCGGATGGTGCGTAAATTCTGCGGTCGGCGTCGCAGCGACGTTGACCACCGCTCGCGTCTTGCCGGCGAGGACCTTTGACAGCGCCTCGGCGCCGGCCGTAACCACCAGGTCGCCGCCGATGACCGCATGTGCTTCGCCGGTCGCAATACGTGCGGCGTGAATGTCTTCCGGGCGGTCGGCGATGCGCAGGTGAGAAAAGACGGCGCCGTATTTTTGTGCCAGGCCGGTCATGTCGAGCACCGATACGCCTTTGCCGTCCAGATGGGCGGCCATGCCGAGCAGCGCGCCGAGGGTGATCACGCCGGTGCCGCCAACGCCGGTGATCAGGACGTTGAACGGGCGCCCGGTGTCGGGCAGCAGCGGCTCGGGCAGGGTTGCAAAGAGGGTCTCGTCGCTGGCGACAGCGCGGCCACGGCGCAAGCGTCCGCCTTCGACGGTGACGAAACTGGGACAGAAACCCTTGATACAGGAAAAATCCTTGTTGCATGAGGACTGGTCAATCGCTCGCTTGCGGCCAAACTCCGTTGCGGCGGGAATCACCGACAGGCAATTCGATTGCACGCCACAGTCTCCACAGCCTTCGCAGACCGCCGTGTTGATGAACACCCGTCGCGCGGGATCGGCGAGCTTGCCGCGCTTGCGCCGACGTCGCTTCTCGGTGGCGCAGGTCTGGTCATAGATCAGGATGGAGACGCCGGGATGCTCGCGCAGTTCGCGCTGCACGGCATCGAGCTGGTCGCGGTGATGGACGGGGGTATGCGGTGCCAGATCGCGTATCTGCCGGTACCGGGCGGGTTCGTCGGTGACCACGACAATCTTGCCGATGCCTTCGGCCTCGAGCTGACGCGTCATCTGGGCGACGCTCAGGCTGCCGTCAACCGGCTGCCCACCAGTCATCGCGACCGCATCGTTGTAGAGAATCTTGTAGGTGATCGCCACCCCGGCGGCGACCGACTGGCGAATCGCCAACAGCCCGGAATGGAAGTAGGTGCCGTCGCCCAGGTTGGCGAAGATGTGTTTCTCGCTGCTGAACGGCGCCTGGCCGACCCAGGTCACGCCTTCGCCGCCCATATGCGTGAAGGTGGCGGTGCTGCGATCCATCCAGGTGACCATGTAGTGACAGCCGATACCGGCGACGGCGCGGGAACCCGGGGGCACGCGTGTCGAGGTGTTGTGTGGGCAACCCGAACAGAAGTAGGGCGTGCGCTGGATGGCTGCCGGCCCGGCTGCCGGAAGCAGCGCCGGCGCGAGGCTTTTCTGCTTGGCTTCGAGCAACGCCAGGCGTGCCTCGATTGCCGGCGAAGTGAAGAAGCGGCCGATGCGTGCCGCCAGCGCCCGTGCCACCTGGGTTACCGACAGTTCGCCGGCAGCCGGCAACAGCCAGTCGCCATGCGTCAGATGCCCACTACCAGTCGGCAGCAGCGACCATTCGCCCTTTTCGTCAAACTTTCCCACGACGCGCGGACGCACATCCTCGCGCCAGTTGTAGAGCTCCTCCTTGAGCTGGTATTCGAGGAGTTGTCGCTTTTCCTCGACCACCAGGATCTCTTCGAGACCTTCGGCAAAATGACGTACGCCGTCTGCTTCGAGCGGCCAGACCATGCCCACCTTGTACAGGCGAATGCCGATCTGAGCCGCCAGTTCATCATCGATCCCCAGTTCGCCGAGCGCCTGGCGGACATCAAGGTAGGCCTTGCCGGCAGTGATGATTCCCAGGCGGGCCGGGGAGTTCGGGTCGGTGCTGTCGATCACCACGCGGTTGAGTTGGTTGGCGCGGCAGTAGGCGAGCGCCGCATACAGCTTGTGGTTGAGCAGGCGGGCTTCCTGCTGTAGCGGTGGGTCCGGCCAGCGGATGTTGAGGCCGTGCGGGTCGTTCGCCGGCATCTCGAAGTCATCCGGCAGCCGGATACATGGAGAAAGCGGGTCGATCGAGACCGAGGCCGAGGTTTCGACCGTGTCGGCCAGGGCTTTCATCACCACCCAGCATCCCGAGTAGCGACTCATCGCCCAGCCATGCAGCCCATAATCGAGATACTCCTGGACGTTGGCCGGATAGAGGACCGGCATCATCACCGCCTTGAAGATGTGCTCGGTCTGGTGCGGCAGGGTCGAGGACTTGGCCGCGTGGTCGTCGCCGGCGATGACCAGGACGCCGCCATATCTTGCCGATCCGGCAGCATTGGCATGCCGGAAAACGTCTCCGCAGCGGTCGACACCGGGGCCCTTGCCGTACCACATGGCGAACACCCCCTGGTGCTTGGCGCCGGGAAAGAGATTGAGCTGCTGCGTTCCCCAGACGGCGGTTGCGGCGAGGTCCTCGTTGACTGCCGGCTGGAAGACGATGCGCTGGGCTTCGAGGTACCGACTGGCCTTCCAGAGCGCCTGATCGAGCCCACCGAGGGGGCTGCCGCGGTACCCGGAAACAAAACCGGCGGTATTCAGCCCGGCAGCCTCGTCGCGCAGGCGCTGCAGCATTGGCAGACGAACGAGGGCCTGAGTACCACTCAGAAAAACGCGTCCCGAGGTCGCCGTATAGCGACTGTCGAGCGTTATCGAGAGATCGCCCATCGTTTCTCCTCCCTGACTGTGGCTGCAGGTGATCGAGGCCCAGGCGGGCGCGCTTCCCTGCCCCCGGCGAGTTCGCCATTGCTCAGACCGCTTGCCTGGGCGCAGGTTGCGCGCTGGCGACGGGGCGACCAAGTTCAAGGCCAAGCAGGAGGCGCGGGTCGATGCGCCGACGCAATGCGCTCGTGTTGGGCACATACCGACTCTCCCTGTGCGAAGCGGCAGCCAAAGCGGTTTTTCAGGGTGGCTTCAAAGTCGTCCGGCAGCGGCAGTGTACGGTGAATGTTCATGGTCTGCGAGCACTGTGTCCAGTCCGGCTGGTGGGTCGGTAATGGTGCGATTTTACGCCGTCGACCTGCAATAAGCTCCGGAACCAGTAGGTTGATCTACTGCTCCCAAGGAATAATCGGCGTCGGCTTGAAAAATCATTTGACAGTTTTTTCATTGGACGTCAGAATTGTGGGTTCTTAGCCGGAGGGATACCCAAGTGGCCAACGGGATCAGACTGTAAATCTGACGGCTCTGCCTTCGAAGGTTCGAATCCTTCTCCCTCCACCAAAAAACGCCGCTGTAGGTGATGCTGACTAATCGTGCTTCGGGTAATGGTTTTGCGGGTGTAGCTCAATGGTAGAGCTGAAGCCTTCCAAGCTTATGACGAGGGTTCGATTCCCTTCACCCGCTCCAGGTTGTGCGGCCGCAAAATGGTTTCAAGCTTCTCAAGCGACGCCCATGTAGCTCAGCGGTAGAGCACTCCCTTGGTAAGGGAGAGGTCGACAGTTCAATTCTGTCCATGGGCACCACCGTTTGGTGCTGCAATTATTAACTTCTAACGTCTTGAGGTACCGGTAATGGCCAAGGGAAAATTTGAACGGACGAAGCCGCACGTCAATGTGGGAACGATTGGGCACGTGGATCACGGGAAGACCACGCTGACGGCGGCGATCACGACCATTCTGGCGAAAAAGTATGGTGGTGTGGCCAAGGCCTACGACCAGATTGACGCGGCGCCGGAGGAAAAGGCGCGCGGGATCACGATCAATACCG
>JAKOZI010000322.1 GCA_029780075.1 Pseudomonadota bacterium
GGCCAACCAGCCGACAGGCGCAACTCCCGCACACGCTGCCCGAAGGCCATGCGGTGGGTTGTTGTTCTCACCGTTCAACAACAACGCTACGATGCCGATCAGTCCACGGACTATGAGTCACACATCCATGGGCGCGCGCTGCGCCCCAGATCAGGAGAAGCACGCCCATGAACACTCATGCGCCTACGTGGCGGGTCGCAATGAAGCGCGTCCTCGGCATCGGGGCGATAGCCGCGACGCTCATCACCGCGGGCTGCGGCTCGTCGTCGGATAACAAGACCGGCGACGTCCCCATGCGCACGGGCGAGTTCATCGAGAACCAGCCGGGCCAGCAGGCCAAGAAGCAGGGAGTCTTCGACTTCACCATCAACAGCCCGCGCCAAGCGCAGGAGACCCTGACCTTCGAACTGCCCAAGGCACTGCTGGAGCAGATCCCGAAAGAGAAACCGATGGCCACCAAGGTCGTGGCCAAGGCGCATTCCCTCAAGTCGATGGACCTGTGCGCCATCGACCTGGAGATCACCTACTCCGACGACGTGCCCCAGGCCATCATCACGAAGTCAATGGACGCAGGCTCAAGTGGTTCGTGGAACCTCTCCCTCACGCCCATGAGCGAGTTCGACGAAGCCAATCCGAAGCGTGGCGGCTACGCCTCCGACGACCGCAAGACGTTCACCGAGGTCCTGGACTGCGTGGCCGGCCCGGGACAATCGGACAACTTCTCGCGAATGAACTTCGGCATCCCGGCTCACCGCACTGACCAGACCGGTGACATGCCGTATGGCGCCTTGGGCCGCGTGAAGCTGTCGGTCATGAAGTCCGGGACGCTGATTATCCAGGAGGCCGACGTCTTCGGCTACAAGCAGGATGCGCAGGGCAACTGGATCAAGGGCTGACGAGACAGGCGATCCACCCAGCACTACCACGCACCACCCTGGACCCCCGCAGGCTGCGGCTCCCCCAAAGAGGAGCCGCAGCCTGCGGGGGTCTTCCTTTCGAGCGATGCGGTCCTGGTCAGCCCCCGAGCTGCTCGTCCTGCTGAGCCTCC
>JAKOZI010000003.1 GCA_029780075.1 Pseudomonadota bacterium
CAACTCATTGCCCGTCTGCCTGGCGAAAGCCTCGAAATCCTTGACCGAACCCGGGTCGGTCGCAAGCACATGCAGCACCGCCCCGGACGACATCTCGGACAATGTCTTTTTGGTGCGCAGAATCGGCAACGGGCAATTCAGCCCCTTGACGTCTAATTCTCGGTCGAAATGCATGGTCTGGTCCACAACGAAACTGAGGGCGTATTTTAAACGCCATTCTTCTTCTGTTTCGCCTCTTCCGCCTGCAGCTTGCGCAATTCGCGCAAGCGGGCGTCCACTGCGGACTGCTCGAAGAAATTGCCGTCGGCAGCCTGTTGCGCAAACTGCAGTTGCTCGACAGCCGGCCCGAGTTGCCCCTGCAACAGGTAGAACTCGGCCTGCGCACGGTGCTGCGGCAAGCGCTTGCCCAGCGCTGCGAACGCTTTGGCCTGCAGGCCATACAGTTTGTAATCCGAATTGTAGATCTGCAGTTGCGACTCCAGAAAAAGCAGGCCCTGTTCGTATTGCCGCCCCATCAGCAGTGACTCGGCATACCCATAGACCAAAGACCTGGACTGCGGATAGCGCTGCAAGGCGTCGCGGTAGATCGCCTGTGCGCCGGCCAGATCCTTGGCCGCCAGCCTGGCCTCGGCGGCCAGACCGGCGATCATCGGCGACGACACCCTGAGGGCGTTGAGCGCGTCGATCTCACGCTGCGCGGCAGCAACATCCTTGGCCCGTAACAACGAATACGCCAACCCATAACGCGTTGCCGCTTCCGACACGTACTTTTTTTCGCGCAACTGCGTAGCGAACTCGCCGATGGACTCGCGCGGTGTGCTCATCTGTGCGCGCAACTTGGCACGTACGAGATGAAAGTCCAGGCTATCGGCCACTTGCCGATACGGGGCGCTTTGCGCACGATTCTGCATGTCGGCGATACGCTCGGCGGTCAGCGGGTGTGAACGCATATATACGGGAGCGTTATTCTCATACACCCGCCCAGCCTGCTGCAGACGCCCGAAGAAGTCACCCATGCCACGTACATCGTAACCTGCCTGGGTCAACGTCTGAAAACCCAGGCGATCGGCTTCGCGCTCGAAGTCGCGACTGTAGGCCAACTGGGACTGAATGGAACCGGCCTGCGCCGAAGCGATCGCCGCACTCGCTACCTGCGAATTGGAGCGAGCCGCCAGAACACCAATGGCCATCGCAATCATGCTGGCAATCGAGTTCTGCTTTTCGCGGGCAATCTGTCGAGCCAGGTGGTTCTGCATGACATGCGATATTTCGTGGGCGAGCACGCCAGCCAGTTCGGACTCCGACTGGGCGGTCAACAGGGTCCCGGTATTGACCCCGATGAAACCACCGAACATCGCAAACGCGTTGACGGTGCTGTCGCGAATGAGGAAGAACTGGCAATCGCCTGCGGGGTTCGCACTGGCGGCCACCAGACGACCGCCAAGGCGATTGAGGTAGTCGGCGATCTCGGGATCGTCAACGTAGCTCGGCTCGTGCAGGCGGATTTCATTGAAGATCCGTTCGCCTATTTTCCGCTCGACCTGTGGCGAGAGTTCGGCGCGCGCAGATTCACCGAGGTCTGGGAGTTCATCCGCCTGCACCGGGGAGGCACTGCCAACCCCAACGGCAACAGCCAGGGATACGGCAATACAAGCGATTCTGATCAACGCGACTCCCGCTGATGGGAAAACATGGATGATGCTATGATACCCAATATCGTGGCGCCAAATTGTTACCAAGCGTTACCGGGAATCCCCGCTGGCGGCGCTATCGATTGGCGAGACCTTCCATATGCACCGGTGACCCTGATGACCGTTAGCCCACTCAGCCATTTCACTTCGCAGGGTCAGGCGCAAATGGTCGACGTCGGTGCCAAGGCCGAGACCCATCGGCAGGCGAAGGCGACCGGTCGCATTGTGATGCGTCCGGAAACCCTGGCACTGATCATCACCGGTTCGGCCAGCAAGGGTGATGTTCTCGGCATTGCGCGGATTGCGGCGATCCAGGGTGCCAAGCGCACCTCAGAGTTGATTCCCTTGTGCCACCCGATCGCATTGACCCGTGTCTCGGTCGATTTCGAGATTGATGTGGTGGCCAGCGTCGTGCATTGCACGACCTGCTGCGAGTGTTTCGGTCGTACCGGTGTCGAAATGGAAGCACTCTGCGCCGCAAGTGTCGGCCTGTTGACCATCTATGACATGTGCAAGGGAGTGGATCGCGGCATGCACATCGAAGGTGTTCGCTTGCTCGAAAAAGTCGGTGGCAAGACAGGACACTGGATAGCGACCTGACGACGGTACCTGCAGGACGAGCCGAGCGAATGTCACTGACAGCGCTTTCGTTGGCGGCGCTCACGGTTCGTGAGCGCGTGTGGAGCAGCCCCGCAGACATCCTCCGGACTTGACCCAACTCTTGGGTGGGACACCCTGCTCAAACCGGTCTTTGCGCGGGTCATACGCCAGGCATGGGCAGCAGGCATTTCACGCAAGACAATTCCTTTTCGCAATGTGGGATAAAATTGGCAATAGACTGTTTTATATATGAAAAAAATATCTCTTATGTCTTATATAAGACTGTTGCCTGTGCGAGAAAACCCTTCTATACTTCATGCCATTGGTCGCCCCGCTTTGGTGCTTGAGAGGGTTCCCGGTTCCATCCTGGTGCGTCACCATAGTCCCAACTTCACGTCATCATTTTTCGCAAGGAAGAACATGAGCACGAAAGAGCAACAGATCGCCGCACTGGAAAAAGACTGGGCGGAAAACCCCCGCTGGAAGGGAATCAAGCGCGGCTACTCGGCAGCCGATGTCGTCCGCCTGCGTGGTTCGTTCCCGATCGAATACACGGTCGCTCGCCGTGGCGCCGAGAAGCTCTGGGCCCTGGTGAATAGCGAGCCCTACGTCAACTGCCTCGGTGCGCTGACCGGCGGCCAAGCGATGCAACAGGTGAAGGCGGGCGTCAAGGCAATCTATCTGTCGGGCTGGCAGGTCGCGGCCGACAACAATTCCTACGCGGCGATGTATCCCGACCAGTCCCTGTATCCGGTCGACTCGGTACCCAAGGTCGTCGAACGCATCAACAACTCTTTCCGGCGCGCCGACGAAATCCAGTTTTCCAAGGACATCAACCCCGGCGACAAGGGCTACGTGGATTACTTCGCGCCAATCGTCGCAGATGCCGAAGCCGGCTTTGGTGGGGTGCTGAACGCTTTCGAACTGATGAAGGCAATGATCCGTGCCGGTGCCGCCGGGGTACACTGGGAAGACCAGTTGGCGTCGGTCAAGAAGTGCGGCCACATGGGCGGGAAAGTCCTGGTGCCAACGCAGGAAGCGGTCCAGAAGCTGATTGCCGCCCGCTTCGCCGCCGATGTCTGCGGTGTGCCGACACTGGTCATCGCCCGTACCGATGCGGAAGCGGCCGACCTCCTGACCTCCGACTGTGATGCCAACGATACCCCGTTCGTCACCGGCGAGCGTACCTCCGAAGGCTTCTACAAGACACGCAAGGGTCTGCAGCAGGCGATCTCGCGCGCCGTGGCCTACGCAGATTACGCCGATCTGGTTTGGTGTGAAACCGGCACGCCGGACCTGGAATTCGCCCGTCAGTTCGCCGAGGCCGTACGCGCCAAGCACCCCGGCAAAATGTTGGCCTACAACTGCTCGCCCTCGTTCAACTGGAAGAAGAACCTCGATGACGCCACCATTGCCAGGTTTCAGCAAGAGCTTGGTGCCATGGGCTACAAGTACCAGTTCATTACCCTCGCGGGCATCCACAACATGTGGTACCACATGTTCGATCTGGCTCAGGACTATGTTGCACGCGGCATGACCGCTTACGTCGAAAAAGTACAGGAGCCGGAATTCGCGGCTCGCGACCGTGGCTACACCTTCGTCTCGCACCAGCAGGAAGTCGGTACCGGCTATTTCGACGAAGTCACCACCGTGATTCAGGGTGGCACCTCCTCAGTCACGGCGCTGACCGGTTCGACAGAAGAAGAGCAGTTCCACTAAGCGACAAGGCTGCTCCCCAAAAGCCGCGCCCTGGGCGCGGCTTTTCTATCCTATCTATGTGCCGGATGTGCCGGAAAAAGCGACGTACGCCTGGTATGCGGCAAATACCGCCAGGACCAGAAAGAACGCGCCGCTGATCCTGTGCAGCAGGGTCAGCGGGATTTTTTGCAGCAGGGTGCGCCCGGCCAGGATTCCCAGGGCAGAAGTCGTTGCCAAGGCAGCCGTTGCCCCGAACCAGACCGCAACCGGGATGTGCGTACTGCTCAGGGCCACGACGGCGAGTTGCGTCTTGTCGCCGAATTCAGCCATCGTAAGTAGTAGAAAAGTGGTGAAGAAGATGCCATGGCCACTCTTCTCCTCAAGTTCTTCCTCCTCATCGCCGTCTTCGGTACGCAAGGCATGTATGCCGAAAGCGGCAAACAGGACGGCCACCGTCGCGCCGACCACGTATTCCGGCAACCAACTGGCGATGGCCACACCGAACACGACGGCCAGCGTGTTCAACAGGGCAAAGGCAGCCACAGCGCCGAGCATGACCGGTGTTGCCCGGTGACGGGAAGCCAGCGTCATGCAAACGAGCTGACTCTTGTCGCCGATCTCGGCGGCCGCAATCAAAGCAAAACTGGTTGCCGCCGCAGCCGACATCTCGACCATGTTGCCGGTACTCAATAGCGACTCGAGGTGCGTCAGAAAAGTCTGCGGGTTATCCATCCTGATCTCCAGATATACTCGCGCGGCTTGCCTGCGGGGATCAGCGACGCGACGAAAGGGCGATGAGTATAACGCCTGCCGCGGTCATGGACTACTCTTGCCGCAGCCCTCGATAACAGCAGGACAGGCGTTCGCCAGGCGGAGAAACCCGCTGATGCGGCAATGCCACGAGCACCCGCACGGCGACGCTCATGTACGACATGTTCAGCGAACCACAACCGCAGCCTGTCCATCGCGCCGGGAAGTCAACACGTGCCGCACACTTCAGGCAACCTGCCCCCCGCGCGAATCAGGTTGTCTTGGAGTTGGCTTTTGGTTACAGTGACAGGTTGCGTTGCCGGAATCCGAAACGATTCGCCAGCCACGTAAATCTGCTCCCAGTCAGGCTTATCCATTTCTGGTCCGGGAGTTCTCATGGCGATGCATTCATCGACAGGCGCGGAGCACGCCCCAGCGTACGCACCACCTGCTGTCCGAAGAGTACGGCACGCAGCAAGGACCATGGAAATCGCCGGAGCTTGAGTTCGCCAACCTGCACGCGAGCAACGAATACCAACATGATGAGTCCAGCAGGACACGAACGCCCACAGCAAACTGGCACTGAACGTGCTCGCCAGGCCAGCGCCGCAGCCCTGAACCTGTCGAACCGGTGCGTTGTCGTTCCGTGCCGGCGGCGATCAAACTCACCACAAGCTGGCGCACCAACGGTACGACCCAGCCTGGCGGCGTCAGCCGTGAACTGCAAGGCACGCCACTTTCCCAACCGCAACGTTGCTCGCTGCAGGTCAACGCGACGGTTCTTGCCGCTGTGACAGGCTTGAGTTCACTGTCTTGGCTGGGCGATACCAACCTCTCACGCTGGCGACGATGGCGAACCGCAGCCGCCTTGGCGACCATTGTCGACGTCCTGGCGTTCGCGCTGCTGCATTCCACTGACCTGGGTCTGGAGCGCGCGCAGGCCGGCGCCTTCGTGACAGCCATGCTGGTCGCCACGGTGCTGCTTGGCCGTACCGCCATGCCGTGCGCACGCTCGATGCTGCTGCTCATCGTCGCGCTGGCCTACCCGCTGCACGCCGGCGTGCTCTCGCTTCTCGCCAGTCACCTGGGGCCATTGGCGGCCAGCGTGCCGGCGGCGCTCACCGCAGCGTTGACGCTGCTGCTCGGTCTGTCTGCGTTCGCCGATAACGCGCGCGGGCAGGATTTCGGTGTCGCCGCGCCGTTGGCGATCGCCTACCTGCTGGTCCTGCGCCTGATCTACCTGGGCCAACTGGAACTCACCCCACAGGAAGCATACTACTGGAATTATGCGCAGCATCTCGACATCGGCTACCTCGATCACCCGCCGCTCGTCGCCTGGCTGATCGCCCTGTCGCTTGCGCTTGGCCAGGGCGAGTTTTTCGTACGCCTGCCAGCGGTACTCGCCTGGGCCGTGATGCTCGCATTCGTCGCCGCTTTTGCGCACGATCTTGCAGGACGCGGCAACGCCCTGCGCAGCGCCCTGCTGGCCGCGACGCTGCCCTTCTTTTTCGGAATCGGCGTGCTGATGACGCCGGATGCTCCACTCGCCGCTGCCTGGGCAGCGGCCTTGTTCTGGCTGCACAGAGCCCTGCTCGGCGGCCGCCAGACCGCCTGGCTTGGCGCTGGCATGGCGATCGGCATCGGCATGCTGAGCAAGTATTCGATGGTGCTGGTGCCAGCGGCCACCCTGGCTTTCATGATTGTCGATGCGCCTTCCCGCCGACTGTTGCTCTCGCCATGGGCTTGGGGCGGGGCACTCATCGCCTTGCTGGTGTTCGCCCCGGTGATCGTCTGGAACATCCAGCATGACTGGGCGTCGTTCGCCTTTCAGGGCTCGCGCCGCCTCGGCGAGCGAACACCGCAATTCAGTCTGCATGTGTTTCTCGGTTCCGTCGTCCTGTTGCTGACTCCGCTCGGGGTACTCGCGCTATGGCGTCTGCCGAGACCGCTTGGCAGCATGACATCCCCCTGCTTGCAGGCAGTTCCCGCGGCCGATGCCGCCGCGCTTGCCAAACGTCGGCGCCTGTTCGTGCTGGTATTCACTCTGGTCCCGCTGCTGGTCTTCGCCGCCGCCAGCATCCGGGCCGAAACCAAGTTCCACTGGACCGGACCCATCTGGCTGTCCGCCCTGCCGACGCTGGCGGCGACGATGTCCCGCCCGGGGCTGGGCGAAGGCACGCTCGATCGCCTGCTGGCGCGCAGTTGGGTGCCACTGCTGCACGTCCTGATTCTGGTCTACGCCTACGGTCTCTTCTACTACCCGGTTTGGGGACTTGCGGGGGTACGCGCACACCATCATTACCTGCAGATGGGCTGGCGAGACCTGCGCCAGCAGGTACAGGAGATCGAGGAACAGGTTCTGCAGGAAACCGGACGCCGGCCGGCGGTCGTCGGCCTCGACAAGCACAATACGGCCGACGAGATGGCATTCTACGACCCACGCGGCGATGGCGCCCGCGACACCGCCAGCCGACACCTGTTCTATGACGAGAAAGCCCTGATGTACGAGCAATGGTTCCGGCGCGCCGCTTTTGCCGGACAAGATCTGATCGTCGTCGCGCCGGCACGCGACGAACTCAACGATCCGCGGATAGCCGCCGCCGCCACCCGCCTGGGTCCGATCCAGACCCTCACGGCGCACAAGAACGGCATCGCGGTCGGCACCTACCATGCGCGGGTCGTTTACGGGTATCGGCCCCCCACTCCAGCGCCTCGGCAATGAACGTCGATCTCCAGCGCGCCATTGATCGCTATGTCGGTGTGCCGCTCTGCGCACTCGCCTCGTTGCTCGAGCGCGTGCTGCAGCGGCGCACCCCGCCACTATTGCCACGCCGGATCGTCGTGATCCTGCTTTCCGAGATGGGCAGCCTGGTGCTCGCGCAGCCCATGTTCGCGCTATTGCGCGACCGCTACCCCGGGGCTTCGCTGCATGTTCTGCTGTTCGGAAAGAACCGCGAAGTGCTCGACCTGATGGCCAGTGTCCCTCCGGAAAACGTCATCACCATCGACGACCGCTCCCTCGGCGGTCTCCTGCGGACGCTCTTCGCCGCAATCCGCACGCTGCGTCGGCTGCGCCCGGATGCGGTCCTCGACTGTGAACTATTCGCGCGCATCAGCAGCCTGCTGGCCTGGCTGTCGGGAGCTCCATTGCGCGTGGGCTTTCACCGCCACACGCAGGAAGGACTATACCGCGGTTCGTTCATCAACCGGCGAGTGCTCTACAATCCCTATCGTCACCTTTCACTGCAGTTCCTGACACTGGCACGCGCACTCGCCTCGAAAACTCACCCCCTCGACAAGGAGCATCACGACCCGGGCGATTTCCCCCTGACCGCCCCGTTACCGGGCTTCACCGCGGGCGAGGTGGATGCCTTCCAGGCGCGGATTGTTGACGACTATCCACGCCTCTCCGGGCGACGCCTGGCGCTGCTCTATCCGAGCGGCGGCATCCTGCCGATCCGCGCATGGCCGCCAGCGAACTGGCGCATGGTCGCCTCCGGCCTGCTCGCCGAAGGATATGTGGTAGCGATCATTGGCCTGCCTGCCGACAAGCCACTCGGGCGCGCGCTCAGCGAAGCAGTCGCGCACCCGGATTGCGTCGACCTCACGGGCTACACCCGATCGGTGCGGGAACTCGTTGCACTGCTCGGGAGGGCTGCGCTGCTGATCACCAACGACGGTGGGCCGGCACAGTTTTCGTCGCTCACTGGCGTGCCGACCGTAGCCTTGTTTGGGCCGGAGACGCCGCGGCTCTACGGCCCGCTCGGTGACCACGCCAGTTGCCTGCATCTGGAACTGCCCTGTTCACCGTGTCTCACCGCATATAACCACCGCAACTCGCCTTGCGACGGCGACAACCAGTGCCTGCGGCGGATCGCTCCCGAGCGGGTACTGGTGGAAGCACGCGCCGTCGTCACGCGTATCCGCCCGGGGCCGATCAAGGATACACCATGACGCGGTTTGAGCGGCTCCACCATCTACCGCTCGTTGGGCGCTTGTTGCGGCATCGCTTCATCAAGTTCGGCGTCGTCGGCGCTTCCGGAACGGTGGTCAACGTCGTGGTGCTCTACCTGGCCCAGGAAATTCTTTTCCGGGCCATCGAACCACCACCGCTGCGCCTGAACGTATCACTCGCGGTCGCCATCTTCCTTGCCACCATCAACAATTTCCTGCTCAATCGCGCATGGACCTGGTTCGACCGGCACGAACATGTGCAGACGCCGCTTCTCCTGCAGTTCGGCCAGTACACCATCGCCTGCTGGCTCGGGATCGCGCTGCAGTTCGCCCTGACCCACGCGTTCGCCAGCCACATGCACTATCTGGCGGCAAATGTGCTTTCGATCGTGATCGCCAGCGTGGCAAACTTCGTGGTCAACGACCACTGGACTTTCGGCCGCCTGCGCATGTTGATCCAGCGCTGGCGTCAGCGTAGCCACACTTCGCAGCACGACCAATAGGCATCCCCACTCAAGCTGGTGGCCAATCTCTTGCCTGTGCGCCCGCTTGCCCCAGTGCCTGGCCAAGCCGCCGCAGGTCTTCATCATCCTGCCAGGCACGCCGCGCCGCGCTGGAAACAGCATACTCGCGACTCTCGGCGTCCGTCTGCTGCAGGAATGCACCCAGGGTGCACTTCAGGTGACCCGGAGTAGGTAGCATGCTGCCGTAAAAAAGCACCCTGTCCTGACGCTTGATGAGCAGTGTCGGAAAGTCATCGACGTCGAGGTCGCCCAGATCATCGGCGTGAGCCTCAATGTCCAGCCAGAGAAATCCGGCTGCGGAGAACTGCCTGGCAACTTCCTCGAAACCGCTTCGGTATTCCCGGCAAACTCCGCACCATTCGGCGCACAGGCAGATCACCAGAAACTCGCCGAGAGCGGCACCTGGCGCCGCGTTGTCCTGGCTGGGCTGCATCGCTTGTCAGGTGCGCGGCGAGTTACCCAGGAGTTGCTGGATATGCGCGATCAGTTGCTCTTCGGGGTACGGCTTGCCGAGCACGACGTTGACTCCAGCCGCACGCGCCTGGATACGCAACTCGTCACTGTCGGACGTCACCATGATGATCGGCAGATGGGCAGTACGTGGATTGCCACGCACCTGACGGGCCAGTTCAAGACCATCCATGCCGGGCATGTCGACATCGGTCACCAGTACATCGGGAACCGCTTTCTC
>JAKOZI010000009.1 GCA_029780075.1 Pseudomonadota bacterium
TGGGGGCACCTCAAGGTCTGTTCGCCAGATAACGCTAAGCCGGACAAATGGCGAACACACCGGAGTCCTTTATGCATGCCTGCCTCGCCGCGCGGGTCTAGCCTGACCGAATGGGGGTCATCCCGAATCAGGTGAGGTGCATCATGGCGCGGCGCAATCTGCTGACGCGGGACGAGCGCGAACGGCTTTTCCTGCCACGAACCGACCACTTTTCGATCATCAGAAACTACACTCTGGCGTCCGAAGATCTGGACATCATCGGAAAGCGGCGAGGCGCCGTCAATCGGCTCGGCATTGCTGCACACCTCGCGCTGTTGCGACACCCTGGTTTCGGTCTGCGGGTCAACTCGGACGTCCCGGAGGCCGTACTCAACTACCTGGCTGTTCAGCTAGAACTCTCGCCGCATGTATTCGAGACATATGGGCAACGCGCGCAGACGCGAACCGATCATAGCTCGACTGCGGCCGAATACCTTGGCCTCCAACCATTCGCGCGCGGCGACATCGCCCATGCCATCGAACTTGCAGCCCGGGCAGCCATGCGGAGCGACCGCGGCGAGACGATTGCTCGATCCTTGATGGACAGCCTCAAGGCGGATCGGTTCATCTTGCCGCTTCCGGACACCCTCGAACGGTCCGGGCTCGCCGGACGGGCCCGCGCCCGCAAGCGCGCGGCGACAGAGATCGTCGCCGAGTTGGACGGCACAACGTTGGAGTTGCTTGACGCGCTCCTGATCAACGACCCTGCCCTGGGCATGACCCCGCTCGCATGGCTCCGCGACATGCCGGGGTCGCCGTCGACCAAGAACATGAACGCGCTGCTCAAACGCCTGCGGTATATACGGCAGCTCGGGATCGATCCTGGGATCAGCTTGGCGACGACAGGCTTCCGCTTCGGCCAGTTCGTGCGTGAAGGCAGTGTGGCCCCGCCGTTTCTGCTTGCCGACTATTCCCTCAATCGCCGCAGGGCGACGCTGGCGGCTGGAGTGGTCAATCTTGAGGTCAGGCTTGCCGATGCCGCGATTCTAATGTTCGAGCGTCTGATTGGCGGGCTGTTCACCCGTGCCAAGCGGGGCCAGGAACGACGTTATCAGGACACGGCACCGTCGGTCGGCAAGCTCATGCGACTGTTCGGAGCAACTATCGCGGCATTGGACATGGCAGAGGAAACTGGCCGCGATCCGCTGATCCTGATCGATGAGATGGTGGGCTGGCATCGCTTGATGGCCGCGCGTCCCCACGTCGATGCCTTGGCTGATCTCGCACAAGTGGACACTTTGGTCCTGGCGACCGAACGGTACGCGACACTGCGTCGGTTTTCCGGCAGCTTCCTCGACACGTTCACGTTCAAGGCCTCGGGCAGCGGTACGAACCTACTTTCAGCTATCGACCTCCTTAAGCAGACGAACAGTAGTCGCGGCGCGCATCTGCCGGAAAATCCGCCCATGCCCTTTGCCAATCGGCAGTGGCCCAAGCTTATAACTGAGGGAGGAAAAGTCAGCCGCGCGCGCTACGAGACGGCGGTCCTGGCAACTCTTCGCGACAAGCTGCGGGCCGGCGATGTCTGGGTCGAAGGAACACGCGCCTACCAGCGATTCGATGCCTATCTGCTCCCCCGCAAAGCCGCACAATCGGCAATAGCTGACTTGCCGATCAACGTGAACTCTAGGGAATATCTGGCTGAGAAAAGTGCCGAACTTGATCAGCGCTTGCGGCACTTCGCACACCAGCTGCGGACCGGACGCCTGTCTGGTGTTGCGCTCGTTCGCGACAAGCTGAAGGTTGTGCCGCTGCAGGCGGCAACTCCGCCGGACGCGGAAGTTCTGGACCGCAGGCTCGATGCGCTACTCCCGCGCGTCAGGATAACCGAGCTCCTTTTCGAGGTTGCTGAGCGCACCGGCTTCCTCGCGGCATTTCGGGATGTCCGCTCGGGCAAGGAGCACGACAAACCCCATGCCATCCTCGCTGCCATTCTAGCAGATGGCACAAACCTCGGCGTCGAACGTATGGCCAACGCGAGTCAGGGCGTGACCTACGCACAGCTCGCCTGGACCCAGAACTGGTATATCTCGCCCGAAAACTACGAGGCCGCCTTGGCCCAGATCGTGCGCGAACATCACCGGCTGCCGTTCGCGCGCAACTGGGGAGAAGGTGTCAGCGCATCATCTGATGGTCAGTTCTTCCGCACCGGCCGAATTCGGTCAGGCGCAGCCGAGATCAACGCCAAATACGATCACAAGCCTGGCATCAAGATCTACTCGCACCTGTCCGACCATTTCGCTTCGTTCAGTTCGCGCATCATGTCTGCCACCGCAAGTGAGGCACCGTACGTGCTCGACGGCCTGTTGCTTGGCGCCCGTGAATTGCCACTGCAGGAGCTGTATACCGATACCGGCGGCGCCTCCGATCACGTCTTTGGCTTGTGTCACCTGCTGGGCTTCCGTTTCGTCCCGCGGATGCGCGACCTAGCCGATCGACGGTTTGGTGCCATTGCAGCGAACTCAGCCTACAAAGGAATCGAATGTCTGTTCGGCCAAGCGATCAAAGTCGGCGCGATCGAGGCAGAGTGGGACGACCTGGTCCGCATGGCGGCATCGATCCGTGAGGGCACGGTCGCTCCGTCAGTCATACTGCGCAAGCTTTCCGCCTATCGTCGGCAGAACAAGCTCGATCTTGCCCTTCGCGAACTCGGTCGCATCGAACGGACGCTGTTCACACTCGACTGGCTGGAACAGCCCGAATTGCGCCGCGCCTGCCAAGCCGGATTGAACAAGGGAGAGGCCCGGCACGCCCTGGCTGATGCAATCTACACCAATCGGCAGGGACGCTTCACGGACCGTACCTTGGAGAACCAGCAATACCGAGCGTCTGGCCTCAACCTGCTCATCGCCGCCATTGCATACTGGAACACCCTCTATCTCGGCCGCGCCGCCGATCACATTCGCTACTCCGGGGCAGAGATCGACGAGGCACTACTGGCGCACGTCTCGCCGCTGGGTTGGTCGCATATCGGCCTGACTGGCGACTACCTGTGGGAGGATGCGTCATTCAGCGACGGTGGCGGGTACCGAGCCCTTCACGACCCGAGCGGCAGGTTGCAGCTCGTCGCGTAGGATGTTCTCACTATGTCCGGCTTAGCGTTGTCTGGCGAACAAATCTTGAGGCGAGGCCAACTATGCTTCCGCCGCTTCGGTCAGCATCGCCTTTTTGAAAGCCTACGCACTTGGCGATCAAGGGGCGATGACCGTGCTTCGCAACGGGAAGGATTCGACGGGAGCAAGCTGGTTTAGGCGCTGATCCGCCATCCCGATTGGAAACGGCGATCAAGACGGGCCAAGCCGTCCCGATCGGATGGTGAAACGGGAATGTCCGCTTTCGCTGGCGGAATGTTGGACACGTTCAACGTCCAAACCACCGCCAGCATAGAAATTTATCGTGTGATCGCGATCCCTCAGAGTCCCGCGTACCACTCATATCCCGCCGCATCCTCCCAATAGCCGCCCTTGCCGCCATAGATGCCGGCGAGGCTTGGGACCGCCTCAATCCGCTGGACATATTTCGCGTGTTTATAGCCGAGCTGCCGCTCTACCCTGAGTCTTAGTGGCGCGCCGTTCTGGACCGGAAGCAGCTGGTCATTGATCCCCCAAGCCAGCATCGTCTGCGGGTGAGCGGCGTCGATCCGGTCGATCGATTCATAGTACATGGTCCCGTTCGACTGTGGGTCGGCACAATGAAACACGATGTAACGGGCTTGCGGGCTCACGCCTGCGCGATCCAACAACAGCTTTAGGGGCACACCGTGCCATTTCGCGATCGCACTCCAGCCCTCCACGCAGTCATGACGTGTGATCTGGGTTCGGGTCGGCATCGCCCTGATCTGGTCGAGCGAAAAGGCTTGCGGGTTAGCGACAGCGCCGTCGACCACCAGCCGCCAATCGTTGAAGTTGACGGCAAGATGCCGTGCATAATCGGTTCCGCACGGCATCCGGGTGCCATTCGCACGAAAAACGGGCGAGCGCTGCGAAGGAGCGAACTCCTCAGCTAGCGCCGTCTGGTCCTGCAATAGCCTCTGAAAGGCATAGTTGCCCCGCTCGCCGGATGCGAGGAGCGCGCGAGATTGCTCGTTTTGCCCTAGACGGTCGCAGCCTGAGAGTATCGCGCCGCCGCCGGCTGCAAGGCTGCCGACAAGAGCGCGGCGTGTAAGAATCGTTGTCATTGCGTGTCCAAGGTCCGCTTGAGCTTGGCGGTAGGTTTGTCGGGATCGGGTGGCACTCGGAACCAGCCGGTCAACATCGAACGGACCTCGTTGATCGGACCCGCCAGTAGCACCAAAGTCAGGTGAACGACGATGAACGCAGCTATGATACCAGCGCAAATGAAATGCAGAGAGCGGGCCGACGAGCGACCGCCCACAAGATCGAGCGGCCAGTGCATGACTGCGTTGAATCCGGGAGACAAGCTCAGCCCGGTCAGGATCAGCAGCGGGATAACGACGAATACGATCGAAATATACGCGATCTTCTGTAGGACGTTATACCGAAGCGCTTCTTGACCAGTGGGGAATTTTAGGCGTGCATGATCCTTCACGTCTTGCCAGAGGTGGGAAGGAGCAAGTTCGATGCGCCGCAGCGTCAGGTCACGCTGGATGTGCCGGTTGACCAGACTGATGACCAGATGAGCAAGCAGGCCGAACGCGAGAATCCAAGCGAAGAACAGATGCCAGTGGCGAGCAAGCGCCAGATTGTATGTTGAGGGGATTGTTGCCCAGCCGGGAAAGCGCGGCGGAGACCACCAAGGCTGATCGAAATTCGCGCCATACTCACCCCAATAAAGGTGCGGGTGGGCGTTCGAGATCATCAACCCGCTCATTAGCAGAACGATGATCGCCACCGCATTGGTCCAATGCCAAAGCCTTGTCGGCAATCGATGCCGGTACACCAGTTCGCCGCCGCGCTCTGCACGCTCGCGAGTCTCGGTGGCTGAAGTCGATAACGGCTCGATCATCTGCAGCCTCCTCGGTACCGCACACCATTGGCGTCGTGCCGATAGTCGCGAGGGTTTTGTCGCCCGGGGCCTGCATCCGGGTGGTCTGGCCAAGCGCCTGTCCGGCGTGCTGAGCGCATAGAGTGGAAAATTCCCATCATCATAATTCCAACTTCGATGGCTGACCGGCCGGAGTTACACGACTGATGAAATATCGTCGGCCGATCCCCAGCCGCGGACGACACCGCCAACGGGTTACAGCTTGCGCGCTGCGGTGATCGGCCCGCCCGTACCCTGCTGCACCAGAACGGCGGAGCGCAGTCCGCGGGGTGCGCTGGGCAGCGGCAACTCCGTCACCGCGCCGGACCAATTGCCCAGCTTTACCAGTTCCCGCACGATATTGCGGTGGGGGAGCGTCCGCCCCCCATTCTCTCCGGCGCGGATCGGGACCTCGACCGTGCGCGGATCGTAGCGGACCAGCCAGATGGTCGACGGGGCGCCCTTGCCGGCAGCGAAGGTCAAGGTCCCATTGCGGGCCGATATGGCAGGACCGCCATGCGCAGGACCGGCGCGCTGTATCGTCGCTTCGAGCTGAGCACGATTACTGCCGACGATCGTAGGCCCGCCGTTGATGATCACCTGCGGTGTGGCCACCTGCGGGCGACCAGCGGCACGCGCATAGTCCCATTGCCGCGCGGTCCAGGCGGGGGAGCCGAAGGTGTCCTTCCAGCCGAGCCGATCCCAGTAGGTCACGGCGAAGGATAAGGCGAGCACGCCCGGCGCATCCGCAATGGCGTTCACGTTGGCGTTGGCAGGCGGGCAGGACGAGCAGCCCTGGCTTTGGAACAGTTCAACCACCACAGGCGCGGCGGGCGTCCCGACGACGAGTGGTTTGACCGGGCGGGGCTGTGCGGCAGCTCCGGCGGGCGCCTGCCCGCAGCCGACCAGCGCTAACAGGGACAGCAGGGAGAGGATGTTGTGCATCATGCAATGTGCCTCGGTGGGAGAATGCAAATGTTAGAAGGCGGTCGACCATTCGGTTACCCTGTCGGGCAGATGATCGAGTGCGAAGGCTTCGAGTTGGCGATCCACCCCTGTCAGGATGAAGATGCCGACGATTAGCAGCAGTCCGCCAAGCACGATCTTGCCGTGACCGCCCGCTGCCATCATCCGCCCCCGCCAGCGGGCGAGCGCGCCGCGAGCGACAAAGGCGATGACCAGCAGCACGGTGGAGATACCTAGTCCGAAGGCCGCCATCACCAGCGCCACTTCGCCCAGATCCTTCCCTTCCGCCGCCAGCGCCACCGCCGCGCCGAGCGTGGGGCCGACACAGGGTGCCCATACGATGCCGAGCAATGCCCCGACCAGCGCCTGACCCCACAACCCGGCGCGGTCGTCGAGTGCGCTTTGCTGTCGGCTCGCCCAGGCTGCGGCAGGCGTGGCAATCCGTGACAGCCCGTCTTGGAGACGGGGTATCAGCAGGACGATGCCCGCCAGGCACAGGATGATCGCGCCGGCGTTCCGGACGACAAGCGTATCGATCCCGAGCGCCTGCCCGAACGCGGCGACGACGAAGCCGGTCGCGGTGAACGCCAGCACCAGTCCCGCCGCAAGTGCCACGGGCGCGAAGCGGTGGCGCTGCGCCGCCGACGACAGGACGATCGGTACCAGCGGCAGCACGCACGGCGACAGGATGGTGAGCGCGCCCGCCACATAGGCGAGCGCGGGGTTCAACGCCGAGGCCATTAGAGGATCAGGCCAGCGCGCCGCGGATCACCGCGGATACCTTGGCATCGTTGGTCTCGTGAGCGATGCGGCCGGTTTCGCGCTTGCCGCGAAAGCCGATCAGGGTCGACTGCATCGTCGCGCCGAACTTCTGCCAAAGCGGCTTCTGCGTGTCATAGTCGATCCGGAAGACCTGCATGTCGCGATAGGCGGGTTCGGCGATGACACGCTCGATCGTCTTTGCCTGCTGACGGCATACCGGGCACCACGGGGCATGGACCCAGACAAGGATCGGCTTGCCCGCCTTCTGCGCCGCATCGAACGCGGCCTGATTGAACGGTTTGACGGTCGGTGCCGCATGGGCGGGCGCCGCGATCGTGATGGGCGCGGCGATGACGGCGACGGACAGAAACATGGAACGCATCGGTGACCTCCCTTGATGGTTCCTGTCACTACGGGACAACTAGGAGCCCGGTTACACGGCACATGAATGAAAAGATGCCGTTGTAACCAAACGCCGCGCTCCCGCGTAGTCCGTGCACCGGCGCGTTGGAGGGTAGGACTGCATGGACGACGAACAGATGCCGGTGACGAACGCTGGTCGTTCCGGACGATGGTTGGACGCAATGCCCCTTGATCATCCGCAATATCCCGCTCGATACTGATCGACGCAGCGTTGCGGGGTGTAGATGGGGCAAAGCGAAGATCAGCTCAAGGCATTGATGATCGGGGGGCTGGATGGCGACGCTGCCGCTCACGCTGCGTTACTGCGCGCGCTCGTCCCGCTGCTGGAACGTTTTTATCGCCGGCGGCTCGCCGGCAGCAACGAAGTGGATGACCTGGTGCAGGAAACCTTGATCGCCGTGCATGGCCGCCGGGCGACGTATGATCGCGGCCGCCCGTTCACGGCGTGGCTCTATGCCATCGCACGCTATCGCATGATCGATCACCTGCGCCGGCAGCGCCGGCACATCCCGATCGAGGACGTGGAGGCAATGCTGGTGACGGAGGGTTTCGAAGCATCCGCGAATGCCCGGATCGATGTCACCCGCCTGCTGGACACGCTGCCGCCCAAACAGTCGCGAGCCATTCGGGACACGCATATCGACGGACAAAGCATCGCGGAAGCCGCTACCCGAGCCGGGATCGGGGAGTCCGACGTCAAGATTTCCGTGCATCGCGGCCTTCGTGCGCTCGCCGCCCGGCTGAAAGGGTGACGGCAATGAGCACTGAGAGCACCGAACGGTTGATCCGGCAGCTCAGCAGCGACGTAGCGCGTGTGCCGCCTAACGCCGTCACGCGGCGCATCGCCATCGGGATCGCGACCGGATGCGTCCTTGCGGCTCTCTACATGGGCGCCACGATCGGCGTTCGCCCCGATCTGGATGCGGCGATTCAAGGATCCTCCTTCTGGATCAAGGCCGCCTATACCCTGTCGATCGCGATGGTGGCGATGTCCACGGCGGTGAAGCTGGCTCGTCCGGACGCGAGCGTCCCGCGCGGCCTATGGCTGCTGGCGGTGCCGGCGCTCCTCCTGGCAGGCGTCGGGGTGGTCGAACTCGCCTCGACGCCCTCTGGCGACTGGCTGGCGATGTGGCTGGGCCAAAGCTGGCGGAGCTGTCCGTGGCACGTCCTGACCCTGTCGATCCCGATCTTCGCCGGTTTGCTGTGGTCGTTCCGGCGTCTCGCGCCGACACACTTCAGGGCCGCCGGTGCGGCGGCAGGGCTAAGCGCCGGGGGATGGGCGGCGACGATCTATTGCCTACACTGCCCCGAGGTATCTGCCGTCTTCGTACTCACCTGGTACACGCTAGGAATTGCCCTCACCGCCAGCGTAGGAGCGCTGATGGGTTCAAGGCTCCTGCGCTGGTGATCGTGTCTGTCAGTCGCCGGGACGCATTCGGCGTTGGCCGTTGACCGCGAGGGCGTAGCAGGCTGCCAGCAGCACGGCGTCCTTCATCAGGAACTGGCCGGTCGACCCAAGAAACGGAGCGCCGTATCCCACCTGCCAGAACGCGGGCGCATCCAATGAGAAGCTGAGCGTGACGCAAAAGGTGAATACGCCCATCGCACCGCCGGCGAGGCTTGCGAGCGGGTAGCGAGCGCCGAGCGCGATCATTGCTCCTGTCAGCAACTCGATAGTACCGATGACGTTGCTTGCGCCACGCTCGCCCCAGATCGGATACATCCAGCTAAAGAGCGGATAGTGGCTTGCGATCTTTGCCACGCCCTCGGCCTCATATGCCGCGAACTTGGCGATGCCGAATAATGCGAAAACGATGACGATCGACCATCGCAACGCAGCGATGGTGGTGGCGTCGTTCGGAACGTAGCTGGTCTTCATAAATCTCCCCTTTGGGAGCGCTTACGAAGCGGGACGGAGATGGGTTACAACGCCTCCCCAGCCAAGGCTGGCGCCCGACATTCCCGATTGGGAACGTCTGGCGGGAACCTCGCCGCGTCGATCGCGCTGACGGAAGCCTGTGGTTTTCGCTTTCCTAAAATCTGTTCCCGATTGGATTTTCCCGAAATTGCCGGTGGGAAATGGGAAAACGGGAATTGGACGAGCGGTCTGAACGGCCGGTTTCGGGAACGCATGCCGATCGAGTGAACAGCCGAAATGGGGCGCGAGTGGCCATGATGCGCCCAGTGTCACAACCGAACGGTTGTGACACCGCAGCAACGACGGCTTTCTGCATCTTTCGGCTCAAAAGCCGAACCACCATTCATCGTCGTCCGCGAGCGGCTACGTCGATATGACTTCCATGCTTTGCCTATGCGCGGCGACAATGCGCGAAACGGTCGGTTCGCTGACACCGTAAAGACGTGCCATTTCAGCGCCAGATTTGCGACCGGAGACAACGGACTCGGCAATCTCGCGACGCTGCTTGTCGGCAAGCTTACGTCTCCTTCCGCCGATACGCCCCTCGGCGCGCGCCTGAGCGAGACCGGCGGATGTACGCTCGCGGATCATTGCCCGCTCGAACTCAGCGAAGCTGGCAACCATCTGCATCATCATCCGGCCTGCGGCTGTAGTGGTGTCAATCGCCTCGGTTAGCGAGCGGAAGCCTGCGCCTGCCAACTCGATCCGCTCCATGATGTGCAGCATGTCCTTCAGACTGCGCGACAAACGATCGAGTTTCCAGACGACGACCACGTCGCCGTCGCGTAACTGGCCGATCATCTCCAGAAGCTTCGGTCGATCCCAACGACCGCCGCTGGCGGTCTCCTCGAACACCCGCTTGCAGCCGGCCGCGTCGAGCGCGCGGCGCTGGGCCGCATTCGATTGGTCGTCGCCCTTCGACACGCGGGCATAGCCGATCAGATAGGGTTCGTGGGTCATCATGCTGCTTTCACAAACGGCCGTATCCGGAGGCAGAAACAGGAGTGACGGGTTTCCGCCGCCTTCCGCCTTTCACAATCCTCTTTCATTAAGCGAGCAAAAGGCAAGAGGTTTTTGGAGGATGAAACATGCCCGCACGCATTCCAATGACCGAGCGGCAGCGCGTCGCACTGCTGGCGCTGCCCGATACCGAAACGAAGGTTGTGCGACATCATGGCCTCGACGCCGAAGACATGTCGGCGATCGGTATCGCACGCACTCCAGCGACCCGGCTGAGCTATGCCCTGCAACTCTGCTGTCTGCGCTATCCAGGACGACATCTGCGCGCCGGCGAGCTGTTGCCTGCGATCATGCTCGACCATATCGCCGACCAGGTTGGGGTTGATGCGGGCGTCATCGCCGACTTCGCGCGGCGTACACCGACCCGCTACGATCAGCTTGCCGCCATCAAAGCCCGGTTTGGTTTTACCGATCTGAGCCAGCCGGTTCGCACTTCGATGACCGCGTGGCTTGCGACCGAAGCCATGCCCATCGTTGACGGGCGCATTCTGCTCGACCGACTGCTGGGCGAACTACGCACCCGGCGCATCGTCATCCCCGGTATCAGCGTTGTTGAGCGGATGGCGGCCGAGGCGATGCTTCGGGCGGAAACGGATCTGGTCGCCGCGGTCGCCGACACACTCGATACAGAGATGCGACAACGTCTTGACACGCTGGTGGATGACAAGGTGCATGACCGACAAAGCCGCTTTTCCTGGCTGCGCGAACCGGAGCCTCGCGTCGCGTCTGCCTCGCTCGCCGAAATCCTCGAGAAGGTCGCGCTGATCCGCTGGACCGGCATTTCCCGTGTTCCAATCGATCCCCGGCACGAACCACGCTTGACGCAATTCGCCCGCGAAGGTGTGCGCTATACCGCCCAGGCTTTCCAACAGATGCGACCTGCCCGCAGACGGGTCATACTGCTTGCCACGCTGCGCGAGTTGGAGGCCACGCTTACCGACGCGGCGATCGCCATGTTCGGCGCCTTGATGGGACGCGCTCACCTTCGTGCTCGCAAACGCCTTGAACAGCGGATCGCGGTCTCGGGACGCGAGGGACGCGATCGGCTGATGCGCATCGCCACAGTGTTGGAAACGGTCAGCCGGGTAGCACGCGCTGGTGAAGATATCGGCGATGCCCTCAGGGATATTATGCCTCTCGACACGCTCGACGCCGATGCGGCGATCATCCGTCGCACCGCCGCGCCTCACAGGGATGATGTGCTGAGTGAGATTGCAGCCGAGTACCGGACCTTCAAGCGGGCAGGACCACAGTTCCTGCGAGCGCTCGATTTCCACGGCCGGGCCGGCACCGCGACATTGCGCAATGGGATGACGGTCCTTTCGGATCTCGATGGCGACTGGCGCAAACCGCTTCCCGCCGACGTTCCGCTCGGTCATGTCGAGCGGCGCTGGCAGCGCCATGTCGTGGTCGCAGGAAAGATCGACCGGACGCATTGGGAAATGGCGACTTACGGCGCGCTCGCCAATGCGCTGGCGTCGGGTGATATCTGGGTGCCCACGTCGCGGATGCACCGGTCGCTGGACGTGCTGCTTGCGCCATCGCCAGGCGCATCGCTCCAACCGCCGTTCTCGCTCGGCGATCCACATGCATGGCTCGATCAGCGCGCTGAGCAACTCGACAGCGCCTTGCGCGGGGTCGCCCGCAATCTGGGCGGGCGTGATGCCGTCCTGTTCGCCGGGGAGAGATTACGCTTCCCCAAAGAGCAAAAGGATGATGACGCCGGGCAGGATGAAGGGCGGCACCTGACGCTCGCCTGCTACGGCAGGCTGCCTGCTACCCGTATTACCGACGTGCTGTCGCAGGTCGAACGCTGGACCGGATTCACACGGCATTTCGGTCATGTTTCAACCGGATTGCCGCCTGCTGACGAGCGCGCCTTCCTCGCCACCATGATTGCCGAGGCGACCAATCTCGGGTTGTCGCGCATGGCCGAGGTATGCGGCGCAGGATCACGCCGCGCGCTTCTGCGCATGCAGACATGGCACATGCGTGAGGAAACCTTTCGCGCGGCGCTCGCCTGTCTGACCGATGCCATCCACGCCGAGCCGATCGCCGCCTGGTTCGGGCAGGGGCACAGGGCGTCCGCAGATGGCCAAGCCTTCTATCTGGGCGGACCGGGCGAAGCCGGCGGAACGGTCAATGCGCATTATGGTCGCGACCCGGTGGTCAAGATCTATACCACCATCACCGATCGGTACGCGCCGCTTCACCAGACTGTGATCGCCGGTACAGCAGGGGAAGCTATTCATGCGCTTGACGGCATACTCGGCCACGAGAGCAATGCCGATCTGACCGCCCTGCACGTCGATGGAGGCGGCGTTTCCGACATCGTATTCGCGACGATGCACCTGCTCGGGCTGGATTTCGAGCCGCGGATTCCTCGCCTGTCAGATCGGCGCCTCTACGCGTTCGAGTCCTCGAAGCGTTACGGCAGGCTCGCACCGCTGTTCGGCCACAAGCTCAACCGGGACCTGATCGTCAGTCACTGGCCGGATATCGAACGTGTCATCGGCGCGATGCGTGATCGCACCGTCACGCCATCGTTGATCCTGAAGAAGCTGTCAGCCTACCGCCAACAGAATGGGCTCGCCGCAGCGCTGCGCGAGGTCGGGCGGATCGAGCGCACGCTGTTTACCCTGCGTTGGTTCGAGGATCCGGCGCTGCGCCGCACCGTTACCGCCGAATTGAACAAGGGCGAGGCGCGCAACAGCCTGGCCCGGGCAGTCGCCTTTCATCGACTCGGTCGATTCCGCGACCGTGGCCTGGAGAACCAGCAAACCCGTGCGGCTGCGCTCAACCTCGTCACCGCTGCGATCATCCTGTTCAACTGCCGGTATCTCGGTCGCGCCGTGGACGAAATGCGCCATCGGGGAAGCGCCATCGATCCCACGATGCTGTCTCGCCTGTCGCCGCTGGGCTGGGACCGCATCAATCTCACCGGCGATTATGTCTGGTCCGATCGCCTCGATCTCGACGCCGACGGCCTCATGCCACTGCTCGTCAAACCGCTACCGTGAATCTGTGTCCGAATAATGCATAGGGGCCTATTTCATCAACTTGGCTGAGACGCTGAACTTCACAGCGGCTGCTCGTCTGAGCGGTGTGTCGCAGCCCAGTCTGACCCGCGCCATCCGCCGGTTGGAAGAGGAGCTTGGCGGACAGCTGATCCATCGCGACGGAAAGAACAGTCGCCTGACCGGTCTTGGTCAGGATGTTGAGGCCGAATTTCGGCGCATGGTAGTCGCGATGAAGAGCGTTCGGGATCACTCCGAGAACTGGGCCATGGGGAAGCACTGCGTGCTGGATGTAGCCGTCGCATCGACCGTCGGACCAACGGGGCTCACGGCGTTCCTCAAGAGCGCCTTATTAGCGGCGCCATCCATCGAAATTCGGCTGCACTCGCTGCAGGCCAGCGAAGATACGTCGGAGTTGCTTTCAGGAAGATACCACGCCTGCATCCTGCCGCGGGAAGCGAGGTTGGAGCGCAAGCTGGATGTGCATCCTCTGTTTCGGGAGCGCTTCGTGCTGGGCTGTTCGGCAAATCATCCTTTGACAGCCAACGAAGTCGTGCGAGGCGAGGACTTGCTGGAATTCCCCTTTGTCGATCGGCTCACATGCGAATTTCGCGATCAGATCCTCGATCACTTCGTACGTAAGGGCCTGCTCATGCACCCTCGCTTTCGATCAAGCCGCGAGGATTGGGTGCAGCGCGTCGTCGCAGACGGTGACGCCATATGCATTCTTCCGGAACGATCGGCTTCGGCGCGGGGCCTTGTAACCCGGCCGATCGACGGATTCCATCTGGAACGCGAAATGGCTCTGTTGCAAAAATCGTGAAGCTTGAGCATGCTTGGCGGAGATTGGACGGACGGAACGATGACGGATTTCAAGTGGCGCCATTTCCAGGGTGATGTGATCCTGTGGGCGGTGCGCTGGTATTGTCGCTATCCGATCAGCTATCGCGACCTTGAGGAAATGCTGGCGGAACGCGGCATTTCGGTCGACCATACGACGATCTATCGCTGGGTCCAGTGCTACGCCCCGGAGATGGAGAAGCGGCTGCGCTGGTTCTGGCGGCGTGGCTTTGATCCGAGCTGGCGCCTGGATGAAACCTACGTCAAGGTGCGGGGCAAGTGGACCTACCTGTACCGGGCAGTCGACAAGCGGGGCGACACGATCGATTTCTACCTGTCGCCGACCCGCAGCGCCAAGGCAGCGAAGCGGTTCCTGGGCAAGGCCCTGCGAGGCCTGAAGCACTGGGAAAAGCCTGCCACGCTCAATACCGACAAAGCGCCGAGCTATGGTGCAGCGATCACCGAATTGAAGCGCGAAGGAAAGCTGGACCGGGAGACGGCCCACCGGCAGGTGAAGTATCTCAATAACGTGATCGAGGCCGATCACGGAAAGCTCAAGATACTGATCAAGCCGGTGCGCGGTTTCAAATCGATCCCCACGGCCTATGCCACGATCAAGGGATTCGAAGTCATGCGAGCCCTGCGCAAAGGACAGGCTCGCCCCTGGTGCCTGCAGCCCGGCATCAGGGGCGAGGTGCGCCTTGTGGAGAGAGCTTTTGGCATTGGGCCCTCGGCGCTGACGGAGGCCATGGGCATGCTCAACCACCATTTCGCAGCAGCCGCCTGATCGGCGCAGAGCGACAGCCTACCTCTGACTGCCGCCAATCTTTGCAACAGAGCCCGATAATCTGCTCGCGCATGCCGTCGCGCGAGATTTTATTGCGCGATTCCCGCGCGGTGGCCAGCCCGGTCAAAATAGCTCCTTGACGTTTTCGTACGCGTACGAATAAGCGCCTCGTACACGTACGGAACAGCCTAGCGCATCGGGCTACCGACGTCGATAGCTGGGGAGGTTGTCATGATTCGATCGCGTTGGATGTATCTTAGCCCGCTTGGCCTGATCATTGCCGGGATACCGACACTCGCTGCCGCACAGGACAGCGCGGTCGCCGAAAGCGTCCCTGGCGACGGCGGGGCGGTCGAGGACATCGTCGTCACGGCGCAGCGCCGTCCGGAACGGCTGCAGGATGTCCCTGTCTCGGTCACGGCGCTGTCGGCCGATATGATGACCAAGCAACGGATCATCAATGCCGGCGATATTGCGAATGTGGTTCCGAACCTGCAGTCGGTGAGCACGCTGGGCGACACCACCCCGATCTTCGCGCTGCGCGGCGTGTCGATGTCCGATTACAGTCTCAATCAGGCGAGCCCCGTCGCGACCTATTATGACGAGGTCTACAAGGGCAATTTCGCGTTGCTCGGCGTCGCGCTCTACGATCTCGAACGCGTCGAGGTACTGCGCGGGCCGCAGGGCACGCTCTATGGCAAGAACACCACGGGGGGCGCGGTCAATCTGATCGCCGCCAAGCCGCAATTCGCGACATCGGGCGCGCTGTCGGTAGGTTATGGCAATTACGACCGGATCGAAAGCGCAGGTTTCGTCAATACGGCGCTCGGTGAGAAACTAGCCGCGCGGCTGGCTTTCACCTTCGCGCGCGCAGACGGAACGCTGACGAACCTCTCGCCGGGACAAGCCGACCTCGACGCGGCGCGCGAATATGGTGTGCGCCTCTCGCTACGCTATGAGCCCTCGTCCGATGCCGAATTCATCCTGCGGCTGTCGACCAGCCTCCAGAACCCGAACAATTACGGGATTATCGCCGAGCCGGGGCCGTTGGGGATCGGCGGCGGCGTATATGCGGCTTTCAACGCAGCCGACCCGGTCCTGAACCCGCTCACGGACGATTTTCGCAGCGGCCTCGGCCGACGGGAGCTTACGGGCGACTTCACCCCGAAACGGCGCAACCGGACCTATGCCGCAGCGCTCACCTCGACCATCCGGCTGAACGATGGTCTCCAGCTCGTATCGGTCAGTTCGTGGGATCGTGGCACTTTGCTCAATGAAGAGGATACCGACGGATCAGCGCTCAAAGCCCTGTCGATCCTTTATCGTGACCGCGCAACGCAGGTGACGCAGGACCTGCGGCTGGTGGGCGACGGCGACGGGCCGTTCAAATATACCTTCGGCGGCTTCTTCGGTTATGAGAAAGTGTTCAACGCATCCGACCTGCTCGCCTATCAGGATATCGACTTCAATCTCGACGGGGCGCTCGATTTCAACGACTGCCTCACCGCGGGACCGCTCGCCGGCTGCCAACTCAAGAACAGTTTCACCCAGAAACGCTGGAGCTGGGCCGCTTATGCGGACACGAGTTACGATCTCGGCGGCGGGTTCAAGCTGCGCGGCGGCCTGCGCTACAGCTACGACCGTGGCCGTCAATACGACATCAACTCCATTCTCGCGGGCAGCGATGGCGTTCCACTCGCCAATCTGATCCCCGGCGACCCCGCGAACCTCGACGCGACCACGAGTCAGCGCTTCCGCAAGGGCAATGTCTCGGGCAAGATCGGGATCGACTGGTTGCGCGGCGGCAATCTGCTCTATGCGAGCTATAGCCGGGGCTATCGTGCCAGTTCCTTCGCTTCGCAGGCCTTCTTCGCGCCCAGCGAACTAACCGTCGCGAGACCCGAGAAGGTCGATTCGCTGGAGGCCGGTTTCAAGCTCGATCTTGCCGGTCGCCGTCTCCGTCTCAATGGCAGCGGCTTTTACTATCGATATCGCGACCAGCAGTTCATCGACGTCAACCCCGACGGCACGCAGAAACTATTGAACCTGCCGCGTTCGCGTATCTTCGGCGCCGAACTCGAACTTGTCGCGAAGCCCGCGCGTACGCTGTCGGTGTCGGCCTCGCTCGGCCTTCTCGACAGCAAGATCATCGAGGGCGTCGTGCAGGGGCAGCCGGTGGCGGGCAACCGTCTCGCCAATGCTCCGGCGGTCAGTCTGTCGGGCGCGATCGACTGGGACGTGCTGAGCAGCGATGCGGGGACTCTCAGCCTCCGCATCGACGGCAATTATGTCAGCCGGCAGGAATATGACGCGCTGAACAGCGCGAGCCTGACACAGGGTGGCTACGGCCTGCTCGGCGCGCGGATCGCTTTCCGCACCGCCGACGACCGCTTCGGCATCGCGGTCTGGGGCAAGAATCTGACCGACCGCTACTATTACACCTCGCGCATCGCGATCAGCTCGATCGGCTTCAACTATAATCACGTCGGAACGCCCCGGACCTACGGTCTGACGCTAGACGCGAAATTCTGAGGAGAGCGAGTATGGAAAGCACGCAGAACGGAGTGTCGCGGCGCGAGGCTATGGCGATCGCGGCAAGCGGAGTCGCGGTCGCGGGATTCGCGGGAGGCGCGTCGGCGAAGGAGCCTGGCAGGCGCACCGACGTCGTCATCGTCGGCGCGGGGTTCGCGGGGCTGACCGCAGCGCGTGAATTGCGCCGCGCAGGCCGGTCGGTCGTTGTGCTGGAAGCCGATGACCGCGTCGGCGGGCGCACCAAGGCCGCGACGCTGGCGGGCGAAACGATCGACATCGGCGGTCAGTGGGTCGGTCCGACGCAGACGCATCTCCTCGCGCTGGCGAAGGACTATGGGGTTCGCGTCGTGCCGCAATATGCCGACGGCGAGAATATCATCGACATTGCAGGACGCATGGCGCGCTATCGCGGCGAGACGCCAGGACTGGCCGATGAGGATCTGGCAGAGTTCGGCGCGGCGGTGGCGGCTCTCGACGGCATGGCAAGCCGGATCGCAGCACCCCGCGCCTGGCTCGCCGACGAGGCCGCCGCATGGGACGCGCAAACCGTCGAGAGCTGGCTGCTGCTCAACGTCAAGGGCGAGCCGTCGCGCGCGCTCTTTCGGGCCCTCGCGCGCGGGGTCTTTTCGTGCGACGCCGGCGAAATCTCCTTCCTCTATTTCCTTTCCTATCTCGCGTCGGCGGGTGGCCTTGAAGCGCTGATCGCGACGCGGGGCGGTGCGCAGGACAGCCTGTTCGCGGGCAGTGTCTGGCAAATCGCCTCGAAGATGGCGGCGGAGCTTGGCGATGCGGTTGTCCTCGGCGCTCCCGTTTCGCGGATCGAGCAGGATGACGCGGGCGTGACGGTGGTGACCGGGCGCGGAAGCTGGCGCGCGACGCGCGTCATCGTCACCGCGCCGCCGGCGCTCGCCTCACGCATCGCTTATGCGCCGCCACTGCCCGCGCGGCGCGACGGCCTGACGCAGCGCATGCCGCTCGGCTGCGTCATCAAGGTCGCGCTTGCCTATGACCGCGCCTTCTGGCGCGAGATGGGCCTGTCGGGTCTGGTCATATCGGACAAGACCGAGTTCGGCCCCTGGTTCGATCGCGGGACGCCGCTGACGAAGGGCGGCGCGCTCGTCGGCTTTTTCGACGGCGCGCCGGCGCAGCGCTGGGCCGACCGAACGCCGGCAGAACGCCGAACGCGCGTCCTCGAGGATCTTGCACGATATTTCGGCGAGGCCGCGCGCCATCCTGTCGATTATGTCGAAGAGGTGTGGACGCTCTCGCCCTATCATCGCGGCGGCTATGTATCGGTGCCGGGTCCGGGCGTCCTGACCGGCTTCGGCTCCGCGCTGCTCGAGCCGGTGGGGCGCATCCACTGGGCCGGTACCGAGACCGCCGATGCGTGGGTGGGCTATATCGATGGCGCAATCCGGTCGGGCGAGCGCGTCGCGAGCGAAGTCGCGCCGCTTCTCTGATCAGCCTCGGCACGGCGGACGCATTCACGAAATGCCCGGCCCGCCGCGCTGGCGTCCGAGCGTCCAGCTGATCCCGCCGTCGCGCATGATACCCGAGACCGGTTTGCCGGCACGGTGGTCGAGTACCGGACGCCAGGGAACGAGGGTGAAGTCGCGCGATCTTTCGACAAGCGCGTAACGTCCGCTCATCGTGTCGATCGATCGTCGATAGACCCCCTCGACTCGGTCGCCGCTCCGCGTCTCCACGAACGCCAGCCCCGACTCTTTCGACAGTCCGCTCGCGATCCGCAGCAGTTCGCGCCGCTGGAGCGCGGCAATCATGTCGCTCCGATAGGAAAATTTCCCCGCCATTTCCTCCGCCAGTCCCTCGTTCACCAGCCATTGCCTCCGCCGCGCCTGCGCGTCGCGCACATCGTGCCCGAAGCCGGCCTCGCGTAGCGGCTCGGGTGTCGCTGCAACAAGTTGCCGGTCGAGCCAGGTAGCGGCATCGGCATCGACAAGCTTCTCGAGTGGCAGCGGCGACAGCGTTTCGACCGTTACCGGGCGATCCTTCGCACGGGCCGCTTCATAGGCGGCGGCGCGGTCGAGATGATCGGAGGCTATGACCCAGCTGCCATCGGGATCGCGATCGACGTTTCGCGACAGCCGTCGCATGGCTTCGAGCCGCCGGACATGCGCTTCAGCGAAGGATTCAGTTGCCGCCGGATCGTGACGAAGATGCGCGTCGATCGAGTAGCGGCCGCCATTTGCTGCCGCGACCTCGACGACCATGCGGTCGGAGGCCCGGATGCCGGTTGCGACCGGCACGACCCGGACGATCGCACCCGGAGCATGGCTCGCGACATTCTCGCCCTTGCCGATGTCGATATAATGCGATCGGCCGTCGGTTGCCTCGACGACAAGGTAGTGGCGGTCCCGGATTTCGTCCGAAAGGCCGCGCCGGACGATGCGGCCGGTCAGCGGGCGCGCATCGCCGGCGGCCGGATCATAGATGAGCGCCGGCGGGCTCTGTTGCAAAGATTGGCGGCAGTCAGAGGTAGGCTGTCGCTCTGCGCCGATCAGGCGGCTGCTGCGAAATGGTGGTTGAGCATGCCCATGGCCTCCGTCAGCGCCGAGGGCCCAATGCCAAAAGCTCTCTCCACAAGGCGCACCTCGCCCCTGATGCCGGGCTGCAGGCACCAGGGGCGAGCCTGTCCTTTGCG